>JACQVW010000231.1 GCA_016209535.1 Planctomycetota bacterium | reverse complement strand
GTACTCGCGGGCGCACTCCTCCTCGCCCTCCCGCACGATCCGCTGGAGCTCGCGCTTGAGCTCGGCATCGGCGGAGCAGCGCTCGGCGGCCTCGGCGGCGAGCGCCGCCACGCGCCGCACGGTCCTCGAAAGGGTGGCCTCCTTCGTCCTCGCGACGTCGAGCGCCGCGAGGGGCGCCGTCAGGTCGACGAGGGCGGCGCGCAGGTCGTCCTCGGGGTGGCGGGCCGCCGAGGAGGGGAGGCGCGCCGCGCGCAGGTGGGCTCCGGGCGGGCCGAGGACGCTGCGGAGGTCGTCGGCCAGGGTCTCGAAGACGATAGGCTCGCCGAGCCTGTTGAAGACGACGAGCACGTCGTCCTTGAGCTCGAGGAGGCGCCGGAGCTGGTCCACGAGGATGCGGTCCCGGTACTTCTCGGCCGTCGTGACGAAGAGGGTCACGTCGGAGATGGCGGCGATGGCCGCGGCTCCGGCGGCGTTCGTCTCGAGGGCGCCATCGAAGTCGGGCGAGTCGACCAGCGCGAGCCGCTCGAGGCGCGCGTCGTCGTGGAGCCGCACGTAGAGGAGGTCCGTGCGCTCGGGATCCACGATGAGGCGCTTGGGGTCCTCGAGCTGCCTCGCCTCGAAGCCCGGGAAGAGCGGCGCATCGAGGAGCCGGCCGCGCCAGCGCTCGTGCGCGAAGACCAGAGGGTGCTTCGTGGCGGACCCGGTGGGGATCGCGGGGGAGAGGAGCTTCCCGGCGAGGGCGTTGAAGAGCGTGGCCTTCCCCGTGTTCGTGCCGCCCTGGAAGCCGAGGAAGAGGGGGAGGTCGAGCCCTCGAGCGAGCTCCGGGACCACCTTCAGGTCGAGGAGGAGCGCCGCGTCGCCGCGCGGGTCGCCGGGGCGCGCGGCGCGCAACCTCCGCAGCTCCGCGAGGGCTCCCGCGAGGTCCCGCGCGAGGCCGAGGAGCCTGGCCCGGCCCTTCGCGTCGAGGCGCGCCGAGCCGGCGAGATTTCTGGAACCGGCATCTGCCGGTAAGTGGCGACCCACGGTTTATGTCTTACAAAACATTAAAGTTCGAAGCCCGAAACTGCGAATCATCTGAAGGACACCTAGAGGGCGAGGGGCTGCGCCGACCTCGCAGGCCCAGCAGGCTCAACGAGCCCGGCAGGCGCAGCGCTCGGGACCTCGCGGGTGGTCGACGGCATGGAGAAGCGGAAGAAGCCACGGCGCGTGATTCCCAGGAAGCTCTTCAAGATCGGGGAGGTCATGCGGTACACGGGGCTCTCTCGCCAGACGATCCACAACTATACCATGCTTGGCCTCCTGACCGAGGACGAGCGCACGCAGTCCGGTCACAGGCTCTACGGCGAGGAGGTCTTCGAGCGGATCGAGCGCATCAAGGAGCTGCGCGCGACGAAGACCTTGAAGGAGATCATCCAGATCCTGAAGCAGCCCGAGGAGCAGGGCGCCTAGCCTGGCCGCCATGGCGACGCCGCACAAGGCCGGAGTGCCGGGCAGGATCGCGGCCGCGATCCTCGCCGTGGCCGCGCTCGCCGCGGCCCTCGGCTTCGCGGGACACCGGCAGGAGGCCGCGAGCCTCGCGGCGCGCGACGGCGCCGGGCTGCGGCGTGGCGTCGAGGAGCGCCTCGCGGGGATGCGCGCGCGGGAGGTCCGCGACATCGCGGCGGGCCGGCGCGGCGCCGTTCCGGCGCAGGGGGAAGGCCTGGGCGCCGGCGGGAGCGGCCTCCTCGGCGAGGCCGAGGCGGCGCGGCGCGAGATCCTCGTGGTCCTCGATCGCCTCGAGGCGGACCTGCGGGCCGGCCCGCTCGGGTCCGGGACGCCGCGGGCCCTGCGGGCTGCGGCCGACGCGCTGGCGGCGAGCTCCTCGAGCCGCGAGGACGCCCTGCGGATCGAGCTCCTCGATGCCGCGGCGCACCTCGCGGCGGGACGGTTCGCGAGGGCCGAGCACCTGCTCGGCGGGATCGCCGCGGAGGGCGCCGCCGCCGCGCCGGGCAGCGCGAGCCCCGACGTCCCCGCGCTCCTCGCCGCCGCGCGCGAGGGGAGGGCGGCGGCGGAGCGGGGCGCGCGCCTCGCCGAGGCCGCGGCCGAGGCTCTCCGCGGGGCGATGTCGAGGGGTGACCCGGGGCCGCTCGAGCGCTGGCGCCTCGAGGCCCGGGCCTGGTGCGCCGCGGCGGCACGCCGCGGGTTCGCCTCGATCGCGGCGGCGCCCCGCGACGCGGCGGAGCTCGGACGGCTCGCGTCGCAGATCCCCGCGCTCCGCGACGCGGGCCAGGTTGCCCTCGGCGCGTACGCGGACCTTGCCGCGTGGGCGGGGGCGGCGGTCGAGGATGCGGCGCGCTCCGGGGACGCGACGGGGGCGCTCGCGCTCCTCGATGGCCTCGCCGCGCTCCTCGGTGAGGAGGAGCCCGCCTCCACGCCGGGCATCGCGCGCCTCCGCTCGCGCCTCCTCGAGGAGCGTGGCCGCGCGGCGCTCGAGCGTGACCCGGAGCGGGCGGCGGGGGACGTCGCCGCCGCGGCGCACCTCCGGCTCCAGCTCGCGGCGGACGCCGAGCCGGGCGCGAGGCGGAGGCTCGCGGTCGAGGCCGCCGGGCTCCTCGACCTCGCCGGCGATCCCCGCGGCGTCCTCGAGGCGCTCCCGGCGCCGGAACTCGACGATGCCGACGCCGTGCTGCTCGTCGCTCGGGCCCGCGCCGAGGCCGGCGATCCCCGCGGCGCGGCGGCCCTCCTCGACGCCGCCATCGAGCGCGGGGCGGCGTGGGAGGAGGGGACCTGGGCGAGCGGCCTCGGCCCCGCGGCCGAGGAGGCGAGGCTCCTTCGGGCCGCGGTCCGGCTCGAGATGGCTTCGGATCTGGCCGCGCGCGACCCGGGCGAGGCCCTGGCCCTGGACTCGGAGGCCGGGCGGGACCTCGTGCTCCTCATCGAGAACCTCGACGCAGCGTCGGCGGTCTGCCGCGCGGCGCTCCTCCTCCGGGCGCTCCAGCTCGAGCGCCGGGCCCTCGAGGATCTGTCGAGGGCCGCCGGGCGGCGCGCCGCTCCGGAGGCGGCGGCGCAGCTCGAGCTGGCCGGCGCGCTCCTCGAGCGGTGGCTCGCGGCGCCCGGCTCCCGGGGGACGCAAGCCGAGGTCGTGGCCCTCGACAGGCTCTGGAGGATCGAGGAGCGGCTCGGCCGCCGGGAGCGCGCATGGGCGAGCCTCGAGGAGCTGGCCGGCCTCGAGCCCCGGAGCCTCGCGCCGGACCGCTCGAGGCTCCGGGGCCTCTTCAGGCTCTCGCGGACCCGGATCGAGGACCTCGCCGCGGGCGCCGCCTACAGGCTCGCCGACGCGACGCTCGAGTCCGGCGATGCCGAGGGCGCCTTGCGGCGCTACGAGCGTGCCTTGAGCCTCCACGGCGAGGGCCCCCTCGCGCCCTGGGCGCGCCTGAGGATCGCCGAGATCGTCGAGGCGCGGGGGGAACGGGAGCGAGGCGCCGCGGAGCGGTCCCTCGCGCGAGCGGCCCTCGGCGGGCTCGCCGATCTCTCCGCTCGCGAACCTGCGGCCGGTGCCTGGCTCCGCAAGTGGAGGTCGGCGCTGGCGTCGAAGCTGGAGGGCGAGCGATGACGGCTCGGCCCGGCCTGCTTCGCCTCTCGGTCCTCTTCGTTGCCCCGGCTGCGGCCGCGCACGAGACCCTCCGCTGGACCTTCGAGCCGCCGGCGCCTCCGGGCCTCGAGGACGGACGGCTCGAGGTGCCGCTCGCGGAGCTGGGAGGGTCCTGGAGGCAGCTCTTCGGGGCCGAGGCTGACCCCCGCGCTCCCGAGCTCTATCCGCGATCGCCCGAGGCGAGGCTCGTCCGCACCGGGGAGCGCGGGACGAGGGCCCTGCGCCTCGCCGCCCGTGGCGGCAAGGCCCTCGTCGCCTCGAGCCCGCTCCCCGTGCCGGACCTCCCCCGCTTCGAGCTCCGGTGCGCCGCGGATGCGGCGGCGCTCGGAGGCGGCACGGCGGCGCTCGCGGTGAGCTTCCTCTCGGGGGACGGCTCCGCGGTCGGCGTCGAGGCTCCGCTCGAGCTCCGCCGCGGCGCGGGCCGCGAGTCGAGGGTCGAGGGCGAGGTCCCCGCCGGCGCCGCGCTCGCCGCCCTCGCCTTGCGCATCGCAAGCGGCCCGCGCGACCGCGAGAGCGCGCTCCTCCTCGAGGCCGTCGAGCTCGAGATCAAGCCGGGGCTGCGCGTCCAGGGGCTGAGGCGTCCGGACCTCTTCGACGACGCGGAGGACGTGACGTTCGAGGTCTCGGCGCACGGCGTGGCTCGGGGGCGGTGGCTGCTCCGGCACGAGCTCCGCCGGTGGTCCGGAGACCGGCTCGACGGGGGAGAGGCGGAGACCTGGGCCCCCGCGGGCAGGCCCGCGCGGTGGGTCGTGCGGCCCCGCGGCGCGCGGCCCGGTGCGGGCGCCTACCGGCTCTCGCTCGAGGCTCTGGACGGCGAAGGCGAGATCCTCTTCCGCGAGGTGCGTCCCTTCGCCGTCCTCCCCCTCGCGCCTGCGGCGCCCAGGGGTCTCTGGAGGCGCGCCCTCGGCCGCGTGGCGGCGCTTGGGGCGGACCTCCGTTACGCGGGCCCGCTCGAGCCCGCGCCGCTCCCCGGCGCCGGGCTCCACGCTTTCTCGCGCGAGCGGAGCGCGCGCCCGGCGCTCGTTCTGGCCACTGGCCCCGAGTCGAGCCGCGCGGCCGAGAGGCTGGGCTGGGTCACGGCCGCGGAACTCTCGTTCATCGTGCCGCCGGAGCCGGGGGATACGGAGCCCCGGCTGCCTGTCCTCCTCCGGCGCTGAGCCGTCGTCGCCCTCGCCGCGAACCGTCGCCGCGCTCGGCGCAAGAGCCGGCAAGCACGCGCAGGAAAGCCCCGCCCGGCGTTGGGGCGGTCCCGAAGGCTGTCAAGCCCCGAGGATGCGATGGGGATTTCACTGGAAGTTGTGTTTCCACAATGGGTTAAGGAGTTGACGGGGGAGCATTTGAAATTTTCTGATTTACATTTCATCAAGCATAGTTTACAACCCCCACGCTTGAGCGGCGGGTAGCCGCAGGACCGGCGGACCGCCACCTGAGGCGCCCTTAGAAAAGAAGTCTTGCGCAGGGGTCTTGGCCCCCGCGGTGGTCTTCGGGAAGAGGTGAAGAGAACCCGCCGCTCGAGACTCGCCGCGGGCCCCGGCCCGGGAAGCCGGAGTGCGAGGTGAGTGTCTTCTGCAGGAAAAGGAAAGTGCGCAGAGGAGAGATCCGCCCCGGCCCCCCGGGGCGTTCCGAGGCATTCTTCCTTTTCCTTTTTTTGTCCCTGGACAGGCCCCTGGAGCGTGGAGGAGCACCTCCTCGAGCCGCCGTGGCGGATGGGCCGCGGCGACTCCGGGGGCAGGAAGAGAGAGCTTGAAGGAAGCGCTGAAGAGAGCCGTGGGGGGGATCCTGGCCGCGAGGGACCGTTACCGGAAACTCTCGCGCCTGGAGCGGCTCTCGGTCCTTCTCCTGGGCGGTCTCGTCGCGAGCGCCGTCCTTCTCTCCCTCGTCCCCTGGGGCGGCTCGGGCTACCGCGTGGTCTTCTCGAGCGAGGGGAGCCCCGGGCAGGGTGGTGGGAGCACCGGGCAGGATGGTGGGAACACCGGCGCGTCGCGGCTCCAGCGAGTCGTCTCCCTCCTCGCCGAGGGCTCGGTCCCCTGGCGCGAGCGGCGGATTCCGGGCGGCGCCCGGGCCATCGAGGTGCCCGAGGGCGCGGAGCACGAGCGCGCGCTCCGCATCCTCGAGCGCGAGAGCATCCCCGTGTCCGTCCTGGCCGGCATCGACTGGCCCGAGAAGAGCAGCATCTTCGAGCCTCCGGAGCGCTTCGAGGCGCGGCTCCGCGAGATGAACCGGAGGAAGATCGAGAACGCCATCCTCTGGAACGACAAGGTCCGCACCGCAACCCTCGTCGCCTCCTCCCCCTCGACCAAGGCGTTCGCGTCCCGAGCGGATCCGGGCGAGTCGGCCTCGGTGAGCTTGAGCCTGAAGCCGGGCGCCGCGGCCTTGACTCGAGGCGAGGCGGACGCCATCCGCGACATGGTCCGCTGCGCCTTCAACCTGCGGCCCGAGAGGATCGCGATCACGGACAACCTCGGCAACCGCTACGAGGCCGCGCTCGCTGGCTCGGCGCCTGTCTGGGTCGAGGAGAAGGAGGAGCGCTCGAGGAAGCTCATCCAGGAGGTCATCGAGCGCCACTACTACTCGAAGGCCTTCGCGCCCGAGGAGCTCTCCGTCGCCGTGCTGGTCGCCCTTTCGCCCCAGCGTTCCACCGTGGAGAAGCGGGAGGCGGACCGGGAGAAGACCTTCTCCCTCGAGGTCTCGAGCGCCCTCGAGCGGGGCGGGGAGCTCGTCTCGGGCGGCGTCATGTCGCCCTCGGACCGCCCCGTGGCCGTGCGCGAGTCGGTCCAGTCCGTGCCCTTCGAGAGCTACGAGAAGACGACGATCGACATCCCTGCCGGCGAGCTCAAGGGCGCCAGCGTGACGGTGCACGTGGCCCTCGCCGCCGTCGAGCGCGTCGAGGCCGCCCGAGGCGCGGAAGCCGCGTCCGGCGCCGCGGTGCTGCCGGCGGGCGACCGGGAGGCCCTCGTCGAGGCCTTCGAGAAGCGGGAGGAGGAGGAGCTGCGGAGCTTCCTGAGCGTGCTGGGCAACGTGAAGGCGAGCGTGGTGGTGCACCCCTTCGTGCGCCAGGCCTCGGAGGCCCCGGCGCTCGCTGCGGGCACTGACGCGCCGGGGGAGCCCGGGGCGGCCGCGGCCGGAAGCGCGGCGTCGAGCACGACCTGGTGGAT
>JACQVW010000230.1 GCA_016209535.1 Planctomycetota bacterium | reverse complement strand
GGGGGGAAAGCACCGTCCCCTCGGGGGGACCGAGGGGGGAAAGCACCGTCCCCTCGGGGGGACCGAGGGGGGAAAGCACCGTCCCCTCGGGGGGACCGAGGGGGGAAAGCACCGCGTCGAGGAGGCCGCGCAGGTCCAGGCCGTACTCCTCGTCCATGCGCTCGAGGACCGAGTTGCGGCGGTGGCGCTCCTCCTGGTCGCGGAGCTGGGCCTCCTCCCGGTCCTTCTGGACCAGAGCGGTCTCCTTGTGGAGGCGATCGAGCTCTCCGCGGTAGGAGGCCTCCAGCTCATCCAGCCTGCGGCCGGCCTCCTCGGCGGCCTCGAGGCTCCTCCGCGCCTCCTCCTCCCTCCCCGCGAGCTCGACGAGCTCCCGCTCGCTCGCGCCGACGAGCCGGAGGGTCTCCTCGCGGCGCTCGGCGAGGGTCCCGATGCTGCGCTCGAGCTCCCCGGCCTGGAGGCTGCGCTCCGACAGGTTCGCCTCCTCGCGGGCCACCATCTGGCGCAGGCTCTCCTCGCGCTCCTCGGCCTGGGCCAGCTCGAGCCGGAGCTGCGTGAGCCGCTCCGACGTCGCGGCCTCCCTGCCCGCCGTGCCGGCGATCCGGTCCTCCAGGCCCCGGAGATCCTCCTCGGCGGCGCGCTTCGCGCCGTCCAGCGCGACCCCCTCGGCCTCCAGGGCAGCCTTCTCCTCGGCGCGGGCGGCAGCGCGCCCCGCGATGTCCTCGACCTCGGCCGACCCGAGGGCCAGCTCGCGCCCGATCCTGTCGATCTCGCGGCCGGCGCCGGCCAGGGCCCCTTCGACCTGCAGGGCCGATCGCCCCAGCACCTCCGCCTCCTCCCGGAGCCGCTCGAGCTCCGCGCGCCGCTCCAGGAGGCCTGCCTTCAGGCTCGAGTGCCTCTCGCGCAGCTCCGACTCCCCCTCCTCGAGCTCACGGATCTCGCCGAGGAGGTCCTCCATCTCGCTCCGGCGCGAGATGATCCCGAGCTCGCTCTCGCCCACGCGGGAGAACGCTCCCCAGGGCTCGATCGCCTCGCCGTCGAGGGTCACGAGCCGGAAGGGCCTGAGCCCGTTCCGGGACAGGGCGAGCGCGGTCTCGAAGTCCTCGACGAGGACCACGTTGGCCAGGAGCCTCTGGAAGAGGCCCTGGAGCTCCTCGGCCACCTGCACCTTGTCGTAGAGGGGCCCCAGGACGCCGGCCTGCCGCTGGAAATCCTCGGGTGCGATCCAGTCGACGCGGTCGAGGGAGATGACCTCGATGGCGCCGGCGTCCTCGGCTCGAGTGAGCTCGAGCAAGCCCAGGGCGCCCTCCTGGGTCTCGACGACGAGGGACTGAGCGTGCGGGCCCAGCGCCGCCTCGACGGCCTTCGCGTAACGGCTCTCGACGCGCAGGAGGGCTCCGGCCACGCCGTGGACCTCGGCGAGCGCCGGCGTCGCCTCGCGCCTGCGCAGGACGTCCGCGACGCCCTTCGAGAGGCCCTCCAGGCTCTCCTCGAGGCTCCGCAGGACCTCGTGGCGGGAGCGGCGCTGGTGGAGCACGCTCACCCTCTCCTCGAGGGCCGCCTCGAGCCCCGCCATCTCACCCTGGATCGCCGTGGCGGCCTCCTCGACCCCCCGCCGGGCCTGCTCGAGCCTGCCCGACTCGGCCTCGAGCCGCTCGAGCTCGGCGCGGAGGCCCGCGGCTCGCTCCTCCTCGGCGCGCCGCGCCGCCTCGAAGCTGGCGAGGGCTCCCCGAAGCCTCTCCTTCTGGGCCTCCAGGTTCGCGAGCTCGGCCCCGACCTGTACGTGTGCGTTCGCGACGCGTGCTCGCTTCTGGAACAGGCCGAGGAGGTCGGCCTTCTTCGCGCCAAGGAGCTCCTCGAGGGCGCCCTTCTCCCGCCGGACATCCTGGAGGGCCTCCTGGGTCCGCCGGACCTCCTCCTCGCGCCCGGCGCGCTCGGCGCGCAGGTCCTCGAGGTCCCGCTTCTCCCCTTCGATGCGGCCCGCGGCGGCCTCGAGGGAGCCCCGGGTGGCCTCGAGCTCCTCCGCCTTCCGCTCCCGCTCTTCGAGGAGCTCCACGGACCGCCGGCGAGCCTGCTCGATCCGCTCCCGAGTCCTCTCGATCTGGAGCCTTACGCCGGCGACCGCATCCCGCAGCGCCCCCAGGCCCTCGGAGTGGGCGCGCCGCTCGGCGGCCCTAGCCTCGAGCTTCGCCGAGAGCTCCCTCGAGAGGTCCTCGAGGAGACCGAGGCGGAAGCTGCTCCAGTGGAGACGGAACGAGATCCCCGCCCTCGCCGCCACGCTCTCCCGGTAGTCGTCGATGGCGCACCGGACCCTCAGCTCCTTCAGGCGCTCGCTGACCTCGCGGTAGCGGCGGGCCTTGCTCGCCTGGGCCTTCACGCGCTGCAGCCGCTTCTCCACCTCGTCGACCAGGTCGTTGAGGCGCGTGAGGTTCTCCTCGACGCGGAGCAGGGCGCGGAGCGTCTCGGCCTTCCGGGCGAGGTACTTCGAGATCCCCGCCGCCTCCTCGAAGATGAAGCGCCTCTCCACGTGGTTCGCCTGCAGGAGGGCATCGATCTTCCCCTGCTCGAGGATCGAGTACGAGGTCTGGCCGATCCCCGTGCCCATGAAGAGCTCCCGGATGTCCCTCAGGCGGCAGCGCTGCTTGTTGATGAGGTACTCGCTCTCCCCGCTGCGGTAGAGCCGGCGCGTCAGGGCCACCTCGGCGTAGTCCAAGTCCAGGAACCGGTCCGAGTTCTCGAAGACGATGGTGGCCTCGGCGTACCCCGTCGGCTTGCGCTCGAGGGTGCCGTTGAAGATGACGTCCTTCATCTCCGTGCCCCGCAGGCCCTTGGCGGACTGCTCGCCGAAGATCCACTTGAAGGCATCGACGACGTTGGACTTCCCGCACCCGTTCGGCCCGACGATCGCTGTCATGCCGGGCTGGAACACCAGCTCGGTCTTGTCCGCGAAGGACTTGAAGCCGAGCATCTCGAGCTTCTTCAGGTACATGGGCGGCTCAGGCTCTCTCTCTTCACTTGCGTTTCGGCCGTGGTTCTAAACCGCGTGATCGCGGTTTTTGAACCACGCCGCGTTTCGATGCGACGCGTCACGTGGCCACGAGCGGCAGGCACTCCTCGAGGAGGCTCAAGAGGAGGTCCCCCGCGGCGCTCCGGAGCTCCGGGAAGTCCTCCACGATGCCCCCCGCCGGCTCGACGTGCCGGAGGTACGGCGCGAGCTCCTCCACGCGCCGCAGGGGGTCCACGGGCGCCATGCGATGCAGGCGCACTCCGTCGGTGAAGGTCGGTCCCCATTCGGGGTGCCTCCCCCGGTCGATCTCGGCCATCTGGGGGAACTTCTCGCGATCCCGCTTCTCGAGGACCCTCAGCGGTCCCACGTTGGCGGTCTCCTCGAGCACGAGGCGTATCCCGAGGCTCTTCTCCTCGCGGCGCAGCTTCCGGTCGATGGCGCGGACCAGGTCCAGCCCGAGCCGCCGCGCCGCGGGGTCCAGGTGCAGGTCGGACCCCGTCAGGTACTTGACGCACTCGTTCAAGCCCAGGACGCCGATCGTGAAGGTCGTGTCTTCCATGGAGAGGAGCGGAGCCGGGTCCGGCCTCCCGAGGAGGTTCCAGAGGGGGTTCTCCCGGTTGGCCCCCAGGCGCTCGATGAACCGCCGGCGCTCGAGGCAGCCCTTGACCGCGACGTCGAGGACGTCCTCCAGCTCGCCCTCGATGGACCCGCCACGGCCCCTGCCGGAGCGGAAGGCCGCCCGCGGCAGGTTCAAGGTGATCTTCGCACCCTGCGCCACGAGCCGCCGGCCCTCGCGCGCCCGCTCGCTCGCCCCGGCGCCAACCGCCCCCTCGGGGGGTGCTCCCGACCGAGGAGGGAGGGAGCACATTCCTC
>JACQVW010000221.1 GCA_016209535.1 Planctomycetota bacterium | reverse complement strand
TGCGGAAGCTCGCCCTGCCGCTCTTCCCGCAGCTCGGGCTCGAGCCCAACGTGTACTACATCCCGCCGATCCACGTGCCCGACGCCTTCAACCGGCAGATGTTCGGCCCCGGCGCCAAGGCCGCGGCGGCCGCCTACCGCGCCGCGGCCGCGGCCGGGGACCGCACCCTGGCTGGGCTGCTCGCGCTGTTCGGCTCGACCCTCTTCACGATCTCGCGGTTCAAGGTCGAGGGCGATGCGGCGGTCGCCTACAACGAGAAGCGCGAGGAGCTGGTGAGGGTGCCGATCCAGGAGCCGGTCTTCGTCCGGAGCGGCTTCGACGAGGCCCGGGCCGTGGCGAGGCTGAATACCCCATGAGACCCCATGAGACCCACGAAGCACCATGAGACCCATGGGAGACCGCAGGACACCGCGAGACACCGTGAGGACGACGCCATGAAACGAATCCCGCTTGCCTTGTCCCTCGCGAGCGCCGCGGCGCTCGCTGCCATCGCCTCCTGCACGCGGCAGGAGAAGCCGCCGCCGGTCCCGCCCAGCGAGGTCCTCGCGCGGCGCGTGAAGGGAGCGCTGCCCGCCGCCGACCCGGCGTCCGGGGAGTGGGCCGCGGCCCCCGAGCACGTCTCGAAGCTCCTCCTCCAGGACCAGACGGAGCCCAAGCTCGCGCAGGCGACGGTCGAATCGGTGCGCGTGCGGGCCCTTCACGACGGACAGAAGATCGCCTTCTGCATGGAGTGGCTCGATGCGAGCGCCGACAGGCTCTCGGGGCCGTCGCGCTTCTCCGACGCGGCGGCCGTGCAGGTCCCGCTCGCCGCCGGAGGCGACGTGCCCGACGCGGCCATGGGGCAGCGGAAGAAGGCGGTGCGGATCCACCTCTGGAAGGCGGAGTGGCAGGAGGAGCTCGAGAAGGGCGTCGACCCCGTGAAGGCCCTCTACCCGAACGTCACCGTCGACCACTACCCCTACGACCAGGCCGACGCGAAGGCGCGGCCCGCCATGGAGGCCCTCTACGCGCCGGCGAAGGCCCTGGGGAACCCGGTGGCCGCGCGGCGAAGCGACGCGCCGACCCAGGACCTCGCCGCGGAGGGCTTCGGGACGCTGACGCCGCTCCACGAGCAGGTCTCGACGGGCCGCGGCGTCCACGATGGGAAGCGCTGGGCCGTGACGATCGCGAGGCCCCTCGATCCGCGGGAGGGCGAGGCCCTCCGCGCCGGCGCGAGGACCTACGCCGCCTTCGCGGTCTGGGACGGCGCCGCGGGCAACGTGGGCGCGCGCAAGATGCGGACCACCTGGATCCCGCTCCTCCTGGAGGGTGCGCCATGACCGCCGCGGAGCAGGCCCGCGGGGCCGCCGGGGCCGAGGTCGCGTCCCTCCTCGAGGAGGTGTCGCGGCTCCGGGCCCTCGCGGTCCTCTTCGGCCCGCCGGGCCCGGACCTGGCTGCCGAGCTGCGCGGGCTCGCCGCCAGCGTGCACGGCAGGGCGGCAGCGAAGCTCCTGGAGCTCGCCGAGGCGGTCCCCGCGACGATCGAGGAGGAGCACAACCGCCTCCTCGGCCCCGGCGGGCCCTGCCCGAGGGCCGAGTCGGACTACGAGGCGGCCTGCCTCGCCGGCAAGGGCCCGCTCATCGCCGACGTCGCGGCCTTCTACAAGGCCTTCGCCTTCGAGGGTGCGCGCGAGCTGCGCGAGGCGCCGGACCACGTGGCCGCGGAGCTCTCCTTCGCGGCGTACCTCCTGGTCAAGGAGGCCTACGCGGTGGCTGCAGGCAGGGCCGACGCGGCCGGCGTCTGCCGAGACGCCCTCGGGAAGTTCCGCGCCGAGCACCTGGGGCGCGCCCTGCCGGCCTTCCTCGCGAGGCTCGAGGCCGCGGCGGGCGATGGGTTCTACGGGCAGGCCGTGCAGGCGGCGAGGGTGATCGCGACCAAGGAGGGAGCGATCACGGCGGTGGGGCTCGCGGGCGCGCTTGCCGGGGAGCCTCGCGCAGGGGCGTAGGAGGGGCCGGCGAGCGTCGCTGGGCGGGCTGGCCGGGAGATCCCTCAGCTCCCGGAGGCTCCTCTGGAATCTGCCGGCCACCGGTGACCGAGATCACGATCGCTGGGAATCCGGCCCCTCCGGCCTTGAAAGGACCCGCCGGGGAGCGAGACTCTACGGCACCACCGTCACCACCAGGGTCACCGGTGGAGGGAGGTTCCTATGAAGAGCCAGCGGTATCCGGGGCCCGAGCGCCTTCGCGCGGGCCGCCTGTCGATCTCCACGGCGTTCGCGTGCGCGCTCCTCCTCATGGCGGCGATCATCGCCGTCTTCTTCTGGCTGGGGCGAGGGGCGAAGGACGGGCCCGCTCCCGGGCCTGGCCCGGGCGGCGGGCCGCAGGTGGCCATGGAGGCGGGCGCAGCGGGTGCCGATCCGGCCGGAGCCGGGGCGGAGCGAACGGCACCGAGAGCGGAGCCCCCGGAAGGATCCGCCCAACCGGCGGCGGCGATCCCGGAGCCGGCGGCGCCCGAGCCCGAGGCGTCCCGCGCGGCGCTCCGCGTGAGCGGCGTGGTCCGCGGCTCCGGAGGCGAGGCCCTCGAAGGGGCCGGCGTGCGCTGGCTCCCGGGGGAGAAGAAGGCCCTGCGGCGGCTCTCGCACGACGCGGCGCTCCTCGAGGGGAGCGCCGACCCCGCGAGGCTCGCGTCGAGCGCCCTGCGCGACGCCGTGGCCGGCGGCCGCGCCATCGCGGCGGACAAGGAGGGCCACTACGTGCTCCTCCTGCCGCGGAGGACTGCGCTCGGCCTCCTCGTCGCGGGGGCCGAGGGGCGCGAGGTCCAGGTCCGGGAGCTCGACGACCTCGTGGGCGCCGTCCCTCCGGCATCCAGGCCCGAGGAGGCCGAGGCCGGGTCGGCCGAGGCCGAGGGCGGCCGAGGCGATCCCGTGCTCGACGTCACCGCCGACTTCACCCTCGGGCCCGGCGGCAGCATCTCGGGGACCGTCACCGAGCGCGGCACGGGGCGCCCCGTGCCGGGCGTCCCCGTCGTGGCCGCGCGCTTCGTCCCGGATCAGCCGGCCTTCCTGGCGGCCGTCGATCCCGACTCTCCCGGCGCGGCCACGGGGCCGGACGGAAAGTACAAGATCATCGGTCTGCCTCCCGCCGAGCACCGCGTGCTCCCCCACGTCGCCGAGGGCGACTGGGCGCCCACGCCGTCCCGGCAGGCGGCCCGGGTCGTCCTGGAGGCCGGCGCCGAGGTCGCCGGCATCGACTTCGAGCTGGACCGCGGCGGGACGATCCGCGGGGTCGTCAAGGGGCCCGACGGCAAGCCCGCGGCGGGCGCTCACTGCTCGGTGGTCCCCGCCAACCTGGTCGCCGCGTCCCTGCGGGGCGACATGGAGATGATACAGCTCCTGGGCCAGAAGAATGCCGAGACGGACACCGAAGGTCGCTTCGAGATCCGCGGCCTGCCCCTCGCGCAGGGATACCGCGTGTGGGCCACCGCCGCCGGGCACGCGCCGGCGAAGAGCGATGCGCTCGAGCTCACCGAGGAGGCGCCCGAGGCCGAGGTGGTCCTCGCCCTCGCGCAGGGCCGCTCGATCTCGGGGCGCGTGGCCCACGCGGACGGCCGTGCGGCGCCCGGCGTCAGGGTCCTCATCCTGCCGGACATGCAGGACATCTTCACGGGCGACATCAACGCGTCGGGCGCCGACGCTTCCGCGACCACGGACTCGGGCGGCGCGTTCGTCTTCAAGGACCTCGGGCCGGGGAAATACCGCCTGCACACGGGCCGGCTCGACCCTCTGGCCTTCCTCGACGGGGGGAAGGCGAAGGACCCCGTCGTCCTCGACGGGACGCGGGACGTGACGGGGATCGAGCTCACCCTCGAGGAGGACGAGAAGGGTAGGATCGCGGGCCTTGTCGTCGACGGCGCGGGGCGGCCCATCGAGGGCGCCGAAATCCTGCTGTCGGGCCCGGCCGACTTCACCGGCGCGGCGAGCGCGGCGATCCCCAGAGCCACCTCCGGCACGGGCGGGGAGTTCGAGGCGGCCGTGTCGGGGAGCGGGCCCTTCAAGGTCGCGGCGTCGAAGAAGGGCTACACCGGCGATACGGTCGAAGGCGTCGCGCCGGGGGGCGCGCCCCTCCGCCTCACGCTCCTGCCCCAGGGCAGGATCCTCGGGCGGGTGGTCGCGGCGGGCGGCGCCCCGCCCGGCGTCCGCGGCACGGCGCAGGTCGTCCCGGTCGGCGACGAGGGCCGCGTCGACGTGGCGCGACTCATGGCGAGGCTCACATCGGGCGGCCAGGAATGGGAGGACGTGGCGGAGGATGGGACGTTCTCGCTCGCCGCTCCGCCGGAGGAGGTCCAGGTCCTCGTGCGGATCCCCGGGTTCGCCCCAGCGCGCTCCCAGAAGGTCCGCGTCCTGCCGGGCCTGGACCACCCGGGCCTCGCGGTCCGCGTGACGGCCGGGGCGGCCCTCCAGGGCACTGTCGTCGGGCCCTCGAGGGAGCCCCTCGCCGGCGCCACGGTCCGCGCTCGACCCGCCGGCTCGGACCCCGTCGAGGAGATGATGGCCAGCTTGCTTCCGGCCATGTTCGGCACCGCCGAGGGCTCCGCGACCACGGACGCCCAGGGGCGCTTCGAGCTGCGCCAGCTTGCGCCGGGGGAGTACGCCTTGGCGGCCGAGCACGCGGAGCACGCGCCGTCGAAGCCCGTCTCCGCCACGCTGCGCGAGGACGAGCTCGTGAAGCTGTCTCCGATCGTCCTCTCCCGCGGCGGCGCGATCCGTGGCGTCGTCCTCCAGGTGGACGTGCCCAAGGCCGGCATCATGGCGCAGCTCATGGGCGCAGGGCCGCTCAAGCAGCAGGTGACGGACGCGCAGGGCAAGTTCACCTTCGAGAACGTGCCGCCCGGCGAGCACATGCTGCAGGTGGTGGACGTGGCTGCGATGCAGCGAGGCAAGATGTCCCTGAAGACGCTCTCCGTGTCGCTCGCGGCGGGGACGGACAGGGACGTCCAGGTGGTCATCGGGAAGGGCTTCCGGATCCTGGGCAAGGTGCGGGACCTCCCCGCCGCGCCCATGCGCATGGTCTCGCTTCGCCGCCCCGGCGGGGCTGCACCCGAGGACCTGGACCCCCTGGACCCGAAGGCCTCGATCGAGGCCTCGAAGCACCAGGCCGGCCTGGGCATGGTGAAGGAGGACGGCACCTACGAGATCGAGGACGTGGAGCCCGGCGAGTACATCCTCGAGGTGCCGCGAATGCCGCCGGACCCGACCGACCTCGGCGCCTACGCGAAGATGGACCGGACCCCCCACTGCCGGAAGGAGATCAAGGTCGAGTCGCGGGACCTCGAGGTGGACCTGGAGGCGAAGTGAGGGTGCCTCCGGGGGCCGCAGTGCCGCAGGTGCAGTGGACATGGCTGAAGCCCGCGCATACCATGCCCGGGCATAGGGGCTTCGACACGCACGTTTCTTTGCGCCGCCTTGGGCGGCAAGGAGGATGCATCGACACGATCGCCCGCCGTCTCTCTGTTCTGTCCCTTCCGTACTGGATCGAATCCGCTCTCTCCGCCTCAGGAAGGTCCGAGACCAGAGCGGCCTCCACTTCGTCGAAGGCCCTCGCGCCGTCCTGTCGGCCGTCGACGCCTCGATTCCCCTAGATACCCTCGTTTACAGCGATGTCCTCTGCCAGCTCCCCGCGGCACAGCATCGCGTGCGGCTTGCGAAGCGCGAGGGGATCCCGGTGGCGCGAGTGACCCCCGAGCAGTTCCGGAGCATCTCCTGGACGCCGCGCGCCTCGGGGCTCGGCGCGATCGTGCGCCAGCACTGGACGCCGCTCGATCGGATCGAGCCCCGCCGCGGCCTGTGCTGGGTCGCGGTGGGCCGGGTGCGGTCGCCGGGCAACCTCGGGACGATCCTCCGCACGGCCGAGGCGGTGGGCGCGGGAGGGGCCATCTTCCTCGGCGGCGAGGCGGACCCCTTCGACCCCGACGTCGTCCGCGCGACGATGGGCGGCCTCTTCCGCCTGCAGATCGTCCGGACTTCGATCCCGGAGCTCGCCGTCTGGGCTCGCCGGCACGGGTGCCGAGTGATCGGCACCTCGCCCTCGGCGAGCGCGCTCTACACCGAGGTGCCCGTGCGGGCGCCGCTCGTGGTCCTCTTCGGCGAGGAGCGCCACGGGTTGACTTCCGAGGAGCTTGCGCTCTGCACGCACACGGCGCGGATCCCCATCCTGGGCCGCGCGGACTCCCTCAACGTCGGCGTCGCCGCCGGCGTCATGCTCTACGAGGTCCTGCGGCGGGGCGGGTAACCGCGACGGCGGGTGCGCTGCAGGGGTCCTCGAGGGCGCTCACGCCAGAGCGGCGCGCGAGCGCGTTTAGCTCGGCGCGGGGTCGAGGCCCGATGACTCGGCCACGGAATTCTCTCGCGGCTTGACAGGTTACGGATAACTGATAAGATGCAACCCATGAAGAAACGGAAAAAGACCCGCCGAAGCGGCAATGGCGTCCTGATGCAGGGCGCCCATGCCGCGGGCTGCGAGGCCTTCTGGGACTCCGTTTACGAGTATGTCGCGAAGATGTCCGAGGACCCCGAGGCCCGCCGGGAGTTCAACCGGGCTGCGATCCGGGTCTTCGAGGCGATCATCAAGAGGCTCAAGGCCGAGATCCAGGAGACAGGCAAGCCGCAGCGGTGACGCCCCGCCACGCGCCGTAGTCCTGACCGCCGGCAACTACCATGAAACTCGCGCGCGCCGAAGCATGGCCGAATCGTCAAAAGTCGGTTTCATGCCTCAGGGTGCGCGAAGCGCATGGCAACTCAATCGGAGAACCTCCGAAACAGCTCTCCCAGCTTGGCCTTCCCGTGGATCGAGCCGTCGCTCTTGAAGACCTCGACCTCCAGGCTACCGTCGGCCAACAGGTCGATCTCCCAGCGCTCACCGGGAACCGCGATGTCGATGGATACAGCCCGTTCGCGGTCGTCCCGGATCCGATAATGGATCTTCGCCTGACGGAGCCGATCCAACAGCTCGTAAAGGCTCGTGGTTGCTGTCGTCCTCACCGGTCGAAACGTCCGTCCGCCAAGAGTTTCCGGATGGTGTTGAAACCAGGCCTATTCTCGCGTGCGGCGCGGTCTACCTGTTCCCAGGTCATCTCCTCGAGCCCCTCCCAGTCTGGTGAGCCCTCCGGCAAAGGTGCCTGGCGAACGCTTGCTTTCTTGAATCGCAGGATGTCCTTGACCAGCTTCCCAGCGAACCTACCGCTTGGCATCCGTAGGACTCCCGAGGAGGTTTCATCGCTGCGCTTTCCGTGAGTGCCTCGTCGCCTGTCTCCGTGTCGCGGGCCAAACGGACTAGCCTTCCGGACGCAACTCGCCTCAGGAGGCTCGACCTGTCCGTGAGGTGAATGCTCAGGTCTGGAGAGCTGGAAGTCAAGCTCTCAGCATGGAGAGAGCCCCATCCGCGGGCAGGGTTGGCGCCGCCGGACTCGCTCACTCCCCCTCGAGCGGCAGCAGCGCCAGCGCCTCCATCTCGCAGAGGAGGTCCGGCCTGCAGACCGGCGCCTTGACGATCGCGTTGGGGAGGCCCTGGAGGCCGCGCGCCTTGAGCAGGCGGCGCAAGGCAGGGGCGTCGGCGGCGTCCTTCAGGTACGTGATCGCCGAGACGACGTCCGCCCACGTCGCGTCCTGGCGCTCCAGCAGGGTCTCGATGTTGACCAGCATGCGGTCGACCTGCGCGTCGAAGTCGCCGATATGGGCCGTGCGCCCCTCCTCGTCCACGCTGGCCGTGCCCGAGACGAAGAGGGCAACGCGGTTCGACTCCACGACGCGGAGACCCCGCGAGAAGTCCGAGCCGTACGTCCAGGCCTCGTTCAGGGTGGGCGTGGTCATGAGCTGGACCTCGATGGGCGAGTCCGCCTTGACCGCGTAGAGGCTCAGGGAGAAGTTGTGTTCCTCGGGGAAGGGGCCGCCCTGGATCCCCGTGCTCGCGGGTCTCAGCGAGAGCCCCAACTCCTGGAAGAAGACGCGGCGCGCCCGGTTCAGCTCGGAGTAATCGCGCTCCATGTGCCGCAGGTGGATCCACGTGCGCACCACGTGGCGGAAGTCCATGCCCGCACGGCGCAGGAGCTCCTCGGCGGCGCGGAACATGGTGTACGCCTCGTCGTACGTCGGCCCGGGGGCGCCGTAGAGGTTCCCCGAGTGCAGGCGCTGCAGTCCTCCGACGCGGAAAGCCCGGCCGCCCACGCGCGCGCATGGATCGCAAGCGCAGGGCGAGACCCCCTGCACGTCCCAGGTAAGCGCGTCGAGGCGGCGGGCGGGGACCACGGCCGTCGCGAGGACCTCGAAGCGCGCGGGGCCATCGAGGGGAGGCTGCTCGATGTACGTCGAGGCGGGGTTGTACCCGTCGGCGCCGGCCAGCCCGAAATGCCGGCCGCGAGCGGCGAGGAACGGCTCCATGTCCCGCTCGATGTCCCGGAAGAACACCGTCTCCTGGACCACGTGCTCGAGCGACGCGCCTTCGGCGGCGAGGGCGTCCTGGAGCATGCGGTAGGCCGATGCCGCCTGCCCCCGCACGCCGGCGGGGCTCAAGGCATCGGGCCGAGAGAGGACGTAGACCTCGCTGGCCTCGGGGCCGACGAACTTGCGCAGCACGCAGGCCGGGGGCGCCTCGAGGATGGTCCTGGACGAGCGGTCTTCAGGGATCATGGGGAGCACCTTCTGCTGAAGAAGCGGTGATGTCAAGGGCGCGCTCCGTGGATGGCGGGTGGAGCGGTGCGAGCCGACCTCGCTCCACGCGGGCGAGGGAGGCCGGTCCGATCCGGTCCCCCTGGCTGTCAAACTCGATCGGTCCTGTGAATGCTGTCGATCCATCGCGACGGGTCCTCGAGAGCGCCGCGAGAAGCAGGCCGGCGTCGTCGCCGCCGGCGCGCAGCGCAGCGGCGAGGACGAGGGCGCCGTCGCGGCCGAAGGCGGCCGGGATGCCGGGGTCGTCGCCGTGCCGCTCGACGTAGGCGGCGCGAAACCGCTCCCAGGCTGGGCCGCGGGGCTCGGGCGGCGCGGCGAGGACCACGCCCTCGGCGGCCTCGCCGGCCGCGCCGAGGAAGGCCGGCGCCGCGAGGTCCAGGAAGCCGAAGAGGGACGCCGAGACTCCGGCCTCGCGGAGGCGCCGGGCGTCGCGGGCGGCGGGCGCCGGGGGCTCGGCGAGGACCACGGCCTCGGCCCAGCGCACCTCCTCGAGGAGACACTCGGGCCCGGCCCCGGAGGCAGGCACGGCGAGCTCACGCACCTCCACGCCGCCGCGCAGGCGCGCCGCGCGAGCGAAGGCGTCCGCTTCGGCCCGCGCGTCGTGGTCCCCCTCGGCGGCGACGACGAGGACGCGGTGGAGGCCCCGGGCACCGGCGATCTCCTCGAGGAGGGCGCCGGACTGGAGGCGCGCGTCGTGGGCGAGCCGGAAGAACCAGGGCACCTTGATCCGGGTGAGCGACGGGTCCGCCGTCCAGGGAGCGAGGAGCACGAAGCGCCCCTTGGCCCGCGCTGCGACCTGCTCCGCGACGTGCGCCGCCCGGCCGTCGACGGGGCCGAGGACGGCATGCAGGCCCTCGGAGTAGACGAGGCGCACGAGCTCTCCCGCGCCCGCCTCCCAGCGCCCGGCCTTCTCCGCGGCGACGACGCGGAAGGCTCTCGCGCCCGCCGCACCGGCCTCCGCGGCCAAGGGCGCCGCGGCAAGCTCCGCCGCGAGGACCGCCCCGCGGCCGATCTCGCGGGCCTCGGCCTCCCGCGAACGGTCTGCGGCGAGGAAGAGGCCGATGGCAAGGCGAGCATCGTCCTGTCCGCGGGCCGGCCCAGGGGCCACTGCGAGAGCGATCGCGACCGAGGCAGGAGCGATCGCCGCGAGGGTCCTGCGGTGGTGGATCATGGATCTCAATCCCCCTCCTGCCCGCGAGGCGGCGGGCGGAAATAGCGGAACCTTCCTTCGCGCACCTCGGCGAGCCAGGGCTTCCGGACGTTGTTCACGGTCGAGTCGAACGCGATCTCCCCCGTGACGCCGTCGAAGGTCTTCCTCGCGAACAGGGCGTCGCGGATCCGGGCCCTGTTGAGCCCGGCGCTCCGGATGGCCTCGACGATCAAGCGGGTCCCGTCGTAGGCGTGGGCGCTGAAGGCATGCGGCTCCTCGCCGAAGCGCGCCGCGTAGCGCTCGCGGAACGAGGTCCACGCCGCATCGAGCCTCTCGGGGTTGAACGTGGCGGCCGCCACCACGCCCTCGGCGGCCGATCCCGCCGTCTCGAGGAACTTCGGGTGGGTGGCCCGGTCGGCCGCGAAGATCGGGAGCTTGACGCCCCGCTCGCACGCGGCCTTGACGATGAGCCCGAGCTCGATGGGGTTCCCCAGGAGGTAGAGCGCGTCGGGGCCAGCCCCGGCGATCCGGTCGAGCTGCTCGGAGAAGTCGCGATCCCCGTTCCGGAACCTCTGCTCGATGACGATGGGGTGGTTGAGCCGCCGGGCACCCTGCACGAGCTCCATGATGCCGACCCTCCCGTCGCGGTCGTTGACGCGAAGGACGGCGATGCGGGAGAGCCCGCGGACGCGGAGGACGTAGTCCAGGAGCGCGTAGGAGCTCTGCCGGTCGTCGCTCATGACGCGGACGATCCAGGGGATCGTGTGCTCGAGGAGCGTTGGGTCCGTGGACCCCGCGTTCACGATCGGGACCTCGGCCTTCAGCGTGGCGCGGGCGAGGACGTGCTGGTGGTTCGAGTCGATGCCGCTCAGGACCGCCCAGACCCCATCGGAGTACGCGAACTGCGCGAGCTCGTTCGAGGTCTGGCCCCACTGGACGAGGTCCGTCCGGCGCACGAGGCGGAAAGGCTTGCCGCGGTAGCCGCCCTCGCGGTTCGCATCGTCCAGGGCCAGGATCGCCCCGCGTAGCATCGGCCTCCCGAAGAGCTCCGCCTTGGGGTCCCCCTGGATGCCCGAGCGGAACCCCGGCGGGAGGATGGGCTCGTCCTCGTCCTCGAGGGGCGCGATGAAACCGATGCGCACCTCCTCGACCTCCGGCTCGGGCTTCTCCCGGCCGGCGCCCAGGAACTGGGGCGGCGTCGTGAAGAGCTCGTGGTAGATCTTCAAGTGCCGGTAGGGGAGCAGCTCGTCGGGAGTGCTCGCGTAGTGGAAGCGCGCCGCCACGGCGGCCGCATCGGCACGGGCCGGCGCCTGGGGCTTCGCCTCGGCGCCCGGCGTGGTCTCGGCCAGGAGCGGCGGAGCCGGCGCCGCGGGGTCCGGCTCGCCGGCGCTCAGGCCCTTCTCCGTCGCGGCCCAGACTCGCTCGCCCTGGACGTCGGCGCCGAGGACGAAGTTGTGGGCCAGCGCCGTCTCCGTGACGATCGAGCCCAGGTGGTCCTTGCCCCGCGCGAACGTCACCTCGCACTTCCCGTCCTCGCGCCGGCGGTACGTGACCCAGCCCGAGCCGTCGGTAGTGCTGAGGCCGTCGTCCGTGCAGCACCAGGCCGTGCGCCCCCGCGCCCGGACGAACTGGACGAAGTCGTTCGCGAGCCCGCTGTCCTTCTTGAAGTAGGTGCGCCACGAGCGGCCGTCGTACCGGGCGAGGCCGAAGTAGCTCGCCTGCCAGAGCACGCCATCCTCGAAGTCGATCCCCGCCGTGACATCGTGCACCGGTCCGTCGTCTGGCAGGAGGTCGATCTCCATCTCCTTGTCGGGGTCGCGGTACTCGCGCCACCGGCCGGATCGCTTCTCGTACTCGAGGACGCCGGCGCCCCAGGCCCCGATGTAGACGAGGCCGCGGTCGACGGCGGCCGAGTAGGTCCAGGGCTCCGCCATCGGCGTGTTCTGCTCGGTGAAGATCGTCCACTCGCCCGTGCGGAGGTCGAGGCGGCTCGCGCCCATGGCCGAGGCGGCCCAGACGTGGTCATCGTCGGGATCGCACTCCACGTCGTTGACGAAGTCGTTCGAGAGCCCGCTCGAGACCTGCGTGAAGGCGTCGATGCGGCCGCCCGAGAGCCTCGCGAGCCCGCCCATGGTCCCGATCCAGAGGTCGCCCGTGCGCGGGCTCACGTCGAGGCCGAGGACGACGGCGTGAGGGAGGCCGTCCTTCACGCCCCAGGTCCTCCAGCGCCCCGCCTCGAGGCACGCGAGACCCGCCTCCGTGCCGGCCCACACGCGCTCGCCGTCGGCGCGCACGCAGAGGACCTTGTCCGAGGGCAGGCCGTCGGCCGTCGTGTAGCTCCTCCACCGGACGAGGGGAGGCAGCGTCAGGACGTCCGCGGATAGCTCGGGGGCCGCGCACGGCGCACTTTCGGCCCACGCGAGAGCCGCCAAGCCCAGGGTCCACGCCGCCCACCGCGCCTCCCGCCCTCGTCTTCCGGCCATGGGGCTCATCGTCGCAGTCGTCGCAGTCATCGCAGTCCTCACAGGGTCTTCAAGTACTCGATCAGGTCGTTCAAGTCGCTCTTCGAGAAGTCCACGGTGATGCCGTGCGTGTCGCGAGGGTTGAAGCGCGTCCAGATCTCCTCCAGCGTCGCCGCCTTGCCGTCGTGGAGGTACGGCGCGGACTGGTAGATGTTGAGGAGGTGCGGCGTGTCGAACTCCACCGAGTGGTCGCCCGGCGAGGCGGAGCCCACGTCCGCCTTCCTCCGGTTCGTGAAGCGGGGCGGCGGGTGGCACGTGATGCACCGGTCCTTCTCGGCGATGGGCGTCCGGTCCTTCATGGCCGAGCGCTCGAAGAGGGCCTTCCCGCGGCCCTGCGCCGCGGTCAGCTCGCCCCCGGGGGCGCGGTGGCGGTTCGGCGGGTTCCTGAGGGAGCGCATGAAGGCCACGAGGGCGTTCAGGTCATCGGCCGGGAAGGGCTCGACGCGCGTGAGGAACCGCGCGAAGCGCATGCCGCACTGCATGTACATGCTCGTGTTCTTGCCGTCCCACTTGAAAGGGCCCGTGCCGTCGATCTCGAGCAACGTCCTGTTGTCGACGATGCCTCGCCCGAGCCCGTCGGGCTCGAAGTCGTACTGGAGGCGGTCCACGTGGTTGTTGGGGTGGCAGCTCCGGCAGGAGAACTGCCCCTGGAAGGTCCGCGAGGCGCTGTTGAAGAGCCTCTCGCCGCGCCGCAGGACCGTCTCGCGGCCCGGCGCGCCGGCGTCGATCCGGAAGGCCACCGAGAGCGTCTCGACGTCGATCGCCGCGATGCGATCGGCGAGGCGCTCCGCCACGTACACCGTCTTCCCGTCGGGCGACACGGCGAGGCCCTTCGGGCTCGGGCCCGTCGGGATCCGCGCCCGTACGATCCTCCGGCTGGAGTCGAGCCGGTTGGCAAGCGCATCCTCGGCCCCGAGCGGCGTCTCGCGCAGGAGCTGCCGCAGCTTCACCATGTCCACGACGCTGACGACGTCGGCGCCCGAGTGGCTCACGAAGGCGAGCCGTCCGTCGGGCGTGACGGTGACGTCGCAGGGGTCGGCGTAGAAGGCGCACGGATCGTCGAGGACCACCTGGACGGCGCGCCCGGTCGCGAGCTCGATGACCCCGAGGCCGTTCGTCATCATCCACCCGCGCGCCACCTGCACCGCAGGGAGGAGGTTCTTGGGCCGCACGAGGGTCACCAGGGCGAGGTCGCCCTCGGGGGTGACCTCGACGCCCTCGACGAGGTGCGCGCTGCGAAGCTCCACGCGCCCGAGCACGCGCCTCGCCTCGACGTCCACGACGGTCACCTCCGAGACGGGCGGGTCCGGCCGGTTCCCAGGGCGCGAGAGCTGACTCGTCACGAGGAGGCGCTTGCCGTCGCGGGTGAGGACCGCCCCGTAGGGATTCGAGCCCGTGGGGAGGCGCAGGGCCTCGGCGCCCGTCGCGAGGTCGATCACGCTCAAGCTGTCGCCGAACCAGTCCGCGACGAAGAGCGCGCCGCCGCCGGGCGCGACGGCGATCCCCGCGGGCCCGTCGCCCGCGCCGAGGGTCCGCGTGGTGCGTCCCGCCTCGAGGTCCACGACGGACACCGAGTCGTCTTCCTCGTTCGACACGTAGGCGGTCCTCCCGTCGGGGGCGAGGGCGACTCCATGCGGTTTCGCGCCCACGGGGACCTCGGCCGCGAGCATCCTCACCTCGAGGTCGATCGCGAGGAGGGTCCCCGCCTGCGACGCCGTTGCGTAGAGGCGCCGGCCGTCGGCCGAGACCGCGATGTTCAAGGGCGAGCGATAGCGGGGCGCCGCGAAGCGGTCGGCGAGCGTGCCGCCGTGGCCGACGTAGTGGCAGGAGACGCAGCTCAAGGTCTCCGGCTCGAGCCCCGTGTAGTAGCGGACGTGGTCCACGGCGTACCGGTGAGCCTTCGCCCCCGCGAGCGCCACGGCGGCTCCGGCCACGAGGGCGCAGAGCCAGAGCCTCTTCCTGCGGGCGAAGCGGGGCAGCCTCATGGTCTCCTCCTCTCGGCCACCGCGGCCCCTCCCGCGCCCCCGGGGCCTACGCCGCCCTGACGGTCGGCCGCCGCGGCCGGCGCCGCCGCCTCGCCGAGGGCCAGCGGGACCCGGTTCTCCGGCGAAAGCTCCGGATCCTCGTGGCACCCGATGCAGGCGCGGCTCTCGTTGGGCCGGACCCAGAAGCCGCTCTCGTCCTTCGCGATCACCCCGCCGGGGCCGAGGAGCTCGAGACGCAGCGGCTTGTCCGCCGGGACCTGGACCAGGAACGACCCGTCGGGCGCCACGGGGGCGCTCGCGAGCTCGAGGCCGTCCTCGCCCAGGACCCGGACCTTGCGGATCGCCCCGAGCTCCGCGCCGGCCACCTGCGCGAAGCGCGAAGCGCGGACGTCGACGCAGAGGAGCGTGCCCTCGCCGTTCCCCTCGTCGACGACGCTCGTGAGGTTGAGCGGGCGCTGCCGCTCCGCTGCAAGCGCGTGGCCGGCGAGGCCTGGGACCTCGTCCTGGGCACCTCCTGGGAATCGGCGCAGCGACCCGCCCCCGGGCCCCAGGACGCTCGCCGCGAGGCCGCCGCCGGGTAGGCCCGAAACCGAAGCGAAGCGCTCGCCCGAGGCCGCGCCAGAGAGCGCCTCCGGGCCCGCGAGGACTCGCCGCCCGCCGCGCGGATCGCCGGCCGAGACCGCGACGAGGCGCGGCCCCGCAGGCGCGGCCCCGCACGACCCGTCGAGCTTCTCGCCGCGCGGCCCCTCGGCGAAGAGGATCTGGGATCCCACGACCCATGGCCCTGCCACGACCGAGGCGTCCGGCGCGGCCTCGCAGAGGAGGACGGCACCCGTCCCGTCGGGGCTGACGGCGAAGACGCGGCCGGGCCCATCGCCGCCGACCGCGCTGCGGCGGAACGCGATCCTCCCGTCGGGCAGCACCGCCGGCGAGCGGTCGTGGGCCTCGCCGAAGGTGACCTGGCGCTCGCCGGTCCCGTCGGCGAGGCAGGACCGGAGCGTCGCCGCGGCCCAGGCGTTCCGAGCGGCGGCGCGGGCGTAAGCGATCCTCCCGTCGGGCAAGTAGCAGGGGTCGAGGCACTCGCCTCCGCGTGTGACCTGACGGGCTGCGGAGCCGGCCACAGAGGCTTCCCACACCTCGCTCGGCTCTCCCGCTGCGCGGCGCCCGGCGAAGACTGCCCTCCGCCCATCGAAGGAGACGCTCGGCGCGCCGGCCTCGTCGAACCCGCTCGCGATGGGCCGCGGCGAGGCCGGCCGAGCGGCGAGCTCGATGCGCACAATCGACGCGCGGCCGCCGAGCGAGCCCTCCTCGCGCAACGCCGCGAGCAGCGCCGGGTCGGGCGCCGGCGAAGGACGGATCAAGGCGAAGGCGGCCGCCAGGGCCGCCGCGGGGAGCACGATCCGCAGGCGGAAGGCTATTCGTAGCGCGTTCTTCATGGTGTCTCCTCCACGACCAGGAGCTTCCGGGTCGGGGGGGCCTCGATCACTTGCGTCTTCCCCGATGGCCAGCGCACCTCGATGCGCTCGACGCGCTCCGCGGCGCCCAGGCCGAAGTGGAGCCGTGGGTCGGCTTGCGAGAGGTAGCTGCCGCCGGCCCGGCGCTCCCCGAGCTGCGTGCGGCCGCCGGCCGTGACGAGCACCTTCGCCCCCAGGCCGTCGCGGCTCGAGAGCTTCGAGCCCGCGGCTGCGGCCTGCTTGAGCCGGCCGCGGCCCCCGCGCAGCTCCACCTCGATCCAGGAGCCGCGTGCCGCGTCGTTCCGGAGGAGCGTTGCGGGGCTGTCGAGGTTCACGACGAGCACATCGAGGTCGCCGTCGTTGTCGTAGTCGGCGGGGGCGCTGCCCCGGCTCATCCACTCGCGGCGGAAGAAGTCGCCGAGCCGCTCCGAGGCGTCGCGGAAGGCGCCGGCGCCCGTGTTCTCGAAGACCTGAGGCTCCTGGCCGAAGAGGCGCGAGAGGTCGGCGTTGACCTTGAAGATGTCGAGGTCGCCGTCGTTCTCGAGGTCGAAGAAGAAGGCGCCCCAGCCGACGAACTGCGCGCTCTCCCGGCCGATCCCGGCCGCCACGCACACGTCGTTGAAGCCGCCGGCCCCCTCGTTCCGGAAGAGGCTCGAGATGGAGCTGTCGGAGACGAAGATGTCGAGCCTCGCGTCGCCGTCGTAGTCGCCGAAGTCGACGGCCATGTGCGAGGTGGAGTCGCCCGCGGCGTTGTAGGCCACGCCGGCCTCGAGGCCGTCCTCTCGGAAGCGCCCGCCGCCCTCGTTCCAGTACAGGTAGTTCTCCATGGCGTCGTTCGAGACGTAGATGTCCTGGAGGCCGTCCGCGTTGAGGTCCACGGCGGCCACGCTCATGGCCCTCCCGGCCTTCGTGAGGCCCGCGGTGGCCGTGACATCCTCGAAGGTTCCGTCACCCCGGTTCCGGTAGAGCCTGTCCTCCTCGGCGGCGTAGGCGAGAGGCCCGGGGAAGCCGTCGGGGGCGTAGTAGAGGTTGTAC
>JACQVW010000229.1 GCA_016209535.1 Planctomycetota bacterium | reverse complement strand
CGCGTCCTCCAGGGGCTCCCGGACCCCATGTTCCGCGATGTCACGGCCAAGCTGGGGCTCTACTTCCGGCACAACGCGAGCCTGGACCTCGCGCCGCGCCGCTCCGGGCTGGTCCTGCCCGTCGGGCTGGAGGGGGGCGGAGCCTCGGCCGGCGACTACGATGCGGACGGCTTCCCGGACCTCTACCTCGCGGGCGACGGGGGCGGGAAGCTCTTCCGGAACGACCGCGGGACGCGCTTCGTGGACGCGAGCGCCGCCGCAGGGCTCTTCCCGGAGGGCGAGACGCGGGCGGGGTACTTCATCGACTTCGACTCCGACGGCGACCTCGACCTCTTCGCAACCTTCGTCTACCGGACGAACCGCCTCTACCGGAACGAGGGGGAGGGACGCTTCCTGGACGTCGCCGAGGCCGTGGGCCTGGCGAGCGGGAAGGACGTCACCCACGAGGCTCTCTGGTTCGACTACGACCGCGACGGCCTCCTCGATCTTTACGCGGCGCACTTCGGCCCCTGGCCCGAGGGCGTCGGCCCCGTGCCGCGGGAGCCCAACTTCAACGGGGGCCGCAACCGCCTCCACCACCACCGCCTCGAGGGCGGCAAGCACCGCTTCGAGGAGGTCGCGGCGCGCCTCGGAGTCAACGAGCCCGGCTGGACGCACTGCGCGGGGGCCTGGGACTACGACCAGGACGGCTGGCTCGATCTCTTCAGCCTCGACGACTTCGGCCCGAGCTACCTCTTCCGCAACGTCGGGGGTAGGCGCTTCGAGGACGTGACGGAGCGGGTCCGCGTCGACGGGACGTTCAACGCCATGAACTTCGCGCTCCTCGACATCGAGGGCGACGGCCACTTCGCGGTCTACATAACGCAGATCATGCGCCGGCCGAGGCAGCCCGGCGACGACCTCCGCAGGCTCGTCACGAACAAGCTCTACGCGCGCAGGCCCGACGGCACGTACGAGGACGTCCACGACCGCTGGATCGAGCCCGCGGACCTGGGCTGGGCCTGGTACGCCGGCGCCCTCGACTACGAGAACGACGGCGACCTGGACCTCCTCGTCCTGAACGGCACCGAGGACAGCGTGCCGGGCACCCAGGGGCCCGCCTCGGACCGGCACGCCGAGGGGCGCATGCTCGTCTTGCGCCACGCGCAGCAGAGGAACGCCTTCTACGCCTCCGAGGACGGGTACTTCTACGACGTGTCGGCGAAGTGCCCGGTGGCCTTCGCGGGCAACTCGCGGGGCGCCGCCGTCTTCGACCTCGAGGGAGACGGCGATCTGGACGTGGCCGTGAACGACTACGAGGGCCCGGCGAGGGTCTTCGAGAACGTACAGGCGTCGGGGAGCTCCTGGGTGCGGCTCCGCCTCGAGGGCACGCGCTCGAACCGGAGCGCCATCGGCGCCCGCGTCGCGGTCTTCTTCGGAGGCCAGGCGCGGCACGAGCAGGTCGTCAGCGCCACGGGCTTCCTCTCCCAGAGCCCCCAGACGCTCCACTTCGGGCTCGGGAAGGCGGCTCTCGTGGACAGGGCCGTCATCGTCTGGCCCTCGGGTCGCGTCCAGGAGGTCCGGGACCTGCCCGCGAACCAGGTCCACCACGTCCGGGAGCCGGAGGGCTGATGCTCCGGCGCGCGACCACCGGCTTCCCGGGCCTGCTCGGCCTGCTCGCCGTCCTCGCCGCCGCGTGCGACGGGGGCGGGCCGCGCGGTGCGCGCGAGCGGGCCCGGGCGATCGGAGACCCCCACCGCCTGCGCGTCCTCGGGAAGCTCCATGCCGAGCTCGACACGCGCACCGGGTGCTCCGACGCCGCCGCGTACCTCCGGAGACTCGTCGAGCTCGAGCCGGGCTCGGCCTCCGACCGCATCCGCCTCGCGTCGGCCCTGCTCTTCGCCGAGGACGTCGCGGGATGCGAGCGCGAGCTGGCCGAGGCGCGCGGCCTCCTCGCCGGGGCGGAGGCGCCGCCCGAGCTCGAGTACCTCTCGGGGCTCGCCGCCAAGCGGCGCGGCGCGCCCCGCGAGGCGCTCGAGGCCTTCGCCCGCGTCACCGAGAGGAAGCCCCGCCACCTCCACGCCTGGTTCCAGCGCGGGACGGCGGAGGAACACGCGGACGAGCCCGAGCACGCGCGGCGGAGCCTCGAGAGGGCCCTCGAGGTCAAGCCCGACTTCTCGCCGGCCGCCTACCGGCTCGCCATGGTCCTCCAGCGGCTCGGGCGCGCCGAGGAGTCGAAGGAGATGCTCGAGCGATTCCGATCGATGCCCGACCCCGGCGCCTTCGAGGCCGAGAGGTGCGACCTCACGCAGGCGTCGCTGCGACCCCTCGACGGCCGGCCGGGCGAGCCGCCCCCGGCGAAGGTCTCCTTCGTGGCCGCGACCGAGCGCTTCCTCGGGAAGGACGCTGGGCGGGGCATGCTCCGGGCGCGGCCCCTGCGGCTCGGCGCCGAGGGCGCGCCGGGCCTCGTCCTGGCGGGACCCGGGGGCGCGCGGGTCGTGCGGCTCGGCCCCGGAGGCCCGGCGCCGGCGTCCCCGGAGCTCGCAGGGGGCGCCGCCGGCTCGGCCGGCGGGATCGCCGACGCCGTCGCGGCGGACCTGGACTCGGACGGCTCGGACGACGCGGTCCTCGCCGGCGCCGGAGGCCTCCGGGCCTTCCGCGGCATGGCGGAGGGCTCGTTCCAACCCGAGACGGCGCCCCTCCTCGAGGGCGAGGTCCCCGGCGCCTTGGCCTGCGACGCGGACCACGACGGAGACCTGGACCTCGCGGCCCTGGCGGCGTCGCCTCGGGGCCTCGAGGTGGCGCTCCTCCGCTCGAACGGCGACCGGACCTTCGCGCGCCTCGCGCCGTTCGGTGCCATGGCGGCGCGCTTCGAGAGCGGGGAGGCCTCGAGCGGCGCTCTCTCGGCCCACGACCTCGACCAGGCGAACGACCTGGACCTCGTCGCGGCAGGCGGCGAGGAGGGCGTCCAGGCCTTCCTCAACCGCCGCGACGGCACCTTCGCGCGCGTCGCGCTGCGGGAGCTCGGGAAGCGCACCCTGGTCCTCGCCGAGGACCTCGACTCCGATGGCGCCCCGGACCTCTTCGCCGCGGGCGGCGAGCCCGGCTGGACCTGGGCGCGGAACGCAAATCGGCTCGGGAGCCCTCAGGAGCTCCGGCTCGAGGCCCCGAGCGCGGCCCCGGGCCCGGATCCCGAGCAGGTCCTGGACGCCTGCGCGGCGGACATCGACAACGACGGGGACCTCGACGTGCTGCTCGCCTCGGGCCGGAGGCTCTTCCTCCTCCGGAACGCGGCCGGCGGCCTCCTGGAGGCCCAGGACGTCCCCTGCCCGGGCGCCGGGGCGCGCGCCGTTGGAGCCGCAGATCTCGACGCGGACGGCGTCCTCGAGGTCCTCGTGGGCTCCGGCGAGGGCGTGGAGGTCCTGGCCGCGGAGCTCGAGCCCGGGTACGGCTCGCTCCGGCTCGCCCTCGAGGGCAAGCGCGACAGCCCGGACGGGATCGGCGCCGTGGTCGAGGCTTTCGCGGGGCGTCTCTACCAGAGCTTGATCGTCCGCGAGCCGGCAGGCCTCCACATCGGCCTGGGCCCGGGCGGCCGCGAGGCGCTCGACGGCCTGCGGCTGCGCTGGCCCCAGGGGATCGTCCAGCCGGTGCTCGGGGAGGACCTGGTCGTCCAGCCTGGCCGGCGCGGCGAGGTCTTGGTGGTGCAGAAGGAAGGCCTGGTCGCGAGCTGCCCCTTCCTCTACGCCCGCACGCGAGGGGGGTGGCGCTTCCTGACGGACGTCCTGGGCATCGCGCCCCTCGACGAGTGGTTGCCGCCCGGGCAGGACCCGCGGCAAAACTCCGCCCATGGCGCGCGCCTCGACCCGGAAGAGTGGGTGCGGGTCGACGGCGACGCCGTCGAGCCCGTGGACGGAGCGCTCCGCTTCGCGATCACCGAGGAGCTGCGCGAGACGGCGTACATCGACCGCCTGGAGCTCGTCGCCGTCGATCACCCCGAGGACGTCGAGGTCTACGCGGACGAGTCGAGCCCCCAGCGGGATCGCGGCCCCCTCCGGCTCCAAGTCCTCCCCCGCAGGGGCCTCCGTCCACCCGCGGCGGCCCGCCTCGATGACGGCGCGGACGTCCTCGGCGCTGTGCGGGCTCGCGACGGCGCCTACGCTCACGCCTACCGCCCCTCCCGGCCGCAGCACGCGGGCTGGTGCGAGCGCTCAGGGCTCGAGCTCGAGGCTCCCGGCCCCGCCAGCGCCCTCCTCCTCACGGGCCGCGTCGCCTGGTACGACGCGACCGTCGCCTACTCCCTGTGGCAAGGCGGCCGGACCTGGGGCCCCGTGCGCCTCGAGCGCCTCGCCGGCGACGGCTCGTGGGTCCCGGTCGCCGAGGACCTCGGCCTGCCCTCGGGCATGGACCGGACGATGGTCGTCCCTCTTGCTACTACAAACGTAGTCGACACTCGGGCCCGCCTCCGCCTCTCGGGCCAGCACCGGCTCCTCTGGGACCGTATCCTCTTCGCCGGGGAGGGCGGGCCCGTCGAGGTCCAGGGCCCCGAGGGCGAGCTGCGCCTCGCGGGCGGCTGCGTCCTCGCCCACCGCACTCTGCCCCTCCGCGGCGCCACGCTCGGTTGCCGCGGCTTCTCGCGCGTCCTGGGCGACCCGGCCCGCCACGAGCAGACCTACCGGTACGAGGATGCCGCGCCCGGCGACGCCTTCGCCCCCGCCGAGGGCCTGGCCACCCGCCACGGCGACGTGACCCCGCTCCTCCGCGACCACGACGACCTGCTCGCGGTGCTCGTGGCCGGGGACGGGGTCGAGGTCGACTTCGAGCCGCCCCCGAGCCTCCCCCCCGGCCGCCGGCGCACGTTCTTCCTCCGCGTGAGCGGCTGGGCCAAGGAGTCGAGCTTCCACAACCGCACGGGCCGCGAGATCGCGCCGCTCCCGTTCCGCGCCATGAGCCGCTACCCGCCGCCGGCGGGCGAAGGGCGCCGCGACGAGGCCTACCGCGCCTACCTGGAGGCGTACCAGACCCGCATCGTCGGCCGGCGCGCGCCGTGAAGGGTGCGACCGAGAGAGGCTTGACCGCCGCGCACCCTGAGGCTAGCATTTGATTCGATCGTAATTCAGTGCGTTGCATTAGAGGTGAACCATGCTCGACATCGCTCAGGACATCCGCTCCTTGACCGACTTCAAGCGCTACAGCACCGAGTTGCTCGAGCAGCTTCGGCAGAGCGGCCGTCCCATGGTGCTGACCGTGAACGGTAGGGCCGAGCTCGTCGTACAGGACGCCGCGAGCTATCAGGTGGTCATGGACAAGCTGGAGGCGATCGAGGGCATCCGCCGCGGCCTGAGGGAAGCGAAGCTGGGCAAGACGAGGCCTGCTCGGGAGGTGCTGTCTGCGATCCGCAGGAAGCACAAGATCCCCCGAGCATGACTTTCAGAGACGCTGCGTCCGGGAGATCCAGAGGAATGACGAAGGCCCGACACAGGCCGGCGCGCGCCGTGAAGGCTCACTTGCCGCCTGCCGGGCCGCTCGCGCCCGCCGGCGGCCACGGCCGCGGCTCAGGGCTCCCCTCGCGGATCAGGACGTGCCAGTTCGGCTCGAGGTCCACGAAGACCTGCTCCTCGCCCGAGGGCCAGCGCACCGTGAGGCGGTCGACCTTCTTCGCGTCCCCGAGGCCGATGTGCACTGCGGCGGGGCTCTGGGAGAGGAAGTTCACGATGGGGTACAGCTCGCGGCACACGCGGCGGCCGCCCGCCTCGGCGATGACCTTGCTCCCGATCCCCAAGCTGTTCGATCGGGTCCCCCGCAGGCTCACCTTGAGCCAGCTCGACTTCGGGAAGCGGTTCCGGTAGACGACCAGGGCCCCGCCGCCAGCCTGGCGCACGAGGAGCTCCGGCATGCCGTCCCCCGTCAGGTCCCAGGCCACGACGGAGCGGCCGTCGCCGTCCGAGTCGGCGCCGCTCACGTAGGACATGTCGAGGAAGCCGCCCCCCCCGGCGTTCAGGTGCACGCCGTTCGTCTCGTAGCAGCTCAGGTTCTCGCCGCTCGTCGAGAAGAGCCAGGGGTTCGAGACCCAGAACTCGCCCTTCTCGTTGTCCACCGTACGGAGGCTCGGGACCCGCGCCTGGCAATCGTAGGGCTGTGACACGACAGCCACCCAGACGCACCGTCAGCCGTCGGGCTTCTTCCGCGTGATGCTCTGGAAGCCCACGGGCGAGTAGAGATCGGGGAGCCCGTTCGAGTCGAGGTCTCCGAAGCCCGTCCCGAAGGCCCACCCCACGTCGTTGATCCCGGCGGACTGTCCGATCCGCTCGAAGCGGCCGTCGCCGCGGTTCCGGTAGAGCTCGTTCCCGGTGACGAAGTCGACCATGAGGTCGTAGACCTCGCGCGGATAGAGGTCCGGCTTCAGGTTGTGGACGACCCTCTCGCCCGCCTTCGAGTACATGTTGGCCACGTAGGGGTCGCCGAGGCCATCGTTGTCGATGTCGCTCACGGTGATGCCCATCGAGAAGCCGCCGTAGCCGGCAGGGAGCTGGCCGGTCACGAAGGTGCCGTCCTTCCGGTTCAGGTAGTAGTCGTTGGTGCCGAGCTCGTTCGCGGTCATGACGTCGGGCCAGTCGTCCCCGTTCGCGTCGAACCAGACCGCGGCGAAGACCGAGCTGCCGCTCCCGCCCGTGCCGCTCTTCTGGGTCGCGTTCTGGAACTTCCACCCGCCGAGGTTCCGCCAGAGCTGGTTGTAGCTGATCCGGTTCTTGCCGATCCACCGACGGATCGAGCTCGACGCGTCCCTGTACCGGATCCCGACCACGTAAAGGTCGAGCTTGCCGTCGCGGTCGTAGTCGGCGACCGCGTACTTGAAGGCGCTCGGGTCGAGGCGGAGCGTGTGCTCGGCGGGCCGGAGGGGCCGGAAGCGCTTCCCGGCCTCGTTCACGTAGGGCTGGGCTCCGAGGAGCAGGTCCTCGTAGCCGTCCGAGTCGAGGTCGGCGAAGATCCCGCCGAGGACGCGGCTCTGCCGGGGCAGGCCCGAGGACTCCGTGACGTCGGCGAATCGCCCGCCGCCGAGGCCCTTGTAGAGCGTGAGGCCCTTCAGGTCCGTGACGAGCACGTCCATGTGCCCGTCCTGGTCGTAGTCGGTCATGTAGGCCCCGCCCGTCAGGAACGGCATGTTCTTCGGGTCCCCGTGGACCCAGTTGTCGTGGAGGGCCTTGGAGTCGATCCGGGTCTCGGCCGTCATGTCCTGCATGAGGAAGTCGCCGCTCGAGCTGTATTCGGCCAGGTAGGACTCGCAGCCGAGGAGCCAGCCCCGCCGGTTCGGCGTCTCGTCCGTGATCTCCTTCACGCGGCAGCGGTACTGGACGGAGCGGTAGGACACCTTCCCGTCGCGCGTGCGGCCGCCGAGGAATACCTTCATGCTGCCCGCCCAGGGGCCCGCCAGGTCCCCGTAGGTGGCGGGGCTCATGCGGATGACCTTCACCCCCGCCGTCCGCACGTCCTGGAGCTCGTCGCGGAAGGCGAGGAGCTCCGCGACGAACGCGTCGCGGTCGCGCGGCCGGACGGGGTCCTTCCCCTCGCGCCACACGCGGAAGGCGGCGAAGGGGTACTCGGTGAGGGCGCCGCCCTGGGGATCGAAGGTCCGCCCCTGGAAGGTCGGGTCGAGGAAGGCCTTGAGCTCCTCGACGTTCCGATCGACGAGGGCCTTCTTGAGGAGCGGGAAGGCGAGGTCCCCCAGCACGAACCCGCCGAGGTGCTCGGCGTCCTGCAGGTACCGGGTGTCCTTCTCGGCCAGGCAAGGGGGCCCGGCCTCCTCGGCCGCGGCGGACGCCAGCAGGACCAGGAGCGCGCCGCTGGCCGCGCATCGTCTCGGCGAAAGGATGCTCAAGGCTCGACCTCCTGCGGTCACGGCCGTGGGACTTGGTTGGGACTCGGGGTGCGTCTCTCGACTCCGGGGCGACTCTCCATGATATCGCGCAGGGGCCGCGGGCGCGATCCCCCCGGGGTCGAGGCGCCGCGCGGCCGGCCTCGAGACGGAGGCCGGAGGGCCCGCGGGGATCCCCCGGCCTCAACGCACGGCGACGAGAAGCACCCGCACCGCCGTGCCCTGCCCGGGCCTCGACTCGATCCTGAGGTCGCCTCCCGCGGAGCGCACGGCGCCCCACGCGGCGGCCAGGCCGATCCCCAGCGCGCCGTCCTCGGCTCGCGTCGAGCTGAAGGGCTCGAAGAGGCGGTCCATCGTGCTCGGCTCGATCCCGCGGCCCGTGTCGTGCACCTGCACCTCCACGTACGAGCCCGAGGCGAGGCACGGATCGCCCTCGAGGCGCAGGTTCGCCGTCCGCACGGTCACCACGCCCTTCCCCCCCAGCGCCTCGAAGGCGTTCTTCAGGACCTCCGCGAGCGCGTCCTCCAGGTGCCCCGCGTCCACCGAGGCGTCCCAGAGGCCCGGCTGCGCCCGGTAATCGACCTTCACGCCCGCTCCCGGCGCGAAGCGCGAGCGGAGGAGCCCCTCGATCAGGTCGTTGACGGCCGTCCGAGCGCCCGCGTGAGCCCCCTCGGAACAGCGCTCGGCCTGGACCCTCCCGGCGAAGGCGTTGAGCTTGCGCGCCACCTCGTCGTCGCCCAGGTCCCTCGCCACGCGGGCCGCGAGCCGCTGGAGGCTCTCGAGGCGGCGCCGGCGCTCGAGCGCTCGGGCCTCCTCGGCGCGGTCCGTCGCGTCCTCGACCAGGAGGGCCGCCCCCGCGAGCGCGCTCCCCTTGCCACGCACGGGGAAGCCCTTCAAGTCGAGGACGTGCTCCCGGCCGCCCGCCGCGAAGCGGTAGACGAGCTCCACGGGCTCCCCCTGCTCGAGCCTTCGCAAGGCCCTCCGGACCTCCTCCGCGAAGAAGGGCGGCAGGAGCCCGAGGGGCCGGCCGAGGACGTGCTCCGGGGCCGCGCCGTCGAGCCCAAGGAGGTCCGCGCCCGCGCCGTTCCAGTCGAGGACGCGACCCCCGACGTCGACGAGGAACGCGGGCCCGGGGTACCCTTCGAAGAGGCCGCGGTACCGGCCGGCGCGGAGCCGCGCCCGGACTCGAGCCCGGTAGAGGACCGCGGCGAGGACGAGCCCGATCGCCACCGCGAAGGCCACCCTCGCCGCGGCCCAGACCGCTCCCCAGTCCGCCTCCTCGCCGGCGACGAACCGGTGGACCAGGTCCTCGCGGTTCCTGTTCCCCGCCAGGTCGCGCACCTCGACCTCGAGCACGTGCGGCCCCTCGCCCAGCCCCTTCAGCTCGCGAGCCCGCTCGTTCGAGAAGCGCGTCCAGGGCCCGCCGTCGAGCCGGCTCCGGAAGAGGAGAGCGTCGGGGCGCGTCACGCTCCGGTGGTCCCTCGCGTCCCAGGCGAACGCGACGTCGCCCCCCATCCCGCGGGCCGGGAAATCGCGGCGGGTGAACTGCGGCCTGCGCCGGTCGTCCATCCGGAACCGGAGGGCCCCCTGGCCGAAAGTCCCCACGAGGATCGAGTCGGGCTCCCTCCGCGAGGCGGCGACGGGCCAGACGCGGCTCGTGCGAAAGTCCGCCGAGGCCACGGGGAAGCTGTACCAGCACTCGCCGTCGAAGCGCGAGAGCCCGCGCGCCGTGCCGAACCAGAGGCTCTGCCCAGCCGCGGCGATCGACCAGACCTCGGCGCTCGCCAGGCCGTCGGACTCCCGGAAGCTCCGCGCCTCGCCGCCCTTGACGCGCGTCACGCCGCCCGAGGAGGGGTAGCAGATCCAGACGGCGCCGTCGGGCCCTTCCGTCACGGCCCAGACCTGGAGCGAGAGGAGGCCCTCCGCCTCGGTGAGCCTCTGCTCGATCCGGAGCTCGTCCTCCTCCAGGGCCCCCCGCAGGAGGCCTTCGTCGGTCGCGAGCCAGAGCGCCTCGTCCCGGGTCCGCGCCAGGTCGTTGACGGGTCCGTGGACCACGCGCGCCGCCTGGAGCTCGTACGCCGTCGAGAGGGAGGATCGGTAGAGGACGTAGGAGCCATCGGGCCGCCTCTCCCGAGACAGGAACCAGAGCTCGCCGACGCGGTCGCGCACGATCCGCCGGACCGGGTGCTCCGCGAGCGTTCCCTCCGTGACGCGCCCCCAGGTCGAGCTCTCGCCGTCGAAGTAGAAGAGGCCCGGGAAGGAGTCCGCCGAGGAGATCCAGACCCGGCCCAGGCCGTCCTCGCCGAGGCCCGTGACCTTCTCGAGGCGCGTGCCCTGGACGGTCTCGTGGGGCTCGGACCTGCCGCCGGGCCTCCAGCGGGCGACCCCGCGCGTCATCCCGAGCCACACCTCGCCCTCCTCCGTCTCGAGGAGGGAGAGCACGTTGGGGAAGGGCTCGGCGGTGCCCGCCGGGATCGTCTCCCACCGCCGGCTCTGGGGGTCGAAGGCCGCGACGCCTCCCGTCCCCACCCGGAACCAGAGCGCGCCCGAGGAGTCGACGACGCCGGCGTGGAGAGCGACCTTGTTCCCGAGGCCCGGGCTCTGCACGTGCGTCCACCGCGAGCCGTCGGAGGACACGTAGAGGCGCCCGTCGTCGGCCGTCGCGTAGTATCGCCGCCCCAGGTCCTTGAGGATCGCGCGCACGGGAGGACCCTCGAGGGGGGCGCGCAGGACCCACGCGCCGTCCTCGAGGCGCGCGAGGACGTGGGGGGGGGAAGCGTCCGGGCCGCCCTGGAAGAGGGCCCAGAGCTCCCGGGCGGCGGCGCCGAGCCGCCCGGCCTCCGCGTCCCGGGGCGCGGGCGACTCGACCTTGAAGAGCCGCGCGCAGACTCGACCCGCCAGCGCGCCCTCGAGGTCCCGCTCCTCGAGCCCCCTCCAGGCGCGGCGGGCCATGTCGCGGGAGTAGAGGCCGTCGGCGGTGAGGAGCCAGTGGACCCGGCGAGCGTCGATCTCGTACTCGAGGACCTTGCCGCCCGGGAGCTTGACTCCGGGGTCGATCCGCTCGACGGAATCGCCCCGGACCTGGAGGTGCGCGAGCTGCCGCTCGTCGATCACGAAGATCTCCCCCAGGTCGTTCGAGGCCCCGTGGAGGCCTCCGCCGCGGTGGAGGAGCTTGAGCGTCGTCGCGTCCACCTTCCAGAGGGAGCTCGCGCCGAGGGCGTAGAGGCCGCTCGAGCTCTCGAGGAAGAGCGTCACCTCGCCGTCGTCGAAGGGCTGCGCGTTCTCGACCGGGGCCCACTCCCAGAGGTCGTACCGCCAGAGCCCGCGCTCGCTCGCGGCGTAGATGAACTCCCGCTGGTCCTGGTGCACCGCCGAGACCGAGCTCGCGCCGAGGCCCTCCTGCCGGTCGAAGACGCGCCAGCGCCAGCTCTCGCCGAGGGCCTCGAGGGGGTCTTGCGCCCCCGCGGGGCCCGCGCCGGCCGCAAAGAGCGCGGCGAGCAAGAGCGGGGCGAGGCGAGATGGCCGATAGCGGGGCCCGAACGGCATGGGAGCATCGTACTACAACCCGGCGCGGCCGCCGAGGGCGCCGGGCGCGTTGGATCCCCCGGCTCAGATCTTCCAGCTCCGCCCCGTGGAGGGCTCCCGGACCTCGAGGCAGCCCGCCCCCTGGGCGTAGACGAGCCCCGTGACCTCGCTCGCGGCGGGGGGAGGCACCTCGCGGTACTCGCCCTCGCGGAGCCGCCAGAGCTCAGGCCGGCTCGTATCGGGATCGACGACCAGCACCTCGCGGACCCCCAGGGACCGATAGAAGTCGAGCTTCTGGTAGGTGGGGTCGTCCTCGCTCAAGACCTCGACCACGAGGTCGGGGCCGCCGAGGAAGGCCACGCGCTTCGCCCCGATCCAGCGGCCCGGATTGCCCTGGAGGATCACGGCGCCGTCGGGGCAGCGGTGGTTTTGCTTCCAGTCGTGCTCGCGGTCCGTGACGTTGATGGAGATCGTGGCCTCACCCTTGCCAGCCTTGCCAACGACTTCCCAATGGATGTTCCACAGCATGGCCGCAAGACGCTGGTGCGGCCCCGAGGGGTCAGTCACGTGCCACACTCCTTCCCAGCACTCGTCGAGGCTGCCCGCGCCCCAGCGGCGGCGCTCCTCCACGAGGTCCTCTATGCTCGATCGCGACATGTGGACGGCGGGCATGGAGGCATTATACCGCCGCGGCTCCCGATGCGAACCGGGCGGCCGTGCGTCTCCTTCGCCCCCTCCGCTCCCTCCATTCCCGGCGCAGCCTCGAGCGGTTCAAGAGCACGTAGAGGAGCGCCGAGGCCGCGACCAGGAGCTCGGAGAGCTCGGCGAGCCTGCGGAAGGCCTTCTCGACGTGCCGCTCGAGCGCGAAGGCGTGAGCGCAGACGTCGAGGACGGCGAGGACCGCGATCGCCAGGAACCACGTCGCGAGGACGCGAGGAGCCGCGACGGCGTGGAAGGGCCTCCGCGAGCCCAGGCCGACGCCCGCGAGGCCGCCCAGGCCGAAGAGGAGCGGCAGGCAGGGCAGCGCCTCGTGGACCCCCTGGAGGTTGTGGAGGGTCAGCTCCCCCTGGCGGTTCAAGGCCTTGAACGCGGCCGGGGTGTCGAAGCCGAGGATCCGCTGGCCCCAGGCCACCTCCTCGAGCGCCGTGAGGAGGAGGCCCCCGGAGAAGACCGCATAGAAACCGGACACCAGGGCCCGCGCCCCGGACTCCCGAGCCTCCATGGCAAGCCGCAGGCCCAGGACCCCGCCCGCGAGGAGGAGTGCGAAGGTGGCGAGCTCCACGGGCCCGCCCTCTTCGAGGAGCCCGTACGCGATGCGCCGCGTGGCCCCGAGCTTCAAGAGGAGGGCGTAACCGCCCGCGAGGGCGAGCGGCGCGAGGGCCAATGCGGCGGGCATGGCGGCGGCCAACAGGAGTCCCGCCCGCAGCCGCGGGCTTGGCCCCCCGCTCCCCCGCGCGTCAGGGAGGAGGGCGCACGGGGTCGAGGTCCTGCCGGCTCGGCGCGTCATGCCCGGAGGGAGCGCAAGTCCCGTGCCGGCCCGCACCGCTCGACCGCGACGCGTAGACGATCAGCCCCACGAGCCCTCCGACGAGGACGAGCACGGCCCCCAGCATGAAGAGGATCCCGTAGTTGAAGCCCAGGGCGTAGCCGCCCGATCCCGGCCTCCGACCGGAGGCGATGGATTGCGCTCAGAGCGCGCACTGGGCGAGGACGGCGCGAGCCCCCGTCGAGGTGAGGAGGGCGGCGAGGAAGAGGAGCTTCTTCACGGGGGCGATCGTAAGCGCGATGAGGTCCCGGCGCAACGGCGAGGGCTCACAGGGCTTTCTCGTACAGCCTGTATCGCTTCGTCTCCAGCGCCCCGAGCCGCTCGAGGGGGCGCAGGATGCCCGCGTTGTGGGCCAGCACCCACGAGAGCTCCACGGTCTTGTACCCGTGCTCCCAGGCGGCGCGCAGCCCTTCGAGGTAGAAGGCGTGGTCGATCCCGAGCTTCCGGAAGCGGGGGCGCACGCCCATCACGAGCCCGTGGAGGCCATCCACGCGCCGGAGCCCCCAGAAGAGCCTGAGCCAGCCGAGGGGGAAGAGCCTCCCGCGCAGCGGGCGGAGGGCCTGGTACACGTCGGGGAGGGCGATCATGACGCCCGCGGGCTCCCCGCGCACCTCGGCGATGCGGCAGAAGTCGGGGTGAAGGACGGGCCGCAGCTCCCGCGCGAGCCACTCGATCTCGCCCCTCGTGAGGGGCGTGAAGCCGAAGTTCTCGGACCAGGCGTCGTTGTAGATCGCGTGCACGTGCGCGACCTCCTCGTCGAGCCGGCGGAGGTCGGCGCGCCGGACCGTGAAGGCGCGCCGCCGGGCGAAGATCCGCTCGGCCCGCGCGAGCCTCTGGGGCAGGCTCGAGGGCACGGGCGCCTCGTAGGCCACGAGGTCCTGCACCGCGCGGTACCCGCAGGCCTCGATGATGCGGCCGTAGTAGGCGTGGTTGTACGGCATGAAGAGCTTCGGGCGGCGCTCGAAGCCCGCGACGAGGCAGCCGCACTCGTGGCTCGTCGACGGGCTCAGGGGGCCCTGGGCCGCCGTGCAGCCCCGGGCGCGGAGCCACTCCTCGGCGGCCCCGAAGAGGGCGCGCGCCGCCTCGAGGTCGTCGGCGGCATCGAAGAAGCCGAAGGAGCCGAGCTTCCGCCTGCCGGGGCCCGGCGGGGCCGCGACGACCGACGGCGAATGGTCATCGATGGCCGCGATCCGGCCGACGTCCCGCCCGCGCCCGTCCCGCGCGACGAAGAGCCTGGCCTCGGCGCGCCGGAAGAACGGGTTCCTGCGAGGGTCGAAGAAGCGAAGGCGCTCGCGCTCGAGGGGCGCGACCCAGGGGCTCTCGGGCGGGTAGAGCGCGCCCGGGAGCCGGATGAAGCGCAGGAGCGCGCGGCGGTCGTCCAGGGGGACGGGATCGACGGCGAGCATGGCCGCCATGCTACCCGAAGAGCAGGGCCACGCCGCCCACGGCCAGCGCGGCGCCGGCCAGGGCGCGCGGTGTGATCGGGTGGCCGAGGAAGGCGCGCGCCAGCGGCAGGATGAAGACGGGGCTCAAGCTGGTGAGGGTCGTCGCCACCGCGACATCCGCGTGCCGGATCGCGACGAGGTAGAGCCAGATGCCCGCGTACGTGCCGCAGGCGCTCGCGGCGGCGAGGCGCGTCGCCGCCCGCGGCCGGAGGAGCTCGCGGCTCCAGGGGCCCACCCTCCGAAACACCAAGGCCAATGCGAAGACCGCGGCCCCGCCCAGCGCGATCCGGATGAACGCGGCCTCGAGCGGCGGCACGTGCTCCATCGCCTTCTTCGACAGGATGGCCCCGAGCACCTGGCAGAGGGCTGCCGCGATGCCGCAGGCGACGCCCTCGGCCGTGCGGCCGCGCTCGCCCGCCCCGGCGCGCGCGAGCGGCGCCGCGTCGCCCACGACGAGGACGACGCCGGCGAGCGTCACGGCGATCCCGGCGAGCGCCGCGCCTCCGGGCGTCTCGCCGAGGCAGAGCCACGCGAGGACGACCGAGAGGGGCGGCGCAGTCGTCGTCACGACGAGCGCCCTCCTCGCGCCGAGCGCCTGGAGGCTCCGGAAGTAGCAGGTGTCGCCGATGACGATCCCCACGAGCGAGCTCCCGGCGAGCCAGAGGAACGCCTCGCGGCCGGCGTGGAGCATGCGGTCCCCGGCGATCCAGGCCGACGCGGCCAGGGTCCCGAGGTAGAGCACGGTGGCCACGGCGTTCTTGAAGAGGTTCAGGGCGGCCGGAGGAGCCCGCGACGTGCTGAAGACGAGGCTCGAGGCCGCCCACGTCAGGCTCGCGCCGATGGCTGCGATCTCGCCCGTGTGGCCGCTCATGAAGGCCGGGATTGTACGGCACGGGGGGACTCCGGGACAGGATCGGAGGCCGTCATGGCGGCTCGGCGCGGCAAGGCCACGGTCCTCGGGGCCTCGGCCCTCGCGCTGGGGGCCCTCTTGCCCTCCGAGGAGGGACGTCGTGCGTCAGGCACCGAGGTTGGCTCCTGAGCCGTGGGTGCTATCATGAAGGAGCACGGGTGAAACGATGAATGAGACAGTGATAGAGGGGACCTGGGAAGAGATCAGGGCCCAGGAGGCCAGATTGGCGGGACACCGAGTCCGGGTCACCATCCTGGATTCGGACTCAAGGGCAGCCGCGGCTTCCGAGGAGAGGTTCGCCGCCCTGACCGCCAAGTGGCGCGCCGACACGGCGCACTTGTCATCGGCGTCTGCGATCGCGATGCACCCGGCCTACCAGGAGATCATCGGCATGGGGGCCGCAGCCCTCCCGTTCATCCTACGGGAGCTGGAGCGACAGCCAGACCATTGGTTCTGGGCTCTGCACGCCATCACCCGCGAGGACCCGGTGCGGGCGGTGCACCGCGGCAAGGTCGCGGAGATGGCCAAGAGCTGGGTCGAATGGGGCAGAGATCGCGGTCTCATCGGATGAGCGAGAGCCTGGCGGCGATCTTCCCTGGCCTCGCCGCGGAGGGCTGTCGAATCACGGCCTGGTTCAGATCAGGCTCCATTCGGGTAACAGGAAGGAACTCAGCAGGGGCAGTTTGGTAGGGGCAGTATCGTGGGAATGAACGCGTGGTTCATAGCCGGGTGTAACCCGGCGTTGAACCACGCCCGAATCACCAGCCCGAAGTCGTCTCATTACAACTGCATCGCCTGGGCCGCCGGCACGAATGCAGAGTGGTGGTGGCCAGATCCGTTCGGCGTATATTATTGGCCCCAGGACGTTCCCCGCCTCGAGACGCTCGACGCGTTCCTTGCAGCCTACAGCACGCTCTGCTACGAGTCTTGCGGAGACGGATCCCTTGAGGCTGGTTTCGAGAAGGTGGCGGTTTACGCGAATGCGCAAGGGGTCCCAACGCATGCGGCCCGCCAGTTGCCCTCGGGCCGGTGGACGAGCAAGGTCGGGGCGTTGGAAGACATCGAGCACGATTCGCTCGCCGCGCTGACGGGAGCCGCGTACGGTCGCCCTGCTCGGTTCATGAAGCGGCGCCTCGAAGGGATGTCTTCCGAGGGGTCGACGTGAGAGACCTCGGCGGGCGCGCAAGGTCCGCCGTGCGCCTTCCCTCGACACGGGCTCGGCAGCCGGCCCCGGGAATTCGCGAGACGCCCCGCTCCCCTTCCCCGAGAATGAGGGCCTGGGCACCGGGCGACCTGTGACGGAGGAAGACGCGATGAAGCGCTCGACGGTCCTTTCGGCGGCCCTCGCGGCGTGCGCGGCGGCCGGAGCCCGCTCCGCGAGCGGCGGTGCTCCCGATGGCCTCTTCTACGAGCTCGGCGAGGCCAGCTCCTACACCCAGGGGTGCTTCCCCCCCTGCCTCTGCCCGATCATGACCGTGGAGGGCATGGCGGGGACTTTCCGCCTGTCGTTCGCCGGCTCCAACGGGCTCTCGAGCGAGTACGCGGTCTCGGAAGTCGACTGGACCGTGCCGCTCGACCCGCCGAGGAGGATCGCGGGCTCGGGCACGTACACCGTGGGCGGCGAGGTCGCGTCGATGCACCAGCTCGTCCTGGACCTCTCGATCGACGGCGAGGCGCCCCAGCGCTTCGACAGCGGCCTCGTCGCCGGCGGCGGGACGTTCCCCGAGGCTCTGGAGATCGACGTCTCCGTGAACAAGCAGGAGTGCTTCGACACGGTGCTCGCCGTCCGCGCCCGGGCGGCGGTGCCCTTGTCCCCGGCGTTCTCCCGCGGCGACTCGAACGCGGACGGCGCCTTCGACATCTCGGACGCGGTCTTCGGGCTCATCTTCCTCTTCGCCGGCGGCGAGCCGCCCCCTTGCGCGGACGCGTGCGACTCCAACGACGACGGGAAGCTCGACCTCTCGGACGCCGTCTACTCCCTGGCGCACCTCTTCCTCGGCGGGCCGGCTCCGCCCCGGCCCTTCGGCGCCTGCGGGGCCGATCCCACGCCCGACGACCTCGGCTGCGCGCGCTTGGGGCCCTGCGAGGATCCGTGCGAGGACGAGGTCGCCGCGATTGCCCGGGAGACGTCCATCGTGGGCTCCTGCTCCGGCGTCGTGCGGCTCGACTACCTCTCGCGGCGGGTCCTCGGCTGGCAGCTCGTCTGCGGGAAGTACGCGCAGGTGACCGAGGCCGAGGCGCGGCAGCGGGCCCAGGCCGACACGGGGTACGGGGCGGCCGGCCGGATGCTGAGCCCGCCCTCCCCCGAGGACGCTTACGTCTTCTACGAATCCCCCGGCGACTTCGGCGGTGCGGCCGCCGTGAGCGCCCGGACGGGCCTCTCGGTCTTCGGCGGCTCGATCGTCTGGGACGGCCGGGGAGAGATCACCTACCCGAAGGAGTGGAGGTTGCCCGCGACCCTCGGGAGCGGCTGCGCGCCGCTCGACCGGGAGATCCCGGCGAGGGGGTACGACCTCGCGGCCGGGGACGCGCTCCCGGCGGGCGAGGTCGAGGCGGCCCTCGACGTCGTGCGGCGCACGGCGCTGCCCGAGGGCCTCGCGACCTCGGGCTACGTCTTCGACGCCACGGTCCTCCTCTACCCGCGCTCCGTGGGCGCCTTCGACCCGACCAGCGCCGAGTGGATCGTGGTCTTGAACGGCGGGTGGCTGGAGTAGGGCCCTGGCTCATGGTAGCGCCGGCATGGGAGCGGAGGAGGTGAGGCTATGTTGGCCAGCGTGGCCTGGCTCCTGGGGACGGTCAGCATGGGCCTCTCGATCACCGCGTTCCTCCTGGCGCTGAGGTGGCGCCTCGAGGGCTCGCGCGGCGGGCTCCTGCTCCTGGTGGGCCTCGGGGCCTACGTCTTCGCAGGCCTGGCCGTGGGGATCGCCTGGGACGTCATCCATGTCCGCCTGCTCGTCGAATCGGCTGGTTCCCAAGGGCTCGATCTCGTGGGTTTCCTGAGCGCGCTGCCGTTCTGCGCCGCAATCGTGCTCGTCTCCTGGGGGCTTGTGAGCGTAGCGCGAGAGGCCGCATCTCCACCCGGAGCCGCCGAGCCATCTCCACCACCGAGCGAAGATGGGGTCCGATGAGCCCCTGGAGGATAGGAACCATCGCTGCCCTCGCCCTCGTCTCGGGGAGCGCCGTCAGCGCCTTCGTGCTGCTCCGCAGGTACAGGGTCCGCGGCCTCGAGTGCCTGCGGTTCGGCTTGCTGAGCCTCGGCGCGGGCTGCCTCCTCTCGATCCAGGTCCACCTCTACGATCCCGGCCGACCTGGCTCCACCTCGCCCGCGATCGTCCGGGAGGCTTCCTTCGTCCTGCTATGGATCCTGGACGCAGGCGGCTGGACTCTCTTCGTGGTGGGCCTGGCCCAGCTCCTCCGTGCCCGGGGCGCTGGCGCCGAAAGCCGAGGCGGCGATCCATCTGCCGGCCCGACACGGCGAGAAACCAGCCTGCGCACGGCGGGCGGCTGGAGCCTCGGCGTCTGCGGCGTCCTCACCCTGATCGGCTCCTTGACCCTCGACGCGCGGCCTTACGTTGTCCCGTGGATCCTGTCCGCCGGGATCGGGCTCTCGCTCGCCTGCCGCCTCTGGCCGGCGGCCGGCCTGGCGCGGGCGCTGGCCGTCTACTGGACCGTGCTCCTTCTCCTGTTCGGGTTGTTGGCCAAGTTCCGGGGTGCCGCCTTCTGACGCCCTGGCCGCGGTTGACAACCTGGCCGAGCGGAGGGAAACTCAACGATCGAGGATCACCAGGTCATGCCCATCCACGACTGGACGAGGGTCAGCGCGGGCGAATTCCACGCGTTCCACAACTCCTGGCTGGCCCACCTCCAGGAGGCCCTGAACTCGGGGATCCTGCCGGACGGGTGCTATGCGCTGGCCGAGCAGCGGGCGCGCGACGTGACCCCGGATGTCCTCACGCTCAAGAGG
>JACQVW010000228.1 GCA_016209535.1 Planctomycetota bacterium | reverse complement strand
GCCTGGGGCTGAGGTGGCGGCGGGGCGGCCGCCCCGGGCATGTGCACACCACGCACCTGGACCCGACTCCGCGCCGCCGGCGGCCGCGGCGGGCGGTGCTCGGGGACCGGGTCGTCCTGCGTCGTGACGGGCCGGCTCTTGAGCCCCGCCTCGCCTGCTTCGAGCATCCGCTTCTTCTGCGCCTTGCGCCGCGCGCACTCCGCGTACAGGAACGTCGTGTCCATGACCCTGACCCTCCTCGACCCGCTTCGCTGGCCCCTGCGAGGGCCGTTACCGGATGGAGGGTACGATGCCGGCGGCGCCGCGGCAACGCGGGCGGCCCGCGCGCCGCCGTCCCCCGCTGCCTGCCGCGGCGGGCGGCGCGTCCGGGCCCGGGCACGGCCCTTGCCTGGCGCGACGGTGGCTCGCCTCGCCCGGCGCGAGTAGACTCCGGCCCATGGCCAGCCCGCTCCTCGAGATCCTCACGCGGGACAAGTTCCGCTGCGGCGAGGCGCCGACCTGGGACCGCTCGACCGGGCGGCTCCTCTGGTGCGACATCGAGACGGCCGTCGTGTTCTCCCTGCGCCCGGCGACGGGGGAGGCGACCTCGGCGAGCCCTTGCGTGCTCGTCTCCGCGATCGCCCTCGCCCGCGGCCGATCGTTCTCAAGATCGTGGCTGCCGGCGCCGCCCATGCTCACCTGGCTTCTCGCGGGCGGTCCGAGAGGACATCCTTCAGCTTCTTGACCGCGCGCACGTACCGCTTGCTCGCCGTGCCCTCCGCGAGCCCGAGGAGCTGGTTCTCAGACGGCTGTCGTCCCTCCAGAAATCCCTGTTATACTTTGTGACGACACAAAGGTTAGATCATGAGCCGTCGGCATTGGCGCAGTCGGATCTCCATCGATCGAAAGGTCCATAGCGGGGACCCCTGTATCATGGGCACGCGCGTTCCCGTGAAGGTGATCGTTGGGAGCATCGCAGAGGGCAGTAGTGTCGATGACATCCTCCGTGAGTATCCGACCATCACCCGGGAGGACGTCCGCGCCGCGCTCCGGTTCGCTGCGGAAGCCGTGAGCGGATTCGATTACCTGCCGCTTCAGGCCAAGGCTTGAGGCCTCAGCGTGCGTGTCAAGGTGGATGAGGATCTGCCGCTAGCGGTGGCTGACGTCGTGCAGAGCGTGGGTCACGAAGTCGCCACAGTTCCCGAGCAGGGGTGGACGGGTTGGACCGACGACAGGATCTGGGCGGCGGTGAGAGCCGAGGGACGGATCTTGCTGACCGCCGACAAGGGGCTGGCGGACCTGCGGCGGATCAAATCCACGAAGGCCAGGGCGGGTGTGGTGCTTTTCCGCCTCGAACGCGAGAGCTGGAAAGGCTTCCGCTCGCTGGCGAGGAAGCTCGTGGCCTCGGTGGATCTCGAGGACTTGGTAGGCGCCGTGGCGGTGGTCACAGAGAAGGGGATCCGCCTGCGCAGGTGTTGACGCGCGAATGCGCTCCCACAACCGGCAAGCTTGCAAGCTCTCCTCACCCGAGGTCCCTCGGCCTTCAGCCCCGCCTCGAGCGGCTCTGCGGGAAGCGCGGCGCAGTTGACCGAGACGAAGGGGCCCGCGCGCCCCGCGCTCTCGCCGTGGATCGCGCGAGCCGCGAGTTCCTTCCCGGCGCCCGTCTCCCCCGTGATCAGGACCGGCAGCGCCGAGGGGCCCACCTGGCGGATGAGAGCGACGACGTCCCGCAGTCCCCTCGAGGTCCCGAGGAGGGCGTCAGCCTGCAGGCTCTCCTCCGCTCCCGGGCGGCCCTCCGCGGCCCTCTGCGCCTCCTCGAGGCGCTCTTCGAGGACGAAGACCCCGAGGCCTTCTGGATCGGCGCCCACCTCTTCGCCGAGACCGAGGCCTTGGACGCGTTGATCGTCGTCCTTGAGCGCCAAAGCGGGCGGCCGTGTCGTCGTCCTGCTTTTTGGCTCCGCCAAGCCGAGTCCGCGACTCAAGGCCGGCAGCGCGGCTGCGTCTGGCACACCAGGCCGTCATCGGTCAGGTCGACGCCGCACGCCGGGAAAGGCGCCCGCGGCGGCGGCGCGCCGAGGAAGAGGAAGCCGAGGATCCGGATCGCGTCGGTGATCTCGAGCTCACCGTTGTCGTCCGCATCCGCCGCGTCGGGGCAGGGCGGCGCGTGGCATCCCAGAAAGAGGAAACAGAGAAGCCGGATCGCGTCGGTGATCTCCAGCCCACCGTTCCCGTCGACGTCGGCGCGGCGGAACTGAGGGGACGGCGGCGAGGGCGGGGGCACGTCGATCTCGCAGGTGGCCCGGACCGAGCGCGAGGAGTCGATCCGGGCGCGGACGGAGTAGGTATGCAGCCCCGGCGAGGCCCCGAAGTCCGTGAAGCTCGTGAAGCTTCCCGGGAGAGCGACAAACATGGCGCCGTCGCGGTAGAGGTAAAGCTCTTCGTAGAGGGCCGGGTTCGTCCAGCTCAGCTCCACGCCGACCCGCGCGGCCGGGCCGCGCCGCTGAGCCACGCGGCACGTTAGGTCCCTCGGGCACGGAGCTCCAAAGAAGCACTGGCGCGAGTCGTTCGTCCGGTCGCGGTCGACGGGGTTCGGGTCGATCTGGACGCGCAAGCGCACGGGCTCGTGGGGCATCTCGAGCTGGACCTCGACGACCTGGACCTCCCCTGGCAGGAGCACGGGCAAGCCTCGCCTCGCCGCCTCGCGCTCCCCTCCCCCCTCGTCGGCGTAGATGAAGAGCAGCCCCGCCGTGCTGGCCCCGTTCCCGTCGACGGGGGCGCGGGCCAGGCCGCGGTTCTTGACCTCGACCTTCGCGGTCACGACGGAGCCCGGTGCGGCGAAGGGGTACGATAGCGTGCAGCCCTCCACTGAGAGATCCGGCTCGAGGCGGATCCTCCGCGTCTGGAACCCGTGCGCCCCGCCCTTGCCGCGGCCGCCGCCCAGGCCGCCCGGAGCGCTCCAGTAGCCTATGCCCAGCTCGCAGCCGCCGAAGCCCACCGAGACGTTGCTCTCGCAGTCCTCAGGGTCCGCCGGCAGGAAATCGCTGGAGGCGTCCGAGGGCTCCTCCGCCCCCTCCGGGAGGGTCGCGATCATGATGTCCCCGCAGCCCTGCTCGAGGCCGCGGGACTCGAAGGCCACGAAGCCCTCGATGCCCCTCAGGCTGGCGGCGCAGGGATCCTCCAGCACCTCGCTCGGGATGGTGAGATCGACCTCCGGCCTGTAGCCGTAGACGAGCCGGCACTTGCCGTGGATGAGGACGGGCTCGAGAAAGACGCCGTCGACGAGGCGGCAGATGTACACCAGGCGGCCGAGGCCCAGCCCGGTGTCCGTCTCGGGAGACCCCGCCGCGACCGCGGTGAAGGCGAGGAGGCCGTTCATCTCGTCCCGGAGCGCGATCGAGGGCTCGAGGACGCCGGGGTAGAGGCTGTCGTAGTCGTCCAGGTTGGCGAGGACCGACTCCGGCGCGCTCCAGGAGTTGGTTCCCTTCGAGTAGATCGAGTAGAGGAGCCTCCGGCCGCGGTTCGACTCGATGAGGCCTGGTTGGTCGGGGTCGTGCACCCTGTGAACCCAGACGCAGTAGGCGGCGTCCCCCGAGGGCGAGATGGCGATCGTCGGCTCGACGTTGATGCCCAATCCCTCCGGCGAGATCTTCCAGGCCGCCTCTCCCGGGCCGTCGAGGTCGACCCTGCGAACGTAGATGGCGCTGAGCTCGAGCTGCGGACGGAT
>JACQVW010000227.1 GCA_016209535.1 Planctomycetota bacterium | reverse complement strand
GCCCGCGCCCACGCCGGCCCCGGTGGGGCAGGCCCCGCCCGGGGCCGAGGCGCCGGCTCCGGCGGCGCCGCCAGCCCAGCCCGTCGGCGCGGCGGCCCCGGCGCCGACTCCTCCGGCCGAACCGGCCCAGCCGGCCCCGGCGCCCGCCCCGCAGCCCCCGGCGGCGGCGCCCGGGGACGCCGCCGCCGAGGCGCCGGCCAAGACGGCGGAGACGGGCGCCGCGCAGCTCGTGCGCAAAGCGCTCGAGAAGATGTTGGCGCGGGAAGGGCTCCTGATCCCGGAGCCCTTCCCGGCGGCCCGCTGGGAGCCGGGGAGCACGGCGGGGCAGGAAGCCCTGGTCCTCGAGGTGAACCTCCTCCAGGTGCCCTCCGACCTCACGGAGGGGGCCATCAAGGACGGGATCGACCGGCGCCTGGAGGTCGACCCGCTCTTCATGCGCTCCGGCCGGGTGCCCGAGGAGGCCTACCAGGGGATCAGCGTGGACTCGGTGCAGCTCGTCTCGAAGCCCACGGGGGACGAGCCGGTGACGAGGTACCTGGTGAAGACGACGGCGTACCCCGCCCCGCTGATCACGGCCATCTCCGATGAGAAGGTGCCGACGAAGCAGCAGGTGGAGAAGGCCGTCCGCGACTACTTCCGCGAGGCGGGGGGCACGCTCGAGATCTCGGAGCCCTTCCCCCAGGTGGCCACGGTGGGGCGCAGGGTCGCCAGCGGCCTGCAGGCGGACGCCCTCGTCGCGATCTTCGTCTCGATCATCGGGATCGTCTTCTACCTGTCCCTGCGCTTCGAGTTCATCTACGGCCTCGCGGGCATCGTCGCCCTCGTCCACGACGTGATGGTGGCGATCGGCGTCATGTCGGTCACGGACCTGTTCCTCGAGACCACGTTCCCCGTGAAGCTGAACCTGAACGAGCTCGCGGCGGTCCTCACGATCATCGGCTTCTCGATCAACGACACCATCGTCCTCCTCGACAGGATCCGCGAGAACCTCGAGGTCCTGGCGAAGAGGCGTCTGTCCCTCGTGGACATCGTGGACATCAGCGTGAACCAGACCCTCGCCAGGACCCTGTGGACGTCGGTGACGGTCCTCTTCGTCACGCTGGTCATGCTCGGGTTCGGCGGCGAGGCGGTGCGCGGGTTCGCCTTCATCTTCGCCGTGGGGACCGTGGCCGGGGTGTACTCCTCGGTGTTCATCGCGGCGCCGATAGCGATCTGGCTCCACCAGCGGTCGCTCGAGCGCCGCGCCGCCGCCGTCCTCGCCGAGTCGTGACGAGCGCAAGATCCTGTGCGCGGCGAACCGGGGTCAGGGGCGGTGCCGTCCGCCCCTGACCCCGGGCCTGTCCAGACGCGGTCCAACCGCCCAACCGCTTTCCCCACCCGCTTTCCAGTTGACCTGCGGCGGGAGGGAGGCGTACACTACCGGGCACCTTTGCGGAACTTCAGAGGAGTCGTGCCGCAGAGGTCGAGTACGGAGCGCGCCGTGGTGCGTTGTTCCGGTACGGTTCGGATATCGGTGAAGAGAGTATCGTCCGCGGTTTCATGGTGGACCGGTGGATCGGTGGACCGGAGCCGCGGCAGGAGGAGGTCGGGTGTCGGAAGGCATCCCCTCGAGAAGAGAAGCTTGGAGGGAACTCATGGGCAACGGCACGAAGGTCGCCCTCGTGGCGCTCTTGATCCTCATGGTGGTGGTGATCGCCCGTTTCGTGCGCGACGGCTCCGAGGAGAAGGACTCGCCGGCCGTCAAGGCGGGGGCTCCCGGAGGCGCCCCCGCCGCGGGGCCCGCGGGAACGGGGCCGAGCGGCAGGACTCCTGCGACGGTGGGGGATGCGGCCAAGGCGAAAGCCCCTGCGGCGCGGACCCCAGCCGCGGTGCCTGGGGCGGGCCCGCAGGTCTCCTCGAACGTGCCAAACCGTCCCTCGTCCTCTCCGGCCGGTGGGACGCCGCCGGCCTCCAGGGAGGTGACGACGGGCGCGGAGGCGCTCGGCCCCGCAACCACGACCTCACCCACGACTCCACCGGCCCCGGTGACGCCCATCGTGAGGGTCCTCAGGGGCTCCCAGCCTGAGCCCGGGGCCTCCCCGGCGCCCCGGGACTCCGTGAGGGGAACCTTCGCGCCCATCGTGAGCCCCGGGACGCAGCCGCCGCCGGGCGGAGGCACGCCCGCGAGGCCCGAGGGCGGGCGGCCGCCCGCCCCGATCGCCGAGGTGCCCCCGGCCCGGACTCAACAGCCGCCGCTGGTGGCGAAGGCTCCGGGAGGCCCGCGGCTCCCGGATGCGGCTCCCCCGGAGCCCTGGACGCCCCCCGTGCCCGAGAAGGGCTCGGCCCCGGACGCCAAGGGCTCAGGGACCGGTACGTTCCCCCTGACCCACACCGTGGAGAAGGGGGACAGCTTCTGGAGCCTCGCCCAGCGCTACTACAGGAGCGGCGCCCTCTGGGCCCAGATCGAGAAAGCAAACCCGGGCGTGAAGCTCCTCCCCGGAAAGAAGCTCACTATCCCCGCGCCGGTCCTCCCGAAGACGGCGGGTCTCGCTCCGTCGCCGGGAGAGCCGTCGGCCTCGGCGACCCGAGGCGAGGTGGCGACGCGGCCCGCGAGCACCGAGCGCGGCGCAACGGCCCGGCCCGCCCCCGCCGTCCAGGGCGCGACCCGCAGGGCGGCGGCCGGATCCGGCACGGCGGACTACCAGGAGTACACCGTCCAGAAGGGGGACACGCTCACCCTGATCGCGAAGCGCTTCTACAACGACGTGACCAAGTTCCCCCTGATCGAAGACGCGAACGAGAACCTCCGCTACCAGACGCTCCAGGCGGGTTCGAGGATCCGCATCCCGACGGAGAAGTGATCACTCCCCGCCTTCGCACCTCGTGATCTTCACGGCCTTCCTGCCCTCGCGCTGGGCGGGGTGGCCCGTGAAGACCCTGCGGCCGCCGACGCGGACCGCGATCTCGGACGCACGGCTTACCTGGGTGTCGATCACGTCGCCGGGCCTCAGCGTGAGGAGGTCCGAGAGGGCCACGGGCACGTCGGCGAGCGATGCCGAGACCTCCACGCGCGTGCCCGAGAGCCTCGCGAGGATCCTCTCGCGCTCCTCGGGCGTGTTGCGCTCGGGCGCTCCCCCCGGGACCAGCGCCTGGGTCATCCTCGAGAGGTGTGACTCGAAGGGCTTCGCCGGGAGGCAGAGCTGGAAGAGGCCCGTGCGCGCCCTGGTGCCCAGGGCGACCTGGAACGCGATGACGATCGCGGGCTCGCCGGGACCCACCACCTGCATGAGGAGCGGGTTGTGCTCGCTCTCGGCCACGTCGAACCGGAGCTCCTCGGCCCCCGGCCAGGCATCCTTCAGCTCGCCGAGGAGCTTGAGGGCCACGCTCCGCGCGACGTCCTGCTCGAGGCGCGTGAGCGGGCGCGAGGGGACCGGCGTCTCCTCCCCGCGCCCCCCGAGGAGGCGCTCCATCACCGGGAACAGCACCGCGGGCATGATCTCGAGGACCAAGGGGACCCTGGGCGGCAGGCAGTAGACGAGGAAGAGGCACGTGGGGCTGTGGAGCGAGCGGATGAACTCGAAGTAGGAGCGCTGGCTGATCCCCGCCAGGTCGACCTGCGCCCTCGAGCGGGCGAGGACCGAGAGCGCCGCGGAGGCCGAGCGGGCGAACTTGCGGTGGATCGAGTCGAGCGCCCGGAGCCTCTCCTCCGAGATGTGGCGGGGTCGCGTGAAGTCGTGCGGGCGCCACCCCCTGGCCGGAGATCGGCCCGCGAGGCCCGGCAGGCCCGCGGTGGGCTCCACGGGCGAGGGCTCCTCGGTCTCTTCCACGTTCTTTTCCGTGTCTCTTGGCCGGTTCATGGGCGCCGCGATCTCGCGGCCATCCTGCGCTCTTCCTAGTTATCGGTCATCCCGGCGCCGTTCTTCAGCAGGAATTCCTCGTTCCGCCTCTTCACCTTGAGGACGGCCCGGATCACCTCATCGCGGTAGAAGGGGTCGCCGCCGTCCTCCATGGCGGCCAGGGCGGCCTCGTACTGCTCGGCGAGGTCCTCGAGCCTGCCCACCGTGTCGCTCAGCTCGCGCTCCAGGTCGGCCGTGCTGCGGCTGCGCGCGAGCTTGGGGGCGAGCACGAGGACGGCCAGCATGAGGCCGCCGAGCGTAATCAGCCCGAACCCGTAGAGCTCCTTCCAGAAGACGGGCCTCTCCTCGGCGTCGAGCCGATCCGGTCCACGATCATCCGATTCCATAGACGGCCCTCTTGCCCAGCTCCTCCTCGATCCGGAGGAGCTGGTTGTACTTGGCGACCCTGTCCGACCGGCACGGCGCGCCGGTCTTGATGAGCCCCGCCCCGGTGGCCACGGCCAGGTCGGCGATGAACGCGTCCTCGGTCTCGCCGGAGCGGTGGGACGTGATGCTCCTGTAGCCGCTCCGGTGGGCGAGGTCGATCGCCTGGAGGGTCTCGGTGACGCTCCCGATCTGGTTCAACTTGATCAGGATCGCGTTCGCGACCTTCTCCCGGATGCCCCTCCCGAGACGCTCGAGGTTGGTCACGAAGATGTCGTCGCCGACGAGCTTCACGCGGTGCCCGAGGGCGGCCGTGAGGCGGGCCCAGCCGGCCCAGTCGTTCTCGTCGAGGGGGTCCTCGATCGAGTAGATCGGGTAGCGGTCCACGAGGCCCGCGTAGAGCTCGATCATCTGGTCCACCGTGAGGGTCCTCCCCTCGCCCGCGAGCTCGTACTTGCCGTGCTTGTGGAAACCGCTCGCCGCGACGTCGAGGGAGATCTTGACGTCGGCCCCGGGCTTGTACCCCGCCTTCCCGACGGCCTCGAGGATGACCTGGATCGCCTCCTCGTTCGAGCGCAGGTCCGGCGCGAAGCCGCCCTCGTCGCCGACGGCGGTGGCAAGCTTCTTTGATTTCAAGACGCCCTTGAGGGCATGGTAGACCTCGGTGCCGATCTGCATGGCGTGAGCGAAGGACCGCGCGCCCACGGGGAGGATCATGAACTCCTGGATGTCCACGTTGTTGTCGGCGTGGGCGCCGCCGTTCTAGATGTTCATCATGGGGACGGGCAGGCGCTTCGCTTCGATGCCGCCGAGGTACTGGTAGAGGGGGAGCCTCAGGGACGCCGCCGCCGCACGCGCCGCGGCCATGGAGACGCCGAGGATCGCGTTCGCGCCGAGATTCCCCTTGTTCGGCGTCCCGTCGAGGGCCGCCAGGACCGCGTCGATGTCGGCCTGCGCCAGGGCGTCCATGCCCTCGATGGCCTTCCGGATCGGGCCGTCGACGTTCGCCACGGCCTTGAGGACGCCCTTCCCGAGGTAGGCCTTCTCACCGTCCCGGAGCTCCACGGCCTCGTGCTCGCCCGTCGAGGCGCCCGAAGGCACCGCCCCCCGGCCCCGGGAGCCGTCCTCGAGCGTCACGTCCACCTCGACCGTGGGGTTCCCGCGGCTGTCGAACACCTGCCGCCCCACGATGGCTGCGATCCTCGTGGCTTCGATCCTCGTGTTGCTTTGCCGACCCATGCTGCGTATCCTAAGCCTGTTCTCTCGGGCTCTTCTTTCTCGGGCTGTCCCCGTGCCTTTCGTTCACGGTTCGTTCTCGGTACTCCAAGCCAGCCCGGCTTTTAGCGAAGGCCCCGAGACCTGTCAACGTTTTTCCCCTTCCCCGCCCCCACCTTGCAGCCCTCGACATCCCTCAAGCACCCGGAGCACCTCGCGCGAGCCGACAGGAGCTACATCGTGGCCTGGGGCAGGCGGGAGGTCGCGGGCGTCCTGGCGGGGACCAGCCTCGCCGCCGCCCTCGCCGGGGGCCTCGCCTGGACTCACTCGCCGGCCTGGCTGCTGCTCCTCGTGCCGGTCCTCCCCGCCGCGGCCCTCCTCGTCCTGTTCTTCCGCAACCCCCGCAGGGACGTGCCGCGGGGGCCGGGCCTGATCGTCTCGCCCGCCGATGGCACGGTGACGGACATCGCCCGCGTCGAGGAGCCCGAGCTCATCGAGGGGCCCGCGGTCCGGATCGGGATCTTCCTCTCGATTTTCAGCGTGCACGTGAACCGCGCGCCCGCCTCGGGCCGCGTTGCGTGGGTGCGCCACCGGGAGGGCGCCCATCACGACGCGCGCCGCGGCGACGCCGCCCGCGAGAACGAGTCCAACCTGATCGCCATCGTGTGCGAGGACGAGGGAGGGCCCGACGGCCTGCGCATACTCGTCAAGCAGATCGCGGGGGCCATCGCGCGCCGCATCGTCTGCCCCTTGAGCCCGGGCGACCCCCTGGAGCGCGGGGGGCTCGTCGGCATGATCAAGTACGGCTCGCGCACGGAGCTCTACATCCCCACCGCCGCGAACCCCGAGGTCCTCGTATCCGCGGGCTCCAAGGTTCACGGAGGCAGCACGGTCCTCGCGAAGCTCTGATGGAGATCCACAAGAACGTCCTCCTCCCGAACCTCGTGACGGCCGGGAACGGCATCTGCGGCTTCTGGGCCCTCACGAAGCTCTTCAAGCTCGGCGTCGTGGAGGGCGGCACGCCCCTCGAGTTCAATGACCCCCACCTCCTGGCCACCGCCGCCTGGCTCGTCCTCCTGGGCATGGTCTTCGACGTCTTCGACGGCAAGGTGGCGCGGATGTACGGCGGCGCGAGCACCCTCGGCGCCCAGCTCGACAGCCTCTGCGACCTCGTGACCTTCGGCGTCGTCCCGGCGGTCCTGATGCACCGGATCAACCTGGGATACACCGAGACCTGGTGGCAGCGCATCGTGTTCCTCTTCTGCCTCGTCTACTTCCTCTGCGCCATGCTCCGCCTGGCGAGGTTCACCGCCGAGAACGACCCCGACGACAGCGCCCACATGGCGTTCAAGGGCCTCCCGAGCCCCGGCGCGGCGGGGTGCGTCGCCTCCCTCGTGATCTTCTTCTGCTACGTTTCGGAGTTCCGGGAGAAGGAGCTCCAGTGGGTGTCCCGGTTCGTCGAGCCCCAGACCTTGAAGGGGATCGTCGCGTACATCCCCTGGCTGCTGCCGCCCCTGGGTCTCGTCCTGGGGCTGACGATGATCTCGAGCCGCCTCCGGTTCGATCACGTGGGGAGCCGCGTCTTGAACCGCAAGCACTCCTTCGACTACTTCGCGTGCCTCGTCTTCGCCATCGTCCTCATCGCGGTGCTCCCCGAGATCGTGCTGCCCGCGATCTTCCTCGGGTACCTGGTCTACTCGCCGGCGAGGGCGCTCCTCGCGTACCTCCTCCCGGCGCGCGCGCCGAAGGTCGAGCAGGATGGCGCCGGACCCTGATGACATCGGCCCGGGCGGCACGGCCTGGACTCCGGCCCTCCTCGCCGTCGGGTCGAACCTCGGCGACCGCGAGGCGGCGATCCGCGGAGCCCTGGCGCTCCTCGGAGGCGAGCCGGACGTCGGGGTGACGGCGGTCTCACGCTGGAAGGAGACCGAGCCCGCCGGCGGCCCGCCGCAGGGCCCGTACCTGAACGGCGCCGTCGCGATCCGGACTCGACTCGCCCCTCGCGCGCTCCTCGCCGTCCTCCAGGCGGTCGAGGCGCGCCTGGGCCGCGTCCGCGGCCCGCGCTGGGGGCCGCGGACCATCGACCTCGATATCCTCCTGTACGGAGACCTGGTCGTGCGCGCGCCGGACCTCGAGATCCCCCACCCGCGAATGCTCGAGCGGGTCTTCGTCCTCGAGCCCGCGGCGGAGGTCGCGGCCGGGTGGGTCCACCCCGTGACGGGACGGACCGTCCTCGAGCACCTCCGCCTCCTCCGCGCCGAGGCGGCCCCCGCGGGAGGGCTCGCGTGAGGGTCATCGAGGGCCTCGAGGAGGCGGCGGGCCTCTGCGACCGCTGGAGGGCGGCCGGCCTCGGCGTGGGCCTCGTCCCCACCATGGGGGCGCTCCACGAGGGGCACGCGTCGCTCCTGCGGCGCGCCCGCGCGGAGTGCGACCGCGTCGCCGCCAGCATCTTCGTCAACCCGACCCAGTTCGGGCCCGGAGAGGACCTCGCCGCGTACCCGAGGACGCGGGATGCCGACGTCGCCCTCTGCGAGGGGGCCGGCGTGGACCTCGCCTTCTTCGCACGAGCCGAGGAGGTCTACCCCGAGGGCTTCCAGACGTGGGTCACCGTCGAGCACATCGCCCGGCCCTTGTGCGGGGCGAGCCGGCCCGTCCACTTCCGGGGCGTCGCCACCGTGGTGACGCAACTCCTGGCGATCGTGAGGCCCCACAGGGCCTACTTCGGCGCGAAGGACTACCAGCAGTCCCGGGTCGTGGCGCGGCTCGCCCGCGACCTGCACCTAGGCGTCGAGATCCGCGTCTGCGACGCTGTGCGGGAGCCCGACGGGCTCGCCATGAGCTCCCGGAACCGGCACCTGAGCCTGCCCGAGCGGGCCGTGGCCCCGAGGATCTACCGCGCGCTCGTCGCGGCGCGCGACCTCGTCCTTACGGGCGAGGCGCGCGTCGGCCGGGTGCTCGAGCGCTTGCACGAGGTCCTCGAGCCCGGCCCCGAGCTGCGGATCGACTACGCCGAGGTCCGTGACGCCGAGGACCTGCGAGAGCTCCCCGGCGGTCGCATCGCCCGTGGCGCGGGAGTGCTGATCGCCGTCGCGGCCTTCGTGGGCAACACGCGCCTCATCGACAACGTCGTGATCCCCCCCGATCCGCGAGCCTAGAGGCGCTGACGTGCGTATCCAGCCCATCCCCGGCGGCCTGCGCGTCCTCGCCCCCGCCAAGGTGAACCTGTACCTCGAGGTGGGGCCCCGGAGGGCCGATGGCTACCACGACTTGGACAGCCTCTTCCAGGCCATCGACCTCCACGACGAGCTGGAAGTCCTCGGCGCTCCGGAGGGGACCCTCGAGCTCGAGGAGGCCGGCATCGCCGAGGGCGAGCGGAACCTCGTGGTGCGCGCGGCCCGGAGGCTGCTCGAGAGCGGCCTCGTTCCCCCCGGCCGCCGGCCCGGGGCGCGGCTGCGGCTCAAGAAACGCATCCCCGAGGGGGCGGGCCTCGGGGGCGGGTCGAGCGACGCCGCCGCGGCCCTCGTCGGGCTCGCGCGGCTCTGGCGGCTCGCGGCGAGCCGGCGCGAGCTCCTGCCGCTCGCGGCCTCGCTGGGCTCCGACGTCCCCTTCTTCCTCTCCGGGGGGACCGCTCGGTGCCGGGGGCGCGGAGAGCTCGTCGAGAGCTGGTCGCACGCCTTCCCCGCCGGCGCGCCCTTCCACTACGTGCTCGTCTACCCGAGGATCAAGGTCTCGACGAAGCGCGCCTACGAGGCGCTCGACGCGTCGCGCGGATCCGCTGACGCCTTGACAGCCCCATCCCCCCTCGATAGCATGCCTCCAGTCGCTGTTCGGACCGAGCTGGGTCGCGGTCATCTCTTCTTCAACCGGTTCGAGACGGTCGTCTGCTCGGCGTTCCCCGAGCTGAGGAGGCTCCACGAGACCCTGTGCAAGGAAGCGTTCGTGAAGGTTCTCATGTCGGGGAGCGGCTCTACGATCTACGGGCTCGCAAGGAGCGCCGAGGAGGCCCGGCGGATCGCCGGGAAGCTGAGGACCCAGCTCGAGGCCGACGTGTTCTTGGCGAGGAGTGAGCCCCCGGGCGACGAGGAAAACGCCGGCCAGGGGGGCCTGGTGGAGGACGGAATCCTGGATTGGGATCCTTGAGGGTTCGCGTGCTGGCGCTCCGGGGGTCGGTGGCCGCCGTACCTCGAAGCCGGCGGGACTCCGCGGCGCGCTTCCGAGAGAGAGTCGGGTTGTCCTGAGGGTCGGGTCCCTCCTCGAGGGAGGGGCTGTCCTCGAGGCAGCCTCGCGAAAGGAGCGTTGCAGGTGCAGATTACCGAGGTCCGCGTCAAGCTGGTGACCGCCACGAACGACAAGCTCCGCGCCTTCTGCAGCATCACGATCGACGACGACTTCGTGGTCCGGGACCTCAAGGTGATCGACGGGACCAAGGGGCCCTTCGTCGCCATGCCGTCGAGGAAGCTCACGGAGCGCTGCCCGCGCTGCGGGGAGAAGAACCACCACCGGGCCAACTTCTGCAACGAGTGCGGGGCCAGGCTGGGCTGGGGCGCCGTCCCCGAGGACCCCTCGGGCCGCCAGAAGCTGCACGCGGACATCGCGCACCCCATCAACTCGAGCTGCCGGGAGGCGATCCAGAGGCGCATCCTCGAGGAGTACACGCTGGAGCTAGACAGGGCGAAGGACCCGAGCTACAAGCCGAAGGATATCGACTTCTTCGACGGCGACTCCCTGAGCGGGGAGCCCCTGGAGACCGAGGCGCAGGGCGGACGCGTAGCCGCCGACGGCGCGCTGGCCGCGCGTTCGGTGCTCGGCGACCCACCGGGCCCCGAGGACATGTCCCCGGAAGCGCTCCCCCCGTGCGTCGAGCCGCGCGCGCCCGGCGCGAGTCCTGAGCTCTCCTCCCCGGCGGAACGCGCTGCCTCCCTCCTCGGTCGGGAGCAGCCCCTCCCTCCTCGGTCGGGAGCGCCCCCCCGAGGGGACGGGCGAGGGCAGTGGCAGGGCGAGGGTCGCCGCGGTGGCGGGCGCAGAGAGCAAGGCCAGGGAGAGGGTCGCCGCAGGAGGAGCGAGCGGCCCCGGGACCGCCGGGACGGGCGCCGCGAGGATCGGCGGGGCCCGTGGAGGCCGTCGGCAGACATGCCCGCGAGGGCCTCCCGGCTGCCCGTGCCTCAGGGCTCAGCCCCCGTGGAGCCGTGGGCGGCCCGCGAGGCGCCTCGCGAAGGTCCCGGGACGCTCGTCACCGGTCCGGCTGAGAGGACCCTGGAGGGCCTCGAGAGCCCGGACCGCACCCTCGCCGGACGCCCGGCGGAGCGGAGACCTCCCGCGGCTCTTTCCGACCCGGAGCCCGAGGACAACTTCGGCGAGGGGCTCTTCTCCTGAACCGGCGGGCAGGGGTCCTGCTGGACTCCCCTTCCTCCCAGGGTATACTTCGGTGGCCAACGTTGACGGGCCACGTGTCGTCGTTGCCCTGGATAGAGCGCCGGCGGGGCAGGTGAGCTCCGTCCCGGGTCGTTGTCCCCGGGGAGTTGGAACTGCGGCGTGGTTCAGATCAGGCTCCATTCGGGTAACAGGAAAGAGCTCAGCAGGGGCAGTTTGGTAGGGGCAGTATCGTGGGAATGAACGCGTGGTTCATAGCCGGGTGTAACCCGGCGT
>JACQVW010000217.1 GCA_016209535.1 Planctomycetota bacterium | reverse complement strand
GGCCGGTCGCCGGGCGTCCTGAGCTTCCTGCCCGCCTACTTCGTGCGCGGCAACGCCGACTCGAGCGTGACGGTCGGCCCGAGGGGGAGGCTCCTCGTACGCGGCGACTCCACCGACGTCGTGGTGATCCTCGAGTCGATCTTCCTCGGCCGCGCGGCCCTTCTCTGCGAGGACGCCGCGGACACGAACGACAACGGGTCGATCGAGCTGACCGACGCAGTCCTGCTCCTCAACCACCTCTTCCGCAGCGGGCCCGCGCCGAGGCTCCCCTATCCGATGCCGGGCGTCGACGGGCCCGCGGCGGGATCGGCGGGCACCGCGGCTGAGGACGCCTTGGGCTGCGAGAGGCCGCTGCCGTTTTTCGAGCCACGGTAATCCACGCGGATTCGTCACCCCCCCGGACCGCGGAGCTCTCACCCCCCCTTTAGGGGGGCGCGGGGGGAGCGCGGCAAGGGCCGAGTGTGGTTTCGAGGACGAGGAGCCTGCGCAGGCGCTCGATTGCAGCACCCCGGAGCAGGAGCCTTCCCTTGACCGAGAACGAGCTGCGCGCTTTCGTTGGGCCCCGTGCCGACAGGTACCTCGCGCGGTGGCGCCTCTTGCTCCAGGGACACCGGTGGTTCGCCGGAGTCAACTGGGCCGCGTTCCTTTTCGGGGTCTTCTGGATGGTCTACCGCAAGATGTGGCGCGCGCTGGTCGCCTGGTTCGCCGTCATGGGCGGGCTCTTCGCAACGGTCGAGCTCGTCCTCGCAGACCACGCCGCTCCCTGGCTCGTCGATCTGCTGGACAGGCTCTTGATGGCCGCAACCGGGATCGTCCAGGGGCTTTTCGGAAACCTGTGGTACTACCGCCACGCCCAGCGGATCGGGGCGCGGGTCTTGCAGGGACAGGCCGACTTGGCGTCGCTGGAGCTGGCGCTCAAGCGACGAGGCGGCACGAGCGTGGTCGCCGTCGTCGTCGCGGCCGCCGTCACGTGGGCCCTTTTGATCCTCTGGGCTCTCCTGGACACTCTCGCTGAGGCCCGATTCCGCACCGATGCGCCCGGGCTCGCGGTTCCCTTGGCTGCCGCGACCCTTGTGGCCGGCACAGGGGGCTGTGTTAGACTCCGGTGGCCAGCGTCCAGGAAGCTCTGCCGAGGCCCGGGCGCTGTTGCCGAGGGGCGGTGTCCCACGAATGGAGATTGCCATGGAGATCGTGTTGGTCTGCGCCTTCCTCGCGATCGTGGCCCTGTTGGCCCTGTCCGAGATTGCGAAGCGCTCGAAGCGGCAGATAGAGCTGCTCTCCGAGATCCGGGACCTCCTCAGGGCAGGTTGCGAGCTCCCTTCGTCGCAAACCGAGTAGAGGATAGCCCTTGCAAACAGACGTCGGGCGAGGATTGCGGGCCTCGAAGCGGGCACTGGCCGGAGCCACCGCCATCGGGAGCGCCACCGTGCTCGCCGACCTCGCCCTCTCCCGGTGGGCCGGCCACGCTGTCCAGGACGAGGCGCGCGGGGCCGTGGCGCTGGTCGCCGTGGCCCTCTACCTGCCCCTCGTCCGGGGCGACTTCGCCTCGGTGGGCCTCACGACCGCGCCGGCCCAGGGCTGGACCTACTGGGCGAAGGCGACCCTGGCCATCGGCCTCCTCGTCGGAGCCCTCATCGCGGTCGTGCTGGGGGCCTGGAAGGCGTTCGGCGGTGCGATCCCGGTCTACACCACGGCGCCCCAGGACTTCGGGCGGAGGTTCCTGAGCGCCTGCATCGCCGCCCCCGTCCTGGAGGAGACCACGTATCGCCTGGTCGTCTGCGTGCCGGCGGCGGTCCTGCTCAAGCCCTGGGGAGCCATCGCCGCAAGCGGCCTCCTCTTCGGGGCGCTCCACGTCGCCTGCGGGGTCCCGAGCCCGGAGAACCTCGTCGGCGGATTCTTCCTCGCCTGGGCCTACCTGAAGAGCGGTACGATCCTGGTGCCCGTGCTGCTGCACAGTCTGGGCAACCTCTGCGTCTTGACCGGCCAGGTGGTGGCCTGGTATTGGGTGGGCTGAATGGACCCCCGGAGGATTGCGAATGGCCCCTGAGCCCTCATTCGTGCTCGGAGCTCGGGTTCGCATCTCGCGACACTTCTTCCTCGAGGAACTGCGTGGCTGCGTGGGGATCGTCACCCGGCCTCCCGAGTCCTTGGCGCGTCACGCGGGGGACTGGCGTGGGTACTGGCGTCTGGAGAAGCTACGCACCGGAGAGGAAGTGCGGGTCTACTGGCTGGAACTCGACCCGCCGGTGCCTGGGGACGATCCGGAGCACCCGGCAGACGGGACGGAGGTAGACGAGGACGATATCGAGCTGGCAGATTGAACTCGTCCAGACGACTCGATCCTGTCGTGCGAGCGGGGCCCCTCGCCCCGGCGGGCCACGTTGAGCCCTCGCCGCCTCACTGCGTGCCCACGAGCGTCTCGAACTCTTTCAGCCCCTTGGCGGTCACGACCTCAGCCTTGAGCCTCTGAAGCCTCTTCAGATCCTGTAGCCGCCGGATGCGCATCCGCACGCGCATGGCTGTTGCTCCAAAGCGAAGCTTCAGTCCCAGCTCGATCGCTTCGATGAGACCTTGCCTGAGACCTTTCTCTTCTGCCATCCTCTCCCAGCTTGTTACGTAGGGCACGGTCGTCTCCTTCTCGATCTCCGCGATGTCCCGACGAGCCTCTTGCTCAAGCTCCGGGGGAAGCCTGATGATCCAGTCGATGAATTTGAGAAGGCTGATTATAGCCAGTCGGTTCCAACCGCGCGCAAGCAAATCGCGCACCAGGCGCACCTTTGCCGTCCTGCGCGCATCAGGCGTCTTCGCGGCCTGGGCCCGGAGGTGCGCAAGGACCACGAAGGCGAAGGGGTTCCTCTCTCGTTCCAGCCGGCCGCACTCTCCTTTGTAGTCCAGGAGCTTGACCGTGGGGAATTCGAGGCGCCGTCGAAACTCCCACTGGACAAACTCGTAAAAGCTTGGACGGAAGCTGGGGTGCTCGTCGGTCAGCACCACCAACGTGATCACCTCTCGCCCCTTGCCGGCGACGATTCGGGAGTTGTACCGCGTGATCCGCCACGGAAAACCTTTCTGCCGGTAGCCTTGGATCTCGACGTGGATCAGGACCCAGGCCTCCCCGCCGCCTCGGACCCAGAGCTGGACCAGGGTGTCGACGTCGCCCTTGCGAGCATCGCCTTCTGGTAAGAGCTTCCGCAACTGGGTGGCGAGGAATCGAAAACCCCGCGACCAGTCGATGTCGCGGTGGATCTGCGGGAAGAAGAAGGCGAGGAACTGAGGAAAGTAGGCCTCAAGGATGTCTTTCCAGGCGCTGTCGTGGGAAGCGCGTATCGAGGGCTTCATGTTCTCTGGCCAGGACATAATAGCTAGCATACTACAGATTGTAAATACGTAACGGCTTGCTGGTATCTATTAACCATCGCGCTCCCTGGGCGCGAGACTGCGTCCCGAGGGAAGAAGGTCCTGGAGCTCGGACCGGCGGCTCACAGCTCCAGGATCGTCTCGAGCCCGTAGTGGAGGGTCTTCAGGTGCACCACCCTCCGGACCGCGAGGATCACCCCGGGCATGAAGGACGTGCGCGTGAGGGAGTCGTGCCGGAGGCTCAGAACCTGGCCCGCGCCCCCGAAGAGGACCTCCTCGTGCGCCACGTAGCCCGGCAGCCGCACGCTGTGGATCGGGATCCCGAGGTACCGCCCGCCGCGGACTCCGGGCACGCTCTCCTTCTCGGCCGGGTTCGCCGGGACCTCGGCCGGCTGGGACTTCCGGATGAGCTCCACGGTCTTCAGTGCCGTCCCCGAGGGCGCATCGAGCTTCTGGTCGTGGTGGAGCTCGATCACCTCGACCGACGGGAAGTACCGGGCCGCCTCGGCCGCGAACTTCATGAGGAGCACGGCCCCGATGGCGAAGTTCGGCGCGATGAGCCCGCCCCGCCCCAGCCTCGCGGCGAGCTCCCGGAGCGCATCGATGTCCTGAGGCTTGAACCCCGTCGTCCCCACCACCGGGTGGGCGCCGGCCTCGAGGATCGTCCGCGTGTTGGCGGCCGCCGCGCCCGGCTGCGTGAAGTCGACGACGACCCGCGCTCCCGTCTCCCGGACCGCCCGCGCCAGGTCATCCCCGAGGTCTGTCTCGCCGGCGAGGGCGAGGTCCGGCTCGGCCTTGACAGCCTGCACCACCTCGCGCCCCATGCGCCCCCTGGCGCCGTTGACGATCACCGAGATCCTGTCGGTCGAGGTCTTGTCGGCCGAGATCCTGTCTGCTGGCATGCCGAGGGTTGTAGCCCATCGCCGGGAGGCGGTAAAGGGGCCGCCCGCCGCGGCGCACCGCGGCGAGCGGCCTCCGAGCGGGGCCGAGGCCCGGCGATCAGGTCTCGCCGAACCGAAGCGTGGCGCGGGCCTGGGTCCCCCCGGCGCGGACCGTGACGCGCAGCTTCGTCCCCTTGCTCACGCTCTTGAGCTCGAAGCCGATGCCGTTCCCGGCCTTCTCGCAGGGCGAGAGCGCCAGCGGCGCACGGAGCCTCCGCGCCTCGGGGGGCGGCGCCTTGGGCTCCTGGGCCTCATCGGCCTCGTCGTCCTTCCCCTCCTTGTCGTCCCTGTCGGCCTTGTCAGCCTCGCCATCCGCGCGAGCGGCGTCGTCTGCGCGGTCCGCGCCGGGCGCATCCTTCTCCTTGGCGGCCGGGGGGCCATCCCCCCGGTCTCCCTCTTCCCTCTTCTCCAGGGCGCCGGCAGCCTTCGCCGGGGCCTTCCGGCCGCCGCCCGCTGCCTCGCCCACGTCGGCTCGCTTCTTCCTCCGGGCGCCCTTCGAGGGCTTCGCCTTCGGCTCCTCCGCCGCGGGGGCGTCCTTGTCCTCGACGACGAGGAAGAACGACCTGCCGTCCTCCGACTCGACGCGGACGGCGTACTCCCCGGCGGGGAGGCTCGCCCGGCGGACCGCGATGGGCTTCTCGACGCGCAGCGTCGCGGCCGCGCGCTCGATCATGTCGAGCTCGCCTCGGGCCGTCCTCTTCGGTCGCGGGATCTCGACGGGCGCGTAGGTGAGCTGCGCGCCCTCCACCTTCACCTCCAGCTTCTCGGGCGCCTTGGGCGGGGCCTCCTCGGCGCCCGCCGAGGCCGGCCACGGGAACGCGACGGTCGCGATCGCGGCGGCCGCTGCGAAGGTCATGAGGGTCGTTTCGCGCGCGTTGCGTGCGAGGGTCCTTGCGTGCTTCATGGATGCATGCTCCTGTCCATCGTTGCCTTGAACCGTTGCCTTGAACCGTTGCCTTGAATCCCTGTGAAACGCCCCCGGCGGAGGCGCAGCCTCCTGCCTCGCTCTCACCGCGGGGCCGTAGCCGGGTGTTCTCCCATGGGAAGGAGAGTGGTTGACGACGATCCCGTAGGAACCCTCGCCGGGGGCTCACGTTGTCTCGACAGCGTTCTCTCTCCTCTTCTCCGAGCGCAGGTCACCGGAACGGGGCGGACGGCCGGTCCCGGTGACGGCCGGTCAGCGCGCGGCCACACGCCGCGCGAGCGCTCGCGACTCTCACCTCCTTTCTCTTCTCGGCGTGGTTCTAAACCGCGCAATCGCGGTTTCTGAACCACGCCCTCTTCTCTCTTCGCGCCACGGCGGTCGCGCGGCCCGCCCAGGGATGGGTCGCCGGAGTGAACGTGCGCGGGCGGGCCGTCATCCACCCACCGCAGTGGTGCCCGTCGCTGACGCAAAGGGAAGGCCACGGAGCGGCTCCTCCGCAAATCGGCGCGCCGTGGCCACATGCGCGCAAGGGCCTCCGCAACGGGCGGTCGCGGCGCCGGAAGTGTCCGCTCGAATTCGGTCACCTGACCGGGGGCCGGACACTTGGACACTCGGGCACTCGGACGCTCGATCGCCAGGTCGCTCGATCGCAGGGACCTTCGGGCACTTGAGCACTCGGACACGGACCCTTGGCCGCGCGGCCCTCCCTGGTACAATCTGGCGAATGGAAGAGAAGGTCGCCGCGCTCCAGCGGCTCCAGGAGATCGTGGATGTGCTCCGGGGGCCGAACGGATGCCCCTGGGACAGGGCCCAGACGCTCACCCACATGAGCCGCTACGTCGAGGAGGAGGCCTTCGAGGTGGTCGATGCCCTCGAGGGATCGGGCGGGAAGCCCACGCCGCAGCTCTGCGAGGAGCTGGGCGACCTCCTCATGAACGTCCTCCTCGCCGCGAAGATCAGTGAGGACGAGGGGGCCTTCTCCATCGCCGACGTGGCGCGCGGGATCGCGGAGAAGCTCGTCCGGAGGCACCCCCACGTCTTCGCCGACAGGCCCGTGAGCGGGGTCGACGAGGTCCTCACCAACTGGAACGCGATCAAGGCGGCCGAGAAGGCGGTGACCGGGGGCGCCGCGGCCGGAGGAACCGCCGGGCGGCCGCCGTCGCGCCTGGACGGCGTCCCCCGGAGCCTCCCGCCGCTCGAACGCGCCTACGAGCTGGGGAGGAAGGCGGCCAAGGCGGGATTCGACTGGCCGGACCCCTCCGGAGCCTTCGAGAAGGTCTCCGAGGAGCTCGAGGAGGTGCGGCGCGCGCTGCCGGGCGACCGCTCCCGACTCGAGGGTGAGCTCGGCGACCTCCTGCTCGCCGCCGTCAACCTCTGCCGGAAGCTCGACGTGCGGCCCTCGGCGGCCCTCCGGGGAGCCCTCGGGAGGTTCTGCGACCGGTTCCGCCGCGTCGAGGAGCGCCTCCCCGAGCTCGAGCAGGCCACCCTCGACGAGATGGAGGCCGTCTGGCAGGCCGCAAAGTCCGTTCCGCCGGAGCGGGGGGAGGACGTGCCGTGACGATCGAGAAGGAGCTGGAACGGCAGGAACGGCTCACCGAGGCCGAGCGCTCGCGGCTCCAGGCGCTCTCCTCGGGCCTGACGCGCCTCCGCGAGTCGCTGCGGCGGCGCATCGTCGGCCAGGAGGAGGTCATCACCCAGACCCTCGCGGCGATCCTCGCCGAGGGACACTGCCTCCTCGTCGGCCTCCCGGGCCTCGCCAAGACGCTCCTCGTGAGCTCCATCGCCGAGCTCCTGGACCTGGAGTTCAAGCGGATCCAGTTCACGCCGGACCTGATGCCCTCGGACATCACCGGGGCGAGCATCATCGCCGACGACGGCACAGGGCGCCGGGACTTCCGGTTCCTCAAGGGGCCCATTTTCGCAAACGTGATCCTCGCCGATGAGATCAACCGGACGCCGCCCAAGACGCAGGCGGCCCTCATCGAGGCCATGGAGGAGCGCCAGGTGTCCTGCGCCGGACGGCGCCTCCGGCTCGAGCGGCCTTTTTTCGTCCTGGCGACTCAGAACCCCATCGAGCTCCAGGGGACCTACCCCCTCCCCGTCTCGCAGCTCGACCGCTTCAGCTTCAAGATCACGATCTACTATCCCGCCGGCTCCGACGAGTTCCGCATGCTCGTCATGACCACCTCGACCTACGCGGCGCGTCTCGAGAAGGTCTTCTCGCGCGAGGAGGTCGTGGACCTCCTCGACCTCACGCGCAAGGTCGAGGTCGAGCGGCAGCTCCTGGAGTACGCATCCCGAATCGTGCGGAGCACACGCCCGGCGTCTCCCGGCGCCCCCTGGTCGGCGCGGGAGTACATCGCCTGGGGAGGCGGGCCCCGAGCGGTCCAGGCGCTCCTGGCGGGCGCAAGGGCCTTCGCAGTCCTCGAGGGCAGGTCCGCCGTCACCCCGGAGGACATCCACAGGGCCGTCGTTCCGGCGCTCCGGCACAGGATCATCCTGCGGTACCACGCCGAGGCCGAAGGGATGCGGATCGATGACATCGTCCTCAGGATCCTCGAGGGGCTCCCGGGCAGCCTCTACAGGCCGCCCCCGGCTCCCGCGGCGGCGAGGAAGGGCCTCATCGCGAGGCTGCTCGGGAGGTGACCCGCGGTGTCGGGGCCGGTGCGCGGCCCGCCGGACCGGTGCGCGGCCGGACCGGACCGGACCGGACCGGCGCCGGGCCGCGGAGCGCACCGCGCGCCGGTCAGCTCCGGCCCTCCCGCCGGGCCCTCTCTTCGACCTGCGTGCGGTACTTGAGGACGTAGGCGATGACGTCCCGCGCGCAGTTCTCGCAGTAGTTGTACTGCGACCGCATGCTCTCGAGGGCTTGCTGGACCTGAGTCTGCTCGCTGGGGGAGAGGAGCTTGAACTCGTCCGTGCCGTACTTGAGCATGTCCTGCTCGATCAAGGTCAGGAGCCGGTTCCGCTCCCGGTAGAAGTTCTCGCGGAGGGCGTTGTAGATCTCGGGGAAGAGCTGCTGGTAGTCGATCTTGACCTGGGGGTGGTCGAGGGACCAGGCGGCTATCCTCGTGATGATGTGCGACCGGAAGAGGTCGCGTGGGTCCGTGAGGTGGAGGAGCCTTTCGACCGAGCCCAGGAGGTCCTCGTTGGGAGGGTCGTACGTGTTGGTCCTCTGGTTGTAGACCTTCTCCTTCGTGTGGTAGGCCTTGACGTGCCGGAAGTACTCGAGGAAGAACCGGTCGTACTCGCTCTCGTCGATCAGGTTGATCGACTCGTAGACCTCGTCCGTGACCCAGCGGAAGTACTCCTCGCGCACGTCGTCGAGGAACTTGCGCACGTCCCTGTAGGCCCCCTCGGCCGGGAGTCGCAGGAAGTCGTAGACGCTCGAGTCCTTCATCAGCTCTTCGAGGGCGTCGAAGATGGCCATGGGCGTCAGGCACCGGTGCTTCCGCATCTGGGCCGCGCTCGCGAGGATCGACATCATCTCCCGCGCCGACGCGCCGCGCCGCCCCTCGTACTCCGCGCCGAAGATGCCCTCGAACTCCCCCTCGTCCTCCTCGAACTCCTGGCGGATCTTCAAGATCCCGGCCTTCAGGGCCTTCCGCTCCTCATCGCTGAAGCGGCTGGGGGGCTCGCCCTGGTCGTAGAGCTTGGCCTTCTCGATGGGCGTGAGCCTCGGCGCCACGCTCGCGAGGGTGCCCGTGTAGTTCTTCGGGTTCGGCTTCCTGAGGCGCGTCAGGACCGCCCAGAGGGCGGCCACTTCCGAGGCGTGGGGGGTGACGTGCCGGTCCCCCGCGAAGCTGTGGATCAGCTTCCTGTAGAGCTCGATCTCCGTCGAGAAGCGGAGCAGGTACGGCACTGGGATCAGCTCCATGCGGCCCTTGAAGCTCGAGAAGTCCGGGCTCCGCTTGAAGAGGCTGAGCTGCTTCTCGTTCGACGTCGCCATGATGACGAGATCGAGGTACGCCATGCAGCTCGCCAGGTTGACGGTGCCGCGCTCGCAGGTCGTGAGGAGGTACTTGCTCGCCTCGAGGGGCCGTTTGAGGAAATCGCTGTACTCGAGGATGCCGCGGTTGGCGTCGACGATGTCGCCTTGAGGCTCGTAGAGGCTGATGTTCCGCAGGACCGTGGGGATGGTCCAGGAGTGCTCCGAGTTGACGAGCCGGACGCCGGCGTCGACGTTCCCCTGGGGCTCGATGCTCACGGCTCCCACGCGATAGCGCTTCGAGATGTAGAAGCGCTCCACCTGGATGTGGCGCAGGACCTTCCTCCAGTCGCCCTGGTACGAGAGGAGGAGCGCGTCGTAGATCTTGCGGCACTTCTGGCAGAGGTCCCCCTCCATGTAGAAGTCGTACGGGAACCGCGGCCTGTTCTCGGGAACGCAGGTCCGCACCGCCTCCTCGATGATCCGCTGGCGGTGCTCTCGGGGGATGAGGAACACGGGCGAGTCACGGAGCTCGCAGTGGAACTTGGCGGAGATGTCCTTCAGGTCCAGGAAGGCGTAGGTGTCCGGCGCGGCCTCGTCGCGGAGCATCTCGAAGCCGATCCTGTCGAGCCTGCCCTCGCGCTCCGTGAAGATCCAGTTGAACCTCAGGAGCACCCCCGCGTCCGTGCGCGAGTAGTGCTCGAGGCCCTTCACGAGGCACTCGATCAAGGTGGTCTTCCCCGACCCGTTCGGGCCGTGGAGGAGGAGCATCTTGTCCGCCTTCCCGCGTTTCGCCGCGGCGAGGAGGTGCTTGTAGATCTCCTCCTGGACCCGCTCCTGCCCCACGAGCAGGGGCTCGATCCCCGCGTAGTCCCGATCGAAGATCCGAAAGCGGACCGCCTGCCGCCCGATCCGCGTCGAGGCCCGCGTGCCGACGTGCTCCAGCATGTCCAGGAGGTACTGCGGGGCCGTGCGCAGGTGCGGGCCCGGGTTCGCCTTGAGGTCCTCGAGGAAGAGCTGGAAGGAGCGCACGCGGTCCGCGCGCTCGAAGCCTTCTCGCACGCTGCTCTGGATGCGGTCCAGTTCCGACTCGAGGTCCATCCGGCGCTTTCAGCCCTCCTCGGCTCCGCCATCGCACACCCTGACGGCAGGCCGTTGCGATGAATCTTAGCACGCGAGGCCCCCGCCGCAAACGGGCAGCAGGGGTGGCCCGCGGCGCCCGCGCGCAGTGGGCCTACTGGCCCGCGGCCTCGGGCTCGTACTGCCTCAGCTTCTGGTAAAGAGTCTCGCGGGAGATCCCCAGGATCGACGCAGCCTTCGCCTTGTTCCCCTCGGTCTCCTCGAGGACGCGCTGGATGTGCTGCTTCTCCACGTCGGCGAGGGACTTGAGGCGGAAGAGCATCCGCCCGCGTCCGAGCTTGCGTATGTGCGGGGGCAGGTCCGACGGCGCGATCCTCTTCCCGTCCCCGAGGATCGCCGCCTGCTCGAGCACGTTCCGGAGCTCTCGGATGTTCCCCGGCCAGGGGT
>JACQVW010000216.1 GCA_016209535.1 Planctomycetota bacterium | reverse complement strand
GCGGCCCGGGCGGGCGGGGGAGGGTAGGCCGCGGGCGCCTGCCCTCCTCCGCTCAGCGACGATCAGAGCACGCTCTTCACCGTCTCCCGCAGCCACTCGTCCGCGATCTCGCTCGTGTGCGGATTGAGGCTGATGGGCGCCTCGGTGACGCCCTTCTTGGTGTGCTTGATGAGGGCTCTCGCGCGCGCCATCGAGTGGACGGTCTCATCGAACTCCTCCATCTCCCTGGCGTCGTTGAGCTTTCGCTGCACGTTGTCCTTCAAGTGCCTCAACGGAAGGTAGCTGTTGCCGATCCAGCGCTTGGACCGCAAGACCTCGACGATGACCCGCGCCACATGCTGGTTGTAAGCGCGCCGCCCCTGCCGCTCCCTGGCGCCTGCGGTGCCGTCGAGGGCCTCGAGGGAGGCCAGCGAGGAGTACCTCTCGGGCGAGCGGAGGATCTCCTCCTTGGTCTCCCTCGTCAGCGCCGGCCCCCGCACCTCGAGCAGCTTGGCCACATAGCGATCGAAGTCGTTCCTCGACTGCAGGAAGAGCCCCGGGTTGGCGCGCAAGATGGCCGCGCAGGAGTCGGTCGAGAGCGCGTCCTCCAGGACCTTGACCCTGGAATAGAGCTCGTCCTGCCCGCACTGGGACAGGACCTTCTTCCGGGCCTCTTCGTCGCGGATCTCGAGGTAGTCGAGGACGGTCCGGCCCTCGGCGAGCGCCTCCGTGAGCACGCCCCGCATCTCCGCGAGGCGGCTCGAGACGTCGGCGAAGGCTCCTGCTTCGAGGACGCCCTTCTCGGCCAGTGCGCTCGTCGCGGCGCGGAGCGCGTCGTCCCCGAGGCGGGTGAGCACGGCGAAGGCCCTCACGAGCTCGTTCTTGTTCGTCAAGTTGACCTCGACTCCTCTCTGGAGCAGCAAGCGATAGTCGTTGTGCCCCTCGAGGAACTTGAGGACCACGAGCTCCTCGCGCGAGAGGGACGCATAGATCTCAGGGGTGGGCCGGCCCTCGAGGCGGGTCGAGCTCGACTTCACGCTGTCCGAAACCTGGAAGAGATCCTGCAGGTTCTGCGCGCGCAGATCCTGGAGCAAGCGGTCCCTCCTCTCGACGAGGTCCCTCCGGGACAGCTCCAGTCTCTCGAGCAGCTCCGCCTCGAGGTCCTGCAACCCGCTCCTCAAGAAAGGCAGCAATCGGTCCTCCGGGTCCACCTGGCGGAGAGGCTCCTCCACGCGCTGGACGAAAAGCTGCGCCTCGGTCCTGAGGGAGGCGGCAGCCCTCTCGCAGAGCTCCACGCTGGGGACTCGAAGGCCCCTGAGCGCCGCCGCCCGCTCGCCGCGCCGCGTCCGATAGTCGTCGATCGACATCATGGCCGGTTCCTCCTTCGGCAAACCATGTGGATAGAACAGCTCGGTCGTCACCGACACAACGCGCCGATTCTTGGGGAGGGACGGGGAAGTGTCAAGCTGACCACCGGGAGTACACGCGCTTTGCTCGTCCCACGGTCTACCCCGTTCTCCGCTCCCCTTCCGCTCCCCTTCCGCTCCCCTGCGGCCTTGCGACACTTCCCCTGCGGCGGCTTTCCGCGATGGGGGCGCCACCGCAGAGGATCGACGCCTTGCCCATGAACCGCATCGCCTGCGATGAAGACCTCCTCCGGCGGCTCCCCTTGCCGCTCGCGCAGCTTTACCGCCGCGCCCATAACGCCAAGAGCGCGCTCGAGAAGCATCAAGCGGCGTACTACTTCTGGGAGGCGGCGCTCAAGCTCCTCGCCGCGGCGGCGATCGTCGAGTACGCCGAGTCGAGGGACCGCGACCGCGAGGTCGCCGAGCGCTTGAAGAGCCTCGCCCGCCCGTCCCTCGGCCACTGGTGGGAGCTCACGCGGCGGCTGGTGGCGATCCTCGCCGGCTCCGACCCCCACTTCCGCGCGGCACGCGACCTCCTCCTCGGCCGCACGCGCGACGACCTGCCGCGGGCCGCGGGCCTCGACGCGGCGCTCCTCGAGGTCCTCGAAGGCCAGGCTGGCGCCCGGACCTCCGTGCGCCTCACCGAGCTCTTCGACCGCCTGGTGCGCTACCGCAACCGCGAGCTCGCCCACGGCGCCGCGGGGCAGCGGCCGGCGGAGTTCTACGAGCGCCTCGGCGGGGCGATCCTCGCCGGCGTGAGCGAGGTGCTCGGGCGCCTCGACGTGCTCGCGGGCCGGCGGCTGGTCTTCGTGGACGACGTCCGCCGCCAGGCCACCGGCGACTGGCTCGTCGAGCGCTACGAGCTCCTGGGCGAGAGCGCGCGGCGGCTCGAGTCCCTCGCGTGGCCGAGGGCGGAGAGCGCGAGCCTCCCGTGTCCCGGCCGGGTCTACCTCCTCGGCCTCGGAGGCGAGCTCCGCCTCCTCCACCCGCTCGTCGTCTACGACGCCGAGTCCGGCGAGGCCTTCTTCCTCAACGCGCGCCGCGGCGAGCGGCGGAGCGAGTACCTCTCCTACACGAGCGGCCGCGCCCTCGAGCGGGAGGACCTCGAGGAGGAGCAGCGCGAGCTCCTCGCCCGGATGCTCGGGACGGCCGTCGAGAGCGGCGCCGCGGAGGAGTGGGCGCGCCGGAGCCAGGCGGAGGAGCCCGCGGCGGCCGGGGAGGAGCCCGCCTCGCCCGGGGAGGAGCCCGGGCTCCCCGGGCGGCGGATCGGCGGCTTCGAGCTCATGGCGAAGATCGGGCAAGGCGGGATGGGCGCGGTCTACCGCGCCTGGCAGCCGACTCTGGGCCGGCAAGTGGCGCTCAAGTGCCTCCTGCGCTCGGGGGACCCGAGGGCCGAGGCTCGCTTCGCGCGCGAGATCCGCGCCCTCGGCCGGGTCGAGCACCCGCACCTGGTGAAGGTCTTCACCTCGGGGGCGGAAGGCGAGCAGTGGTTCTACGCCATGTTCGCGCGGCGCCACCGCGCCGGCCTCCTCGCCGCCGCGGCGCTGGTCCTCCTGGCCGTCGCCGGCGCCGCCGGGGCGTTCTATCGCATCGCGCGCGAGCGCACCGCCGCGCTCGAGGCGCAGAAGGCCACCGAGACCGGGCTCTTCGACATGTACACCGCGCTCGGCCTCAAGGCGAGCGACGAAGGGGAGCCGGCGCAGGCACTCCTCTGGTTCGCGAACGCCGCCTTCCTGGTCCGGGACGACGCCGGGCGCCAGGGCGCGAACCGGGTCCGCCTGCGCGCCTGGATGGAGGCCGTCCCGCAGCCCGTGCGGGCCTTCTACCTCGAGGGCGAGCGGCCGCGCGAGGTGCGCTTCGACCCCAGCGGCACTTACCTGCTCGTCCTCACCGAGGAGGACCGCGCCTCCGTCTGGGACATCGAGCGGGAGGAGCGAGTCGAGGTCTCGGCGCTCCGCGCGCCCGTGAGCGCTGTCGCCTGGAGCCCGGGCGGGAAGCTCCTGGCCGTGGGGCCGCGCGAGGGCGGCGCCGAGGTCTTGAGCTTCCCGGCGCTCGAGCGCCTCGCGGACTTGAGCGAGCTCGGCCCGGTCCAGGCGCTCGCCTTCAGCCCCGACGGGCGCTGGCTTGCGCTCTCGGGCGACGCCGTGCGCCTCTGGGACACTCGCGAGCGCCGCTTGGCCGGAGGCCAGTTGGCGCACCCCGAGCGGGCGCGGCGCCTCGCCTTCAACTCGCGCGGCGACCGCCTGGCGACGGGGTGCGACGACCGGCTGGCGCGGGTCTTCGCGGTGCCGCCGGCGGCCGGCGAGGCGAAGCCGCTCTTTGCGCCGGTGCCGCACCAGACGTCCAGCCCCTGGGCGCCCGCGGCCCTTCCCGAGCTGGCCTTCGTGGACGCCGACCGGAAGCTCCTCACGGTCTCGGGGCGCTCCGAGGCTACGCTCTGGGATGCCGGGAGCGGGGAGGCTGGCTTCGTGCTCGAGTGCAGCACGCGCATCACCAGGGTCGCCACGAGCGCGGACGGGCGCCGGGCCTTTCTCTTCGAACATATCGCAGGGCAGCTCTGGGACCTCGACACGGGGCGTCCTCTGGCGCTTGCGGTGCCCGGCGCGGACGACAGCTCCTTCTCCCCGGACGGTACGCTCCTGGCGACGGCAAACGATGGCCTTCTTCGCGCCCGCACCTGGTCGATTGGCCGGCCTTCCGGGTCCGGGCCCGAGTTCTACCAGGACCTCGTCGAGCTCAGCGCGATCCCCCACCACTACGGCGTGGCCAGCGCCTCGTTCTCCCCGGAAGGTCGTCTCCTGGCCACGGCCCAGGGCGACGGGCTGGTCCGCGTCTGGACGCGGGCCGAAGTACCTCCCCGAGACTACGAGGCGTTCTTCGGCGCGGCCTGGAGCGACATCGCCGTGAGCCCTGACGGAGAGCGCTGGATGGCCATCGGGAAAATGCGCGACACTCCTCTCCGCCGGACGCAGGTCCGGGATTCGCGGACCGGCCGTCCCGACGGGCCGCTCCTCGACGGCGGCGGGCTCCTCACCGGCGGGGCGCTCTCCCCGGATGGGCGCCAGGCCTTGACCCTCAACTCGCTCCTCAAGGAGATGGGGGAGAGGAGCGACCCCGGCTACCGGGCGGACCAGTCGCCCGGCCAGGTGCGCCTCTGGGACTGGCGCCAGGGGCGAGAGCATTGCCCGCCCCTGGCGGCGCCTTCCGAGCCCCTCGATGCCGCCTACAGCCCCGACGGGAACCTCGCGGTCGTCCTCTGCGCCGGCGGGCAGGTCCTCTGCCTCGACCCTCGAAGCGGCGCGCTCCAGAGAGTGCTCGACCACGGGGCGCGCCTCGAGCGGCTCTTCGGCTATTTGAACGGCCTGGTGCGCTTCGCCCGGCGCGGGAGGAGCTTCATCACCGCGGGCATCGGCAGCACCGTGAAGGTCTGGGAGGCGGCGAGCGGCAAGCTCCTCCACTCCCTTGCTCACGATGGGAGGAACTGCTACGGCGCAGAGTACTCGAGCGATGGCCGCCTCCTCGCCACCGCGTCCTCGGGGAACTTCGCCACCGTCTGGGACCTCGAGACCGGCGAGCGCGCCGCCCTGACGCTCCCGCACCCCAACCGGGTCCCGAACCTGACCTTCAGCGCCGACGCCACGCATCTCCTCACCGCCTGCTGGGACAACCTGGCGCGGCTCTGGGACTGGCGGCGGGGGACGCTCGCCTGCCCGCCGTTCCGTGAGGAGGGCCTCTCGAGCGTAGGCCTGTCCCCGGACGCGCGCTGGGCGTTCACCGCCGGGACGAGCTTCCGCGCCTGGGAGACCACCACCGCCAAGCCGCTGGCGCCGCCCCGCGGCGCTGGCCTCGCCGGGGGCTTCCTCCGCGCCGGGGGCTTCCTCCGCCTGCGCCTCACGCCCGACGGCCGCCAGGCGCTGGTCCCCGGCATTAACGGCAGGCCCTTCTGCGCCTTCGATCTCGGCTTTCTCGAGGACCGCGCCGGCGACACCCTCGACCTCGAGAGCGCCCGGCTCCTGGCCGAGGTCGTCTCGGGGCAGAGGATCCACCGGGAAGGGGCGGGCGTGGCCAACTTGACCTCCCGGGAGTGGTTCGAGCGCTGGCGCGAGCTCCGGAGGAAGCAGCCGGAGCACCGCGCCGTGGAGAGCTCGCCCGACGCGCTCCGCGCCTGGCACCGCCGCCAGGCTGACCTGGGCGAGCAGGGCTTCCAGTGGGACGCGGCGGCCTGGCACCTCGAGCGCCTCCGGGCGCTGGGGGAGGAGGTCGAGCCCGGCCGCTTCGCGAGGCTCCGCGAGTTCGTGCGCGCCTGGCGCTTCTCGCCGCGCGCCGAGCCGTGGGGCGACGCCGGCTCGTTCGTGCCGGTGGACGGCGCGAAGCTCGCCGCCATCGAGGCCGCGGCCGCCTCCCGGCCGCTCGTCCGCTCCCCGGGCCCCTTCGTCGACTTCGTCCGCCAGTTCGCGCGCGTGGACGCCGCGGGCTACGCCGCCCGCACGATCATCGCGGACCGCGCCCGGCCGCTCCGGATCCTCGCCGGGAGCGACGACGGCCTCAGGCTCTGGCTCAACGGCCGGCTCATCCACGCCAACCTGGTCCTCAGGCCCGCCATCCCCGACCTCGACCGGGTCGAGGCCGAGCTCCTCCCCGGCGAGAACCGCCTGGTCGTCGAGGTCACCCAGGGCGATGGCGCCTGGGGGCTCTACCTCCGCCTCGAGGACGAGTCGGGCCGCAAGCTCTGGCTCAAGGACGACGGCACACTCGAGCCGCTCGAGGGCCCGAGGTAGGCGGGCGAGGTCCGCGCCCGGCCTCGGCGCGGCAAAGGCGCTCGCCAGGACGTTCGTATCGCATCGTATGAGACCCTCTCGTAGCGCATCGGGCGATGCCTTCGTCCGTCAGACGCCCTCTGGCCTCCGCGAAGGGGAGCACGCGCCTGCGAAGCGGCTCGAGGCGGAGAGGTCCCGGTTTCCGTAGCTGGGCATCGCGGACGATATCGCTCGGCGCGCTTCGTCGGCGTCAAAGGACGGCTGCCCGAGCCGCCCGAGCCGAGCGCAGGGTGGCCCAACGGCGTGGGGCACGGCGAGGCCGTAGCGTATCGTGCTGCTCATGGACCAGCCTCCCGTTGTGGCTCTTCACTTCAAGGTCCTTTACGACCTGTACCGTGTAACCCACGCAAGCCGTGCGTGCTGGTCCAACCATGATGACTATCCTGGAAGTGACGAACATGGGCGAGGCGCTGGTAACCCTCGTGCGCGCACAGGAGGCAGCGCAGCACGTCGGTCGAGGAGGCGCGTCGCGCGGGAGGCTTTGTGAAGATCGAGCGCTGGGTACAGCTCTCGGAGGTCGTGGCGCTCATCGGCGAACCGGACGACCCGCTCGATGGTGCGGTGTCCGGCGGACTACGCCACAACGACCTGTTGGCCTGGCTGCAGCGGCGGCTGGACTCCGCGTTGTGGAGGGCTCGAGCCGCGTGGTCCCCGGAGGGTGATGCTTTTCTTGAGATTCGGGCACCTGGCGTACTCCTGAGGCTGCTCTCGCGACTTGGGTGGAAGCTTGGAGGCGTGGCGCGGGTCGAGGTGGCCGCCGAGGATGGCGCCGCGCGGCCCCACGCGGCGTGGCTCTCCTGAGCGGCACCTCATTATTGACTTGCGCACAGTTCACGCTACGCTGTACCCACTTTCGCGCGGCACAACTCTTCTGACGGCAAGCAGGAGGAGCTCATGAAATGTCCGAGGTGCCAGGGGGAGATGGAGCCTGGCCACCTCGTCCTGCAGATGCCTTTCTTCTCCTTGAACTTCGGACTAAGCTCCAAGGATTTGCACTTCAAGGGATCGAACGGAAGCGATCAGAGGTTGCTGCGCCCGAGGGAACGAGCGGAGGCCGGCCGCTGCAAGGATTGCGGATGCGTGGTCATGCTGTCCGGTGCTCTCGAGCCGTAAGGAGCTCTCTCCCTCGCCCCCGTCGACCCGCGGCGTCGTTCCCTCCTCGGCGTTCCTCTGGGAGGGTCTGCTCCACCATGTCGTGCTCGGCACGGCAGGGAAGCGTAACGGTCGTTCATGGGCGCCTTGCGGTTGTGCGCCTCTGGGCCTCCCGGACTCGGCCCGACTTCCGCATAGACCGGGCAACCAGCGGGGGGATACACTGGTGTCTCCCGATCCCGTTCGCCGGTCGACAGGTCCCCGAAGGAGAAGGCCCATGAATGCCGTACGAGCCAAGGGTGCAGCCTTCGCGGCTCTCGTGTCGATGCTCCTCTTCGGGCTTTCGCCGCTTCCCGCCGCGAGCGTCTACGTGGAGAAGGCCTCGACGTGGAGGTACCTCCCCGGCCTCGGCGAGGCCTCGGACCCTCCTTCGGCCTGGCGGCTCCCGGAGTTCGACGACAGCGCCTGGGCGAGCGGCGCGGCGCCCTTCGGCTACGGCGATCCGCCCTTCGGCACGGACCTCAGCCTTCTCTCCCCTCCCATGCAGGGGAACTACACCTGCCTCTTCCTCCGGCAGGTGTTCCAGCCCCCCTTCGCGCAGTGCAAGGCGCAGCTCTCGGCCAACGCCGACTATGACGACGGCTTCATCCTCTGGATCAACGGGGTCGAGGCGCTCCGGGTCAACATGCCGGGCGCGGCCGGCGACCCCGTGCCGTTCAACGCCACGGCGGCGCCCCACGAGTCCGGAGCTTACGCGACCTTCCTCCTCCCCGAGGCGGCGGATTCCCTCGTGCCAGGCCGGAACGTCATCGCCATCCAGGCCTTCAACCGCTCGCTCAGCCAGCAAAACGACAACGACTTCAAGATCGACCTCGAGCTGGTCGACGGCCGACCCGATGCGGACTTGCATCTGGTGTTCCTGTCCGAGAACCTGTCGGAGTATCCCGGACACCAAATCGTGGGGGATCCCTTCGCGACCGGCGCTCCGCCGGGCTTGGCGCCCGAGGAGATGGTCGTTCCACCGGGCAAGACGACGCTGTACGCCGCGATCCTCTCGCGGCTCTCAGGGCAGGGAGTTGGCGGCGTGGCGGCCTGGTCCATCGCAGTCGGGACCGACTTCTTCTGCAGCGACGTCTTCTGCGTCGACGTCGCGCCCCCGAACACCCTCCGCATCAGCGACGCGACCACGATCGAAACCGCCGGGGCGCTTCCCCCTTATGGCGGCATACGCGCGCTCAATGGCTTCGAGCGCACGGAGATCACGGTGATCCGGGAGGACGAGGACAGCTTCTGCACCAGCATCGTGGCCGTCTCCGGCGTCGTGCTGTCCTCTTCGTCGATCATCACCCTTGCGCCGGACAGCACGGCGGTGGTGCTCGCCCTGACCGTGGAGGGAGTGAACGGCGATTCAGGCCGGATCCACTTGAGGGACGGCTTTCGCTGCCTGGGGGTGGGCTTGGTGAAAAGTGTCCTTCCGTTGAAAAACGCGGCCACCATTGTGAAGAATGCCGAATCACGCCAGTTGTTCGAGTGCTATCCGGGGGTGAACATCACCTTCCGGGTGCCGCCGCCGGGGAGCTTCCACCGGGGTGATCCGAACGACAGCGGCACCGTGGACATTTCGGACGGCGTCACCATCTTCGGCTTCCTCTTCCTCGGCAATCCGGGTGCCCTGTCGTGCAACGAGTCCGCCGATGCCAACAACGACGGCAAGGTCGACATCTCGGACGGGATCTACCTTCTGAGCTGGCTCTTCACCGGCGGCCCCCCGCCGGCCGCTCCAGGACCTACCGGGCTCCCCTGCGGACTGGATCCAGACCCGCCGGGCTCGCCGGAAGACCTTGGGTGCGGTGGATATGCCCACTGTAGCTGAGGTCGGTGATGGACTGCGGCGGCCTCAGCAGCTCGCCTCCTCGCAGCCCAGGTCCGGGCTCCCCTGCGGGTCGGGCCCGCAAGCCGCGCCGGGGGGCGCGGGAGGGGCGGTCCCGAGGAAGAGGAAGCCCAGGATGCGCACCGCGTCCGAGATGTCGAGCACGCCGCTGTCGTCGGTGTCGGCCGCCTCCTTGCAGGGGAGGGTCACCCCTCCGAGGAAGAGGAAGCCCAGGACGCGGACGGCGTCCGAGATGTCGAGCACGCCGCTCGAGTCCGCGTCGCCTCGGCGGAGCTTGGGGCTCGAGCCGGAGAGAAGGGGGATGAGGTTCTCGGGGCGGCTCGCGGTCCCGTCGAGGACGAGCGTCCCGTAATAGACCTTGCAGCCATCGTTGAGGAGAGTCGCCCCGGCCTCGACCTCGACCGCGCCGGCGTAGACCGCTTCGCACGCCGCCTGGCCCCGGCGGTCGTTGTCGCGGCGGTCGACGAGCTCCACGGTCCCGGGGCCGATCGCCAGCACGCCGAGGGGGAAGTGGCCGGGCAGCGAGCGGTCGAGGCCGGCCGGGTCCGGGCCGATGTCGGTGCTCATCACCTCGAGGGTCCGGGTCTCACCCCCGGAGGGGGCCAGGCGCAGCTCGGCGAACGCCATGTCGAACCGCGAGGCGTTGTCGATGGCGGCGTCGAAGTCGCCGCCGACCGCCACCGAAAGGGCGCTCGAGGGCAGGAGGAGGGACGTGTCGGCCGCTGCAGCGAAGGTGCCGCCGATCGCGAGCCCGCCCGCGCCCTCGCCGGTGATGGCGCCGCGCCGTCCCGCCGCGGCGCCCTGCGAACCTCCGTCCGAGCTCTCGTACCAGGCGACGGTGTCGCCGTCGGCGGCCGCGGAGAGCGCATCGATCCGGCCGTCCCCGTCCACGTCCGCAGCGAAGACGGAGTAGGCGCCCTCCGCAAGCCCGATGAAGCGCTCGGTGAACGCGGGCGGCGCCCGGCCGTCGCTCTCGTACCAGGCAACGCTGTCTGCGAGGTGCAGGGCCGCGAGGACGTCCTCGTCGCCGTCGCCATCGAGGTCGCGGGCATGGATGGAGTGCGCGCCGGCGGCCGCCGCCGAGATGACCCGGATCGTGAAGCTCGCCGGGGAGACGCCGTCGTTCTCGAACCAGGCGACCGTGTTGCCCGAGTAGAAGGCAGCGAGAGCGTCCATGTCGCCGTCGCCGTCGAGGTCCGCCGCGGCGACCGAGGCGGGGCCAGGGAGCGAGGAGGCGCCCGGGACGGAGGTCGAGAGGACATGCCGCACGAAGAGGACGGGTGAGCCCCCACGGTTCTCGTACCAGGCGACGGTGTTGTCGGCGTTCTCGGCCGAGAGGACGTCGGCGTCTCCATCCAGGTCCAGGTCCGCGGCGGCGACGGACCGGGCCCCAGCGGCCCCGGTCGCGATGACGTGCGCGAAGAAGGCCGGAGGCGAGGCGCCGTTGTTCTCGTGCCAGGAGATCGTGTTGCCGACGGACGAGGCCGAGAGTACGTCGACGTCGCCATCGCCGTCGACATCGGCGGCAGAGACCGACCTCGCGCCGGCCTCGGCGGCCGAGATGACCCTGCGGGAAAGGCTCGACGCTCCCTCCTTCCGGTACCAGGCGATCGTGCCGTCGGCGTAGGAGGCGGAGAGCGGGTCGGGAAGGCCATTCCCATCGAGGTCGGCCGCGAAGACGGACACCGGGTTATCGCCGGCAAAGGCGGTCTCCGACAGGAACCGTGGCGAGGCCTCGCCATCGTTCGAGCAGAGCGCAATCCGGTCGTCGAGGGCCGACGTCGAGAGGACGTCGGTGTCGCAGTCTCCGTCCAGGTCCACCGCGAAGACGCTGGAGGCGTCGGCGGCCGCGGAGATTACACGCCGCGTGAACGTTGGCGGCGCAGTCGCTCGCAGGTCGCCGCTCACCGCGAGCGTCCCATCCTCGATGCCGAGGAGGCCGCTCGTGTCGAGGTCTCCGTGGACTGCGCAGTCGCCCGAGAAGGCCGCCTCCCCGTCGTTCGTGAACGGTCCGGCGCTGGTGATGGTCCCTCCCGAGGCGAAAAGGGCCCCCAGGTTCTTCAGGGCTCCTCCGGCCTCGAGCGCCGATCCCGGCTCGAGGACCGCCAGCCCGCCCCCCTGGTTCTCGTGCCAGGCGATGGTGCTGTCGAGGCTCGAGGCGGAGAGGACGTCCAGGTCGCCGTCGCCGTCGAGGTCCGTCGCAGCGGCGGACAGCGGCCCGTCGCCGGCGGTCGACACGACGTGCGTGGCGAAGGCGGGGGGCGAGCCGCCGAGGTTCTCGTGCCAGGCAACCGTGTCGTCGTCGCGAGAGGCGGAGAGGACATCGAGGTCGCCGTCGCCGTCGACGTCGGCGGCGGAGACGGAAAACGCGCCGGCGGCCTCGCCGGTGATCGGGCGGCCGGTGAATGCGGGCGCAGCGCCGCCCTGGTTCTCGTACCAGTCGACCGTGCCGCCGACGAGGGATGCCGAGAGCACGTCGAGGTCGCCGT
>JACQVW010000215.1 GCA_016209535.1 Planctomycetota bacterium | reverse complement strand
GACACCTACGTCAACATCATGGCCCAGTACCACCCGGACTACGAGGTGGGCTCCATGGCGGTGGACGGATCGCCGAGGTACGCGACGATTGATCGCCGCCTGCGCCCCGATGAGGTCAGCGCCGCCTACGAGGCGGCCCGGCGAGCGGGCCTCTGGAGGTTCGACCGCAGGGGGGGGGACTAGAGCGCGGGAGGTAGCTCGCAACCGGCGCCGGCCGGCCGCACGTCTCAGCGCTTCCCGAAGACGAGGGAGAGGTTCGACTGCCATCGGCGGGCCGCCAGGAACTCGTGCCTCGGAATCTGCTTTTCTCCCTCCAAGGGATCGAGCACCACAACGTGCTCTCGGGTGATCTCGACGGGGATCACGGCGTGCAGCGTGGGTCTCCCTTCGACGGGAAACAGGCCAAAGGCGATCGCGAAGGTCCCGCTGGCGAGTAGTTGGGCCGCGGAGTCGATGTCGAGCTCACGGATCTCAGCCCTCAGATCGTGACGCTCCGCGAGCCTCGCGAGCTCATCGATGTGGACCCCGCCCGGCTCGCGCTGGGCCTCCTTCACGAGCTCCTCCTCGGAGACCGAGATGCCCTCGTGGGCGAGGATCATGCGGAGACACGCGAGGGCGCAGGTCTCAGGCCTTTCTTGCGCGAAGAAAGGCGGCCTCGATGGCATCGTGCTTCTCCTCGCGCAGGCGCTTCAGGGCCTCTGCCAGCTCGCGGCGTGGCGTGCTGCCGGCCACTGCGCCCGTCCGCGAGTCCACGGCGACAATGCCCACCTCCCCCACCACGCCGTAGCCGGGGCTCGTCGAGACGACCGGTACGATCCAAACCTCTCCGCTTGGCAAGCTCAGGAGGTGGGGCACGGCGCCAGTGACCCCGATGGGATAGTGCAACAGGATGAACTTGTTCGCGGCGAGCAGAGCTTGTTCCGCCTGTACGAGCGGGGCGGCATACGAGGCTGCTACGCCGGTATCGTTCGGTGTCATGGGAGGGCCTCCGTTCGTGGCTCCATGGAATCCGATTCTACCTCTGCCACCGTCTTCGCACGAGTGCCGGGTTTGCTATGCACCCGCTCCTGCGCCTCTCAGGGCATCGTGCACGACGCGCAGCGGCGGGGACCGCCTCGCCCTACTCCTGCTCGCGCCGCGCTCCAGCGGCCTCAGGCTCCACCACCTCGGCCTTGACGAGGAGGGCGCCGAGGTCGGATCGAGCGTGGAAGGCGCCCGCGAGCATCCACTCGCCGAGGGGCGCGTCGAGCGTGGCCCGCCCCTGGCACATGGCGAGCTCCGGCATCGCGATCGGGACGCCCTCGACCTCGACCGCCTGGACCGGCTTCTTGGCGTCGGCCCACTCGTACTGGAGCTCGAGCGCAACGCGCTTCCGGTCCTCGCTGACCGCGGCGCGCTGCTCGACGGCGAAGCCGAGGCTCAAGACCCCGATCACGGGCTGGGCCTCGCCCTTGCCGTCCGCTTCGGCCTTCTTCAGGTCCACGATGTGGGCCGACTGGTTGATGACGGCGATGTGCGAGAGCTGGCGGTTCCAGGCCGTCACGACGGGCCGCGACGTGACCGCCGGCGAGCCGCCGGCGCGGCGGGCCCGGACGAGCGCGTCGGCCTCGTCCGCCATGACCCTCCGGGCCGGCAGGGTCTTGCCCCGCGCCGCGGCGTCGAGGTCGCCGGCGAGCCGCGGCGGGAGCGAGGCGAGCGCCGCCGCGTCGAGGAGGGCAAGCTTGTACTCGAGGTAGACCCAGAGGCCCCGCTCGGCGAGCTTCCGGTCGAGGAGGGCGCGCACCGCATCGTGGACCTCCTCGGGGGCCGTGACCCGGAGCGCGCCCTCGCCCTCGGGCTCCACCGTCGCGCCGCCCGCCCAGGCTTCGGGCACGACCTCCTTCCGGAGGAGCGCCGCGAGCTCCTCGAGCTTCGCGCGCCGCTTGGCCCGGTCCGCCTCGGGGTCCTCGGGCGCGGGAAGAGCCTTGGGCGTCTCTTCGACCACGACCCCCAGGCGGGGCATGCCGAACTCGGGCTCGACCTTCGCCAAGGGCTCGACGTCGTAGATCCGGGGGACCCGCTCGCCGCCCGGCGCCTTGCCGCCATCCGTGAGCCCCGCCGCCGCGCAGCCGGCGAGGAGCAGGGCCGCGAGGACGGGCGATCCGCGCCCGTGCCGGCCTCCGGCGATCCAGCGGAGGCGCCTCTCGAGCGACCTCGCGCCGTGGAGCCCGACCGCGCCGCGGGGCGCGAGCGACGCGGCCTCGGCGAGGCGGAGGAGCGTCGCCGCGTAGGCCCGCCCGCCGGCCTCGCCCGAGCGCTCGAGGACCGCGGCGTCGCAGGCGAGCTCGCGCTCCTCGCGAGAGCGGGCGAAGGCCCAGCGCAGGAGCGGGTTGAACCAGTGGAGCGCCTCCAGGGCCGAGAGCGCCGCCGCGACCGCTACGTCGAGGCGCTTCAGGTGCGCGAGCTCGTGGAGCAGCACGTGGCGCAGCTCCTCGGGCGGCGCCCCCTCGGCGAAGGCCCTCGGGAGGATGATCCGCGGCCGGATGAGCCCCGCGAGCGCGGGCCCCGCGACGCGGTCCCCGGCGAGGAGCTCCGGCGCTCGCCGGAGGCCGAGCCTCCCGGCGCACTCCTCGAGGAGGGCTCGGGCGGCGGGGCTCTCGACGGCCTCGAGGCCATGGAGCTCACGGCGCTGCCGCGCGGCGCCGAGGAGGAGGCGCGCTGCGGCGACGGCGCAGCCGGCGAGCCACGCGAGGCCGAGCCAGAAGGCCCACGAGCGGCTCGCCCGGGCGCCGCCGGCAGGCGGCAGGTCGCCGCCGGCGGGTCGCGCGAGCGCGGCCGCGGGGGCCGCCGGGGCTGCCGGCGTCCCCGCGTCCGGGGCCGCCCGTTCGACCGAGACCGCCGCAGGCTCGGCGGGCCCGCTCCCCGCCGGCGCGCTCCCGGCGCGCGGCAGGAGCGCCGCGAGGCTGAAGGGGCTCGGGGGCGCCGCGGCCAGGCACAGCCTCAAGGCGACGAGGAGCCAGAGCGCGTGCCTCCAGCGCGGCGCGATGCGGTCGCGCGCGACGAGGAGCACCGCGCCCACGAGGAGAGCGAGGAGGCTCGCGTGGAGGGTCGCGTCGAGGATCCAGAGGAACGCACTCTCGATGAACGCGGCGGTCGTGACCATGGAGACCTCCTACTTCTCGAGCTTGTCCTCGACGAGGGCCTTGAGGCGCTCGAGCTCCTCGCGGCTCAGCCGTGACTCCTCGACGATGTGGACGATGGCGGGGGCCGCGGCGCCTCCGAAGACGCGGTCGAGGAAGTCGCGGATCGCCCGCCGCACCGACTCCCGCCGCGAGACGGCGGGCGAGTAGAGGTAGCGCTTGCCGTCCTTCTTGTAGGCGAGCGCGCCCTTGCGTACGAGGCGGTGGAGCATCGTCTTGACCGTGCGCGGGCTCCAGTCGGCCTTGCCCTCGAGGCGCGCCACGACGTCCTCGGCCGAGGCCGGGTGGCCTCCCCACACGGCCTGCAGCACGTACCACTCGGCGTCGGAAATGGGGGGGGTGGGCATGTCAAGTCCTGGCGAGCACGGGAACCGAGCGAACCGATTCGGCGCTATCGATTACGCTACCGATTACGTCTGTAATCTTAATATATTACAAACGTAATCGGTTGTCAAGGGCTTTTTCGGGGCAGTGGTTCTCCTGGGCCCTGTGAGGGTCGATCAGCCTGCCCTTGCTGCTCGGCGCCGTCCCCTGGCCAGGGGGCTCTGTCCGCGAGCTCCGGCGCGGCCTCGCGCCTTGTGAGGAGGTTCGAGGCGGTAGATCAGCGCGTCCTCGATCAGGATCCAGCTCACGAGGCTGCCCGAGAGCCGGACGCGCGCGATGCCGGGAACGCGTCTGGATCGGACGAGGGCACTCGTGGTCCGGTCGGAGGGGCCTACGACGCGTACATCGCTCAGAGAGAGCGCTTCGTCGAAACCCGGCTCCGCCAGGATCTCCTGAATGCGCTTCAGGAACCAGAAGCCGTCCCGTCGCTGGTAAGTGCTCGATCCCAGGAAGAGCCTCCAGTAGCCCGCTTCCGAGACATAGAGCCAGTAGGCGGCGAAGATGCGGATACGGCGCTTGTCGAGGGCCTGGAGAAGCCTGGCGCCGGCTTCGACGGCTGCGTCTACCAGTACCGCGGCAACATTATGCCAACGTTGATGATCCCGCGCAAGCACCCTTTCTGCCGGGAGCTCGATTGTGTCCGGGACGCTCCTGCCCGCGCCTCACGCCCTCCTGCCAGCAAGCAGCGCCAGCTCCCTCCACTTCCACAGGTCGAGGACGCGGCCGCAGGCGGGATCGACCTCGTCGAGCAACGCCGCCTCGCCCTCGGTGCGGTGCGGTATCGCGTCGGCGACGGCGAGGTACTTGAGCGCGTGCTCGACCGACTTGTACTCCTCGTGGCCGCGCCCGCGCGTCACGGCTTCCCCTTGAGCTTCTCGTCTGCCCCGAGCTTCTCGAGCTCCCTCACGGCCTCCTCCATGCGCGCCACCGTGTCCGCCTGGCGCGGCGTCGAGGGCCCGACTCGCAGCGCCTCGACGAGCGCGCGGGCCTCGGCGAGCTCGGCCTTCGCCGGGCGGCGCTTCTCGAGGGCCGCCTGGGCCATGCGCGAGACCGCCCAGTAGCGCCTCGCCGCCTCGCCCGGCGCGCCCGCGTCGAAGAGCCGGCGCTGGAGGCGTGCCAGGAACGCCTCCTCCGAGAAGCGCAGGTCCCAGGACCGCTCCCGGAAGTGGTACTGCTGCGCGAAGTAGGGCACCGTGTGAGGGTGGAAGTCGCGAGGTCTGTCCACACCGAGCTTCCCCCAGCCGTTCCAGGGGTTCCCGAAGCCCTGCCCAGGGTCGTAGCTGGTCGCGATGCCGGCGAGCGGCTCGTCCCGGGGCCCCGGAGGGTCCATGGAGCCGTGATACTCCGACATGCGCGCCGACAGGTGCCAGCGCAGGACGGACGGGTAGAGATCGAGGGCTTTCTGCGCGATCGGGTCGCCCCAGCACCACCACCAGAAGACGCGCTTCGGGTCCAGCTCGGCCATGAGCTTCAGGTACTCGGGGTTGTTGAACTTCCCGATGGCGATCGCGAGCTCCAGGTCGGGGCGCTCCCCGAGCACGGTGCGGACCAGCTCGCGGAGCATCTCGCACTCGCCGCGCCAGCTCGCGACCTCGGAGCCCTCGCCCGTGGGCTCGATGTAGAAGCCGTGGAAGCCCCGGAACGCCTTCAAGTACTGGAGGTAGTAGTCGCGGCCCTTCGCGAGCTCCTTCCCCACGGCCTTCTCGTGGTGCCAGTTGAACCACCCGCCGCCGATCAGGAGCTTCATGTCCTCCCCGTTCGCGAGGTCGATGAGCCCCTGGACGGCCTCGGCCCGCGCGAGGGCCGTGCCCGCGTACTCGCCCGTGTGTCCGGCCACCGGGAATCCGTCGAGCCAGAACCAGCTCCGGTTCAGAGTCAGCTCCGAGTTGAAGAGGAGGACGCGCCGCCAGGACTCGAGCGAGTCGTGGGCGCTCCAGCAGGGCAGCATGTAGACGCCGCGGTAGCGCACCTCGGGGCGCCGCACGGCGGTGATCGGCGCCTCCAGGTCCCCTCCCGCGGGCCCCGCAGAGACGCGGAAGAACAGGAGCTCCTGGCATGCGTGCTTGAGGGCGCGGGGCGTGCGGCCGTGGAGGACCACGTGCCGGCGCCCCTCGGCCTCGTGGGTGAGGAGCTCGAAGCCCTCGTCGCCGAGGTCCTCGGTGGTGAGCTTCAAGCCCGCCGCGGCGAGCCTTGCGATCTCGGAGCTGGTCGCCGGCGCGCCCGCCACGATCCGGGTGCCGGGCTCGCGGGCGCCGTCCGATGGGCGCAGCGCGACGCCGAAGAGGTCACGGAGGTGCCGCTCCAGGGTCGAGCGCACGAGCCGCGCGCCGCGCTCGTCGCCCGCCGGGAGGACGAGCTGGAAGCTCGCCTTCCTCTCGCGCCAGAGGGGCCACGGCGCGGCGAGAGCGCTCGAGGGTCCGACGGCGAGGAGGAGGACGGTCGCGATGCTCGCTCGCATCGACGCGGAGATGGGCCTGGCCTCCTGGGTCGTCATGAGGGTCAGGGTAACACTACAGCGCTAGATCCTGAGCGGGCAACGGCGGACCTTGCGCAAGTCGATCCCTGCGGCGCGGAGTTTCCGGCGGGTGCTCTTGTCGTGGTAGCGGGCGGTTTCGGCATTCCGTTCTTGCCAGTGCTGGATG
>JACQVW010000218.1 GCA_016209535.1 Planctomycetota bacterium | reverse complement strand
GAAAGTGGGCTCCCTCGGCTCCCGCGAGGCACGGCACGCGCGCGATCCGGCCCCGGACACCCTCAGGGTCGGCACCCCGTCGCCGCCCCCCGCCGGTCAGAGGGCCACTTTGCCGCGACCCTGGCGGGCGCGACCCCATTGCAGACGGCCTGCCTGCCGGCGTACCATACCGGGGCTGTCTGTAGGTTCCCGCCGTCCGGGCGGCGCGGAGGCGTTTCAGGATTTCGGGGTTATCGGGGGGGAGAGCACCCCCGGGAAGGAGGGAAACATGAGTGTTTCACGGCGCCTCGACGTCACGCTGGCGGCCTCTTGCGTCCTCGGCCTGCTGGCCCGGGACCCGGCGCTCGGCCAGGTCTCGGTCGGCGACCCGCTCAACTTCAAGCTGAGCTCGCCCAACGCGGAGATCCTCGACATCTCGGCCAACGACCGGCTCATCCACGTGGTGAGCCCGGAGCTCGCCTGCGCGGGCGCGGGCGACCCGTCCTTCCTGCCGGTGGTGCTCCACCTCTCCCCGGCCCGGGCGCCCCTCCGCGAGGTTTTCTCGGTGGAGATGGGCCTGGGCGAGACGACCTCGGTCTCGGCGCACCCCTCCGCGGGCTTCGCGCTCGTGGCCGTCAAGGACGCCGACAAGCCCAACGTGAACCCGGGCAAGGTCGTGGCCGTCGCCGGGAACCGCATCGCGGGCTCCGTGGCCGTGAGCCCGGGCCCCGACTCGGTCCACGTGTCCCGCGACGGCCGGTTCGCGGTCGTGGCCTGCGAGGCGCAGACGCCGGAGCCCGAGGAGTGCGACAGCGAGACCGAGGACGAGGACGTCGGCGGCAGCATCGTGGTCCTGGACCTCCGGGAAGCGCCCTCGCGCATCCGCGTGGCCGCCGTGGTGACCGCCGAGGTGCTGTTCGATGGCTTCCTGACAGCCCACCCTGCCCGGGCCAAGAGCCCGAAGGCCATCGAGCCGGAGTTCGTCGCCATCGACCCCGAGTCCTCCTTCGCCCTCGTGACGCTCCAGGAGCAGAGCGCCGTGGCCGTCGTGAGCCTCGAGACGGCAGAGGAACTGCTCGATGACGATGACGATGGCGAGGACGGCGACGATGACAGCCTCTCCCCCGAGGACGTGGGTGCCGCGGCGCTCGTCGACGTGGTGCTCCTTCCCCACGGGTTCGCCGATGCCAAGGGCAAGCTGCGGGGGACGCATCCCGACGGGCTCGACATCAGCCCCGAGGGGGACCTCTGCATCACCGCCAACGAGGCAAACAGCAACGTGCGGCACCTCCAGGGGATCTCGGTCCTCGACTTGAGGGGCGGGCCGGGGGCCATCGTCGTCGCGGCGACCTACTGCATCTTCGACCTCGATCCGTCGCTCCTTGACGGGACGGGCCTCATCTCCTGCCCCGTCCAGAATCCAGGCGACCTCTTCCCGCCGAGCGCCTCGAAGCTGCCGCGCCTCGACCCCGAGGACACGGCGATCTTCGAAGTCGACGACGCCGATGTCGCGGCGGTGGGCATCGAGCGCGCCGCCAAGGACGAGGATCGCGGGTCGGTTCTCTTCCTCGACGTGACGGGCGTCCTGGACGGCGCCGTCCCGGCCGCCATCGACCGGAAGCTCGTCGGCTTCAACCCCGGCGCGCGGCCCGAGGGCGTCGTCGCCACCTCCGACGGGAGCTTCGTCTTCTCGGCGAACGAGCGGGACGGGGGCTCGATCACGCGGATCGGCGTGGCCGGAGGGCCGTGAGGCCCGCCCCGGGTCGTTCAGCCCGTCAGCCCACGAGCTTGTCCGTCTCACGCAGGAAGCGCTCCAGAGTCACGGCCCTGGACCTGGGCCTCTCCCTGTCCACCTCCGGCGTCACCAGGAGGCCCTTCCCGAAGGCCCGCTCCATCACCTGGAAGTCCCAGTCGGCGATCGCCCGCTGGTGCTTGACCTCCACCGGAAACAGGAGCCTCCGGGATCGGTCGACCACGAGGTAGTCCACCTCGTTCCCGGCCTTGCTCTTCCAGGTGAAGACGTTCCGCGGCGAGGAGAGCCCCTCCCAGAGCCTCGCCTCGAACTGCCTGAGGAGCGCCGCCCCCACGAGCCACTCCGCCCGGGCCGCCTCCCCCTGGCGCAGCCACGGCGCGAGATAGCCGAGGGCGGGATCGATCCAGAGGAACTTGCGGTTCTTCTTGGGCGCCACCCTCCCCCGGCCCGTGTCGTAGGACGAGATCGTGGCGAGGAGAAACGCGTCTCCGAGGACGTCCAGGTACTTCCTGGCCGTGTCCCGGCTCGCGGTGATGGCTTTGGCGAAGCCTTCGTAGCTCACCGCGCTCGTCGAGATCGAGGAGAGCCTTCCGAGGACCTCGAGCGCGATCGATCGATCGAGCCGCCTCCGGGTGAGCTCGTAGAAGATGACGTCGTCGAAGACCTGCAGGTCTTCGGCTGGCTCGTAGCGTCCTGTCCCGCGCATGGACTCGACGTACCGCTCCACCCGGAACGGGAAGCCGCCGGCCTCGAGGTAGGCCCGGATCGCCTCTCGAGGCTCGACGGCGATGCCCGCGCGACCGATCTGCTCCAGGAAGGCGGGGTAGGGCATGGGGAGGAGGATTTGATCCGGTAGGGGGACGGCTCCCCTCCGCCCGGCGAGCCGTTCCGAGCCGGCTTTGAGGTCGTGGCTCGAGCTTCCCGTGAGGAGGACGCAAGGGCGAGCCAGAGTGCCGTCGTCCCGCAGCTTCTTGATCACCCTCTGCCAGCCGGAGAGAGCCGTCACCTCGTCGACGATCAGGAGGCGGAGGGCGCGCCCGTGAACGGCTTCTCGGAGGATCTCCTCGGCCTGGGCCAGCGTCCGGACCGTGTCGAAGGTCAGGTACGAGATCGTGCGTCCGTCCCAGCCGCGCTCCTCGATGAGCTGTGCCACGAGCAGCTTCAAGCTGACGGTCTTGCCCACCCGGCGCGGTCCGCGGAGCACGCCGAGCAGGGGCTGCTCGCAGAGCTCCGGGGAGAAAGGCCTGGGACGGTAGTGGAGCGGGGACTTCCGGACCCTGGCCAGGTCGGGATCCTGCCAAAGCCCCCCCTCATAGTGCCAGGAGTTATCAAGGCTTAGGGCCACATCGGAAATATAGCTACGGCCCTCGCCAAAATGCGAGGTCCTTTAGCGACCACGGCTTGATTCAAGAGCGGGTGACGGAAGCCGGGAAGGGCTTGACTTGACCTTCGCTCGACGGATACCATTCGCCTATCTGGAGGGGACAATGTCTCCGGCGGCAACCAAGGAGGCAGCGTCGCTGCTGGCGCAAGCGGCACGGGGAGATACCTCTGCCGCGGCGGAGTTCCTGCCGCTAGTCTATGACGACCTGCGCAAGCTCGCGGCGAGGTATCTCCGGCGCGAAAGGAGAGGGCATACCCTCGAGCCGACAGCGCTGGTGAACGAGGCCTACGTCCACCTTGTTCGTAAGAAACACGTCGACTGGCGCAGCCGAACGCACTTCTTTGCCGTCGCGGCGCGGGAGATGCGGCACGTCCTCGTCGACCACGCCCGCAGGCGCTCCGCAGGCAAACGAGGGGGAGGGCTGCAGCGCGTCCCGCTCGCGTCCACGATCGTCGACCCGAGGGAGAACCGGGCGATCGATCTCATCGACCTCGCGGAGGCGCTGGAGAAGCTCTCCGAGCTCGACCCGAGGGCGAGCGCAGTCTTCGAGCTGCGATTCTTCGGCGGACTGACCGCCAGCCGGGTCGCGTCCGAGCTGGGGGTCTCCCAGAGGGTGGTCGAGGAGGACTGGCGAACCGCTCGCGCCTGGCTGCGCCGGGCGTTGAGACCGAGATCCGGATCCGGATGATTCCTGAGCGCTACCAGAGGATCAAAGAGCTCTTCCTTGCGGCTCCCTCCAAGAACAGAGAGGACCGCGCTCTCTTCCTCGACAGGGCATGTTTTGGGGACCCCGCCTTGCGAAAGGAGGTCGAGTCCATGCTCGCGGAGGACCAGGCAACCGGCTCTTTCTTCACGGACTCGTCGCCCGACCTTGCGCCCGGGGCGGGACGATCGGAGGCTGCGAGCACGGGGGAACGAGGCCAGCGGGCTTTCACGCCGCCCGATCGGGGTCCGGTAGGGCTGCCCTTCGCCCCAGCTCTTCCGACCCTCCCGGAGCCCTTTTCCTCCGCTCTGCAGGCGGGGCGGCCGGGTGAGGTGTGCGACCTGGACGCGACCACCCCGGAGATGCTCTATGCTCGGGCGACGGCGAGAGTTCTGGTCGGACGTGACCGGGAGGCCCGGGCGGACTTCGAGGCGGCGCTCCCGGCGCTTCGAGACGCGTGCCGCGTGGAGCTCGCCTACCTCGACTTGCGGGAGCGGGCTCCTCAGCTCGCGATAGCCAGGCTCGGGGAGGTTAGGCCCCGGGCGGGTGAGGGCACGGCGCTGCGAGCGCGTGTCCTCCACATCCTGGGGCTCGCCAGGGGAAAGCTCCGCGACATCGAGGAGGCGACGGACGCACTTGTCGAGGCATCGAGTATCTACCGCAGCCTCGGAGACCGGGCCAGGCGCGCGCAAGTGCAGGACACCCTGGGGATGCTCCACGCGTCGAGCGGGCGGCTCGAACCCGCGCTCTCCGCCTTCCTGGTCTCGCTGGTCGAGAAGGTCCTCGTGGGAGACCGCTATGGCATAGCCGTGACGGCTGGAAACGTAGGGCGAGTGCACCTCAAGTCCGGGCGTTTTCAGGAGGCGCTGGACTGCTTCGAGCTTGACTACCAGCTAGCCTCTGAGGTGGGGGACCGGCGGGGTTGCGCCAGGGTGCTGAACGACATGGGCAGGGCGTACCTTGCCGCGGAAGACCACGCTCGCGCGGAGTCGCAGCTCCGCGCCTGTCTCCAGGTGGCGGCGGAGGACGGCTACAAGGACATCGAGTTCTTCGCCCGGAAGGACCTGGCCCTGGCGATCGCTGCTCAGGGGAGGCTCGATCAGGCCGGCGGGGAGCTCGCAGCCGCCGAGAAGTGCCTGGCGGGGATGTCTGAGCCCTACCTCGCGCTCCTCCTGGAGGCGGCCAAGGGAGAGCTCGCCGCTATGAGGTCGGACCCTGGAGCTCTCAGGCTCCTCGAGCTGGCGGCGCACAAGTTCGCCGAGGCGGACCTGCCCGACCATGAGATCCCCCTCTGGATCTCTCTGGCTCGCGCTTACTCGCGCGAGAAACTCAAGCGCATGGCCGAGGTCTGCCTCGAGAGGGCGGCGGAGCGCTCCCGCCGCGGCGGGTACTGGAGGTTCCTGCGCCCGATCCGGGAAGCGATGGCGGCGCTGGGAGCGAGCGCTGGTCTGGCTGAGGAAACGGGGCGCCTGGCCGCGCTGGAGGGGAGGGAGTCCGGTCCGGACGGCTATGTGCTCCTCGAGAACCTGGGAAGGGGCGCCTTCGGCGAGGTCTTTCGCGCCTTCGATCCCTGCCGCGACCAGATCGTCGCCCTCAAGAGGGTCTACGTCTCCAGGGTCTACGATCAGGCGAGGCGACAAGCGATCCATTCGTCCCTTCGGACCGAGCTCGAGGTGGCGTCGCGGATCCGCCATCCCGGCGTTGCCCGCGTCTTCGCCATCGCCTACGACCAGGACGAAAACCTCTACGTAGTCGAGGAGTTCGTCAAGGGGCCTCGCCTCCGGGACTACATCGTCTCCGGCCGCGCCGGGGAGCTTGGCTTCGTCTTGGAGACGGCGCGACTGCTGGCCGCCGCGCTGGATGTGCTGCACCAGCGGGGTGTCATCCACCGCGACCTGAAGCCGGAGAACATCCTCTTGCGGCCAGCGGATGAGAGCCCGGTGCTCGTCGACTTCGGCATCGCGTGCATCGCCGACTTCGAGGAGGGCTTGGGCTCCTTGGGCGTTGCGGGGACCCTGCCCTACATCGCCCCGGAGCTCTTCCGCGATGCGCCTGCAAGCAGCAAGGCCGACATCTACTCCCTCGGGATCCTCCTCTACGAGTGGCTCTGCGGACGACTGCCCTGGGACCTGGCGGACAAGGACCGGGATGATGTCATCCGCGAGAAACTCGACGGGGTTGCCTGGCCCGGAGAGCTCCGCGACCGGGTCCCTCCGGACCTGGTGCAACTCGTTACCCGGCTCACGCACCAGGATCCGGAACGCCGGCCGGACGCTGCCGAGGTCGTACGCGAGTGCTCGAGAATGCTCGAGGCCGAGGCCTGGAGTGCCTGCTCGACAGACCCAGCGGGCTGGACGAGCGCGCTCGCGCGCCTCTACAGGGAGTGCCCCCGATGAGCCCTGTCTTTTCAGGCGGCGCGTGAGGCTTCCACGCCATGCAGGACCTGGCGTTTGACCGCGCTTTCCAGGAGGCGCTCCCTTTACCACTGGCGCGGCTTTACGCGCGGGCGTTCAATGCCAAGGGACAGCGGGAGAGGCACGATCACGCCTTCCACCTCTTGGAAGCGAGCTTGAAGCTTGCGGCCTCGGCGTTTGTCGGGCGCTACAGGGAGCGGGGCGAGCGCTCGGCCAAGGTTGACGCGGCGCTCACCCACCTCGCCTTGCCCTCCCTCGGTCAGTGGCACGGCATCGTCCGCGAGACCCTCCACTTCCTCGGTCACCCGGAGCGCGGGGACCCTTGGTCCCGGAAGATCCTCGACCGGCTCGGGACGCCGGAAGAAGGGCTCGCCGAGATCCGCGCCGCCATGGCGCTGGTCGGTAGGGACGGCGGCCAAAAGGGCGGGCGCGCCAGCACCCTCGATGTCCTCGATCTCCTCCCGGCCTACCGCAACGCCATGTCGGGGCACGGGGCGATCAAGGCCGCTCCCGACACCTACCGGAGGCTCGTCCCCGTGCTCCTCGGCCTCGCGAAGGTGCTCCTCGACGGGCCGGCGCTCCTCGGTGGGGGGCGGCTCGTCTACGCCGAGGAGGTCAGGCTGGGCCTCCATGGCGAACGCCGGGTGGACTGGTTCGACCTCGCGGGCCCGAGCGCCCTCCGACGCCAGGTGCTCGAGGGCGAGGAGACCTCCGAGACGACCCTCCCCCGGAGGCTCTACGTGGAGATCGCCCCCGGGGAGCACGTCTCGCTGCATCCCCTGGTCTACTACCAGCCGGAGGAAGTCCTCGACAAGGTCTACTTCCTCAACCGGGCGCGGACGGGGAGGGGCGGCATCCAGTTCCTCTGCTACGAGACGGGGGATTTCTACCTCCCAGGGCACGATCAGCAGGGCGACTTCCTGGTCGCCGACCTGAGGGAGTTCCTCTCCTGGGTGGTCCTCGCCAGGGTCGACTCGGACGCTTTCGAGGAGCTGGCGCAGAAGTCGCGCTCCGATGTCGATGCGTGCGGTGAGGAGGTCTTCGTGGAGGCGCTTCCCAAGCCAGGCAAGGAGCTCGGGGACTTCGAGATCGTGGGGAAGCTCGGGGAGGGGGGGATGGCAGTGGTCTACCTCGCCCGGCAGCGGAGCCTCGATCGCCTCGTCGCCCTGAAGATGCTCTCGCCGGCGCTCAAGGACGAGCCCCAGGCCCTCGCCAGGTTCCGGATAGAGGTGCGAGCGCTCTCTCGCTGCGACCACCCCAACGTGGTGAAGATCCTGAGCTTCGGCGAGGAGAACGGCACTTTCTTCTACGCGATGGAGCACGTGGACGGGGCCCACCTGGGCTCCATCGTGAAGATGCTCGAGAGGTACCGGAGCCACGGGACGGGGGGGCTGCGCGAGGGCCACTTCGAGAAGGCGGCCTCAACCGCCGCTGGCCTGGTCAAGGCCGAGAAGGCGGAAGGGCTGCCGGAGGCCGAACGTATCGAGGAGGAGGAGGAGATCCCGGAGCTCCGGGAGGGCCGCGACATCTCCTTCCGCATCGCCGCGTTGGTGCGGGATGCGGCGCGAGGCTTACAGCACATCCACGACCAGGGGATCGTCCACCGGGACATCAGGCCCCACAACATCATGGTCACGCGGCACGACCACCGCCCCGTGATCATGGACCTGGGGCTCGCGAAGCTCAGCGGCGTGTCGAAGACGATCACCGTCGATCGGGGGAAGTTCGTTGGCACGCTTCCCTACGCGCCCCCGGAGCAGCTACAGCGCGGCCTGCTCGACGTGGACCACCGGGCCGACGTCTACGCGCTCGGAACGATCCTCTACGAGCTCGCCTGCCTGCGGCCGATGATCGACGGGGACACCGAGGAGCGCCTCACGATGCAGGTCCTCTTTGAGGAGCCGCCGCCGCCCCAGAAGGTGAACCCGAACGTGCCGGCGGACCTGGCGACGATCATCACCAAGGCCACCCGCAAGGACCCCCGGGAACGCTACGTGAGCGCCGCGGCCCTCGCGGACGACCTCGACCGTTTCGTCCACGGCGAGGCCATCCAGGCGCGCCCGCCGACGCTGGGGTACCTCCTGCGGCGTTTCGTGAGGCGCCACCGGGGGGCGGCGGCGGCGGCGATCTTGGGGTTGGTCCTCCTCATCGGTGTCGTCGTGGCGGCGTACATGCGCGTCTCAGAGGCCCTCCGGCGGGCGAACGAGAGCCTCGCGACCCTCTACCTCGAGCAGGCGAAGACCGCCTTCAACGAAAAGGACTACCAGGGCGCGGCGGTCTTGGCCGCGGCCTCAATCGAGGCCAGGGAAAACATTGGAGCCCGCGAGAGGCTCTACCTTGCGCGCACGGAAGCGCCCGCGGCGCGCGTCTGGGCCACGAACCTGGGCGAGGAGCCGAAACTGGTCGCGTTCGGTCGGGACAGCGCGGTCGTCTGCTTCACGGAGAGCGGGGTGATCGAGGTGGACCTCACCAGCGGGGCGTCGAGGCCCCCTCGGCAACTCAAGGTCCTGCGGAGAGCTCGTTTGCCGGGGTCGCTTGCCTTCGATCCCCGCCGCGGGAGGCTCGCGGTGGCGGGGGAGAACAAGATCGAGCTCCTGGAGATCGCCGGCACCGCGGCGATCAGGGGAGCCGAGCACAGAGAGGTGATGGTCGTGGCCCTGAGCCCGGACGGTGAACGTCTCGCCTCCGGCTCCGAGCACAAAGACGAGCTCGGCGTCAAGCTGTGGGAGTTCGACGGCCGCGGGCAGCTCGGGGGAGCGCCGAAGCTACTCGTCCGTCACCCGGACGTGGTCACGTGCCTTGCCTTCAGCCGCGACGGCAGGAAACTCGCCTCGGGGTTCCACAGCGCGCTGGAGGTATGGGACCTGGAGACGGAGTCCGTAACACCGCTCGGCTTCTTCGAGGAAGTGTTGTGCCTTGGCTTCAGCCCTGACGGCGTGCTCGCCGCGGGCTTCCGGGACGGTACGGTGAGGCTCTGGAAGGACCTGGAACGTCGGGGGGAGCCCCTGGCAGCCCAGGTGCACCTCGAGCGCGTTCGCTCCCTGGCCTTCAGCCCCGACGGGAGGTTCCTCGCCTCCGGGGCGCTCGACGGCAGCATCGAGCTCCGGAGCGCGGGCGATCTGGCGAGGCTTTGTCCCCTGGCGGGTCACGACGGGGCCGTGACCTCCCTGGCGTTCAGCGGCGACGGCCGTTTCCTGGTCTCGGGCTCCCAGGACTGGACGGTGAGGCTGTGGCGGGTCTTCGTCGACAGGACCGACCGGGCGGAGGCGGGGTTCGAGGTCGGGAGCGTGGCCTGGCTCGGGAAGAGTCGCCTGGCCTACGCTGGCAACCGGACGGCGCTCGGGGTGTGGCAAGGGTTCGTAGATCGTGGTGGCGACCTCACGGCCGGGGAGCGGCTGTCCTCTCCTCGAGTGCACGGGAACACGATCACCGCCCTGGCGGCCAGCCCCGACGGGCGGTACCTCACTACCGGCTCGCAGGACAGGAGCATCGTCCTCTGGGACGGTAGGACCCTGGAGCGCCTGGGCCACCAGCCAGCGGCTCACGCCGGGTGGGTCACGGGGCTAGCCTTCAACGCGCGGGTGGAGCTCCTTGCCTCGGGCGGGGACGACGGGCGGATCAAACTCTGGAGGTTGCACACGGGCGGGATAGAAGAGGAGGCGCTCTTGGGCCAGCACCGGAGTGCCGTCACAGGGCTTGCTTCCCACCCGAGCGAGAACCTCTTCGCCACGGGCTCCGATGCCGGCAGGGTGATTCTGTGGCAGGTTCGGGATCGACGGCAGAGGACGCTCCTGGATGCCCGGGCTCCGATCACGGCCCTGGCCTTCAGCCCGGACGGGCGTCGGCTCGCCCTGGCTCTCCTCGACAAGGAGTACACGGTGCGGATCTGGGACTGGCGGGGCCAGAGTGAGCTCGCGGTCCTTTCCGGCCACGGTGGCAAGGTCTCCGCCCTGGCCTTCAGCCGCGACGGCAGATTGCTCACCACGGCCTCCTGGGACGAGACGGTCCGCTTCTGGGAGCTCGAGGGCTTCACGGAGCTTGCGCGGCTGCGCCACGGAGCCACGACGCAGCCCGTGACGGCCATCGCCTTCGCGCCGGAGGGGGATCTGGCCGTCTCGGGATCCTGGGACGGCACGGTCCGGCTCTGGCGCGTCGGCCTCCTCCTCCAGGCCCGCGAGAGCCTGCGGAGTCTGGTCGAGGAGGAGATCGGGCTCTCCCTCCGGGGTACGCTGGTCGCGCCCGTTCCCGTGCGGGGGAGGTGACGGGTCCGGCGGTGGTGGCGGCTGTGCGGCGGTCCTACCGGCGCTGTGTCAGTCGCTCCCCGGTGCCTTCTCCTTGGTCTCGCAGGGGGCATCGAAATCCTTGGTGAGCGGCAGTCGCTTGCGGATGTCGTCGTAGTCCTGGTCGTAACCGGCGCGGAACCCGCTGAGGGAGTCCTGTATGCTCTTGATGATCTTCTGGTCCTTGAGCAATACCATGGCCTCGCGGATGTGTTCGACGAGCTCGGGCTTGAGGCTTGCGCTCGCGACCCAGGGCCGGGTGGGGCTCATGAAGGCGTGGATCCGGTTGAGCTTCCCCGGGTAAAGGGCCTCGAAGTCACGAAGCGTGTTCTCGTTGAGGGCCCCGGCTTCGAAGAGCCCGTCGACGAGCGCCTGGGCCACCGCCTCGTGGCCCTTCCGCGTCTTGCCCTCCTTGTCGACGTACCCCTTTCCAAGGTACTCCATCTTGGCGAAGCCATCACAGCGGATCCCGGCCTCCGCCAGGACCGCCTTGGCGAGCTGGCCTCCCGTCGTGGAGGTAGGGTCGACGAAGGCGAAGGTCTTCCCCTTGAGGTCTTCGAGCTTGGTGATCCCCTTGCCGCTCGCGATCACCCCCCGAAAGGTGTAGTTGTCTCCCTCGAGCTCCTCGGCGATGAGCGTGACCTGCGGGTTCTGCGTCCTCGCCTCCACGTAGGTCGACGGGCCGTACTGGCCGAAGTGCACCTCGCCACTGAGGAGCCGCCGCTGTCCCTCCTCGTAGGTGCCGGAGATGTCGGGGTCGATCCTCACGGTCTGGCGCGTGGCCTTGGCGAGCTCCTGCTCAAGGTAGCGCAACACGGGGGCGAACCGCTCGCGGAGCGTGGCCGGGTTCCGCGACGTGTAGAGGCCGAACTTGAGGTGCAGGACCTCGGGACCGGTCGGAACCGTGGAGGGCTCCGCCGTGCCAGTCCCTTCCTCCTTGGGAGCGGCGCCGGGCTCCGCAGGCGCGCGCTCGAGCTCGCTGTCGGATCGGGTGCAGCCCAGGGGGCTGCCAAGACCGAGCGAGAAGGTCAAGGCGCCCAGAAGACCCAAGACTGTGCGGTTCATGGTGTTTCCTCCCTCATCGAGGCCGTGACCAGGACTCTCCCCGGCGAACCGCGGGGAACTGGCCGGCGCCAGCGCATTGGGCGGTGTACCAGAACCGCTGGAGTCAGCGCTTTCCCGTGGTTCGCCGAACGTCTCACATCTCTTTGCTACGCGGGCATCATGCGGGGCCATGTGATACCACCGGCCCTGCACTTGGAGCCCCATTTTACCCTGGTCGGTGGTGTACTGACAGTGGCTGGAGTAGCTCAGAGTGGCTGAAAGAGGCCACGCATGACCACCCGGTGGGGCTTGAGGGAGTTCGAACCGAGCTCGACGAGCCCTACTACTGGAGCGCTTTCGGGATGAGGGTGAAGCTGTGCCGCCGCGGGAGACATGGGAGCTCGTGGGCCCTCGCGAGCCCGGCTCACAGGCCCGAGCGTATGCATTCCGCCGGGGTCGGGGCTGTGGGCCTTCCTCTTGTGCGAACTCTTCTCATCTCCAAGGCGCAAAACCGGGGTGGATCCCGCGCCAGGGGCCCTCACCTCCTGGCGGCGAGCCAGGCGGCGACGGTGTTGAGCGCGGAGCGTACCGTCGGTGTCAGGCGCGGGACCTCGAGGACGAGGGACATGCTGCCCTCTTCCTCCAGGAGGCGGTGACCGGAGCGGGTCTCGATCGGGAGCCTCGGCGCGGGGGACGCCGGCGTCCCCGGCGACGGGTGACGAGCTCGGGCCGCTCCGCGGCACAGCACCGCCGAACGACTGACCTCGTCGGATCGCTTAGCAGCGCCGCCCGCGTCCCTTTCCCGGTGACCGGGAGGGCCGTCGGGTGTAATGTGGCGCCGGGGGCGCCGGGGTAAGAGCGACACGGAGGTCGAGACCATGACGAGACGCACTGCCATACGCACCGCCATCACTGCCATCATCGTTTGCATGCTTGCGGGGGCCCTGGCCGGACTCCTCGCGGACCGATTCGCCCGACCGACGCGGGCGCAAGGGGGCGGTGACCGCTGCGGGGCGGCCAACGGCGACACGAACGGCGACGGGGCGAGGGACCTTTCCGACGCGGTCTACCTCCTCGTCTGGCTTTTCTCGGGAGGCCCAGAGCCTGTCCCTCCCTGCGGCGGGGGACCCGAGCTGGAGGCCCTGCGCGCCGAGATCGCGCAGTGCCGGGACGAGCGCGATCAGGCGCGCGCGGAGCTCGAGAGCTGCCAGGCCGAGCTGTTGGAGGTGCGCCGCCACCTCGAGCAGTGCTGCCGGCCTGAGGACTGCGGGAACCTCTTCGATGACGACGGCGACTCGTTCATCGACTGCGCCGACTCCGACTGCGCAGCGAGCCCGGCTTGCGCCACCGGTGTCCTCGTCCTCAACGAGGTGGACTACGACCAGGAGGGCACGGACACCATGGAGTTCGCGGAGGTGCTCAACGCGGGCGCCACGAGCGTCCCCCTGGGAGGGCTCGCGCTCGTCTTCGTGAACGGACTGACGAGCTCCGAGTACTTCCGCATCGACCTCTCGCCGGCGGGATCTCTCTCTCCGGGCCAGTACCTCGTGGTCCACCAGGCGGCGGTCCAGGTCGCGCCGGAGGCCCTCTCGCTGGTCCTGGAGCAGGCCTTCACGGGGATCCAGAACGGCTCGCCCGATGCGGTCGTCCTCTTCGACGCGACGGCCAACGCCGTGATCGACGCCCTCTCCTACGAGGGGGCGATCACGGCCGCGGTCATCAGCGGCGCTCCGGGGACGTTCGATCTCGTCTCCGGCGCGGCCACCCCGGCGGCCGACCTCGGGCAGGGCTCGCTCTCGAGGCTCCCCGACGGCGCCGACACGGGCGACGACGCGACCGACTGGGCCCTCTCGAGCGTCCCGACGCCCGGCGCGCCCAACGCGCCTTGAGAGGACCTGCCGCTCGAGGCGAGCCCGCCGCCGGCGCCCCCTTGCCCGCGGCCTCCCCGGCGCCTACCCTGGTGGGCATGCGGACGCACAGGTACGGGTCCCAGCCAGCGCCCCTGCTGCCCCTCGCCCTGGCCGCGGTTGGGCTCCTGGCCCCTCGGGCACGGGCCGCCGACTTCGCCGGCGGCGTGCGGCCGATCCTCGCCGCCAAGTGCTTCCGCTGTCACGGCCCCGAGGTCCAGAAGGGGCGCCTGAGGCTCGACGTGAAGGCCCGGGCGCTCCGGGGCGGGCTTTCGGGGCCGGCGATCGTGCCCGGGAGGAGCGACGAGAGCCTCGCCTACCGCTACGTCGCGGGCCTCGACCCCGACGTGCGCATGCCGCCCTCGGGCGGGCCGCTCCCCGCGGCCGACGTGGCGGCCCTCAAGGCCTGGATCGACGAGGGCGCGCCGTGGCCCGAAGGGCTCGACCCTCCCGACGCGGCCGAGGCGCCGGTCCCCTGGTCCTTCGAGCCCATCCGGCGGCCCGCGCCGCCCGAGGTCCGCTCCTGCGGCTGGCCTCGGGGCCCGATCGACCGCTTCGTCCTCGCGAGGCTCGAGCCCGCGGGCCTGGATCCTTCGCCCGAAGCGGACCGCGCGATCTGGATCCGCAGGCTCACCTTGGACCTCCATGGCCTCCTGCCGACCCCCGAGGAGGTCGCGGAGCTCCTGCGGGACGACTCTCCCGACGCCTGCGAGCGCCTCGTTGACCGCCTCCTCGCCTCGCCGCGCCACGGGGAGCGCTGGGCGCGTCACTGGCTCGACGTCGTGCGTTTCGCCGAGACCCACGGTTTCGAGATGAACCAGCCTCGGGAGAGCGCGTGGCCCTACCGGGACTACGTGATCTGCGCGCTCAACGAGGACCGGCCCTACGACCGGTTCGTCCAGGAGCAGCTCGCCGGCGACCTCGTGGGGGAGGACGCCGCCACGGGCTTCATCGTCGGCGGCGCCTGGGACCAGGTGAAGAGCCCGGACCCGGGGCTCACGGCGGAGCAGCGCATGAACGAGCTCCACGACATGGCGAGCACGACGGGCACGGCGTTCCTCGGCCTCACCGTGGGCTGCGCGCGCTGCCACCACCACAAGTTCGACCCCGTCTCGCAGCGCGACTACTACGGCCTCCAGGCCGTCTTCGCGGGGGTCGAGCACGGAGAGCGGGAGGTGTCGGTCCCGGACGGGGCCGAGCGCGAGGCGAGGGGGCGCGCCCTCGGCGCTCTCGAGGCGGAGCTCGCGAGGCTCAGGGCCGACCTCTGGAAGCTCGAGCCCCAGGCGTCGCTCGACGCGTCGAGCGCGCCCTCCCGGCCGCCCGTGAGCCCCCTCGGGAACACCGACCGCTTCGCGGCGATCGAGGCGAGGCTCGTCCGCTTCACGGTCCTCAAGACGAGCTCGCTCGAGCCTTGCCTCGACGAGCTCGAGGTCTTCACGGCCTCGGACCCGCCTCGGAACGCGGCCCTCGCGAGCGCCGGGGCCAAGGCGCGCTCCTCGAGCGACTTCCCCGGGAGCCCGCTCCACAAGCTCGAGCACTTGAACGACGGCCTCTACGGCAACGGCCGGAGCTGGATCTCGGCCGAGCCGGGCCGGGGCTGGGTCGAGGTCGAGCTGCTGGAGCCCGTGGCGATCGACCGCGTCCTCTGGGCCAGGGACCGGGAGGGCAAGTACCAGGACCGCCTCGCGCTCGAGTACCGGATCGAGGTCGCCCGCGAGCCGGGCGCGTGGAAGGTCGTCGCGACCTCGGCGGACAGGCTTCTCCCCGGCGCGAACGCGGCTCCGGCCCCAGGACCGGCCTCGGGTCCCGCCGCCCGCGCGAGGGAGCTCGAGCTCGAGGTCGCGCGCCTGCGGGCGAGGCCGAAGGCCTACGCAGGCCGCTTCGTGCAGCCCGGGCCCACGCACCGCCTCCACCGCGGCGAGCCGGCTCAGGTGCGCGAGGCCGTCGCGCCGGGCGCGATCGCGGCCCTGGGCGAGCCGCTCGGCCTGAGAGCCGATGCGCCCGAAGGCGAGCGGCGGATGGCGCTCGCGCGCTGGATCGCGCACCCGAGGAACCCGCTCGCGGCCCGCGTCATCTCGAACCGCCTCTGGCAGCACCACCTCGGCGAGGGGATCGTGGCCACGCCCGACGACTTCGGGTCGAACGGTGCGCCGCCGTCCAACCCCGAGTTCCTCGACTGGCTCGCCTCGGAGCTCGTGGCGCGCGGCTGGAGCCTCAAGGCCCTCCACCGCGAGGTCGTCCTCTCGAGCGCGTACCGGCAGTCGAGCGCGCCGCGGCCCGAGGCGGTCGCCGTCGATGCCTCCTCGAGGCTCCTCTGGCGCTTCCCGCCGCGGCGCGTCGAGGCCGAGCTGATCCGGGACTGCATGCTCCAGGCGAGCGGAGCCCTCGACCTCCGCATGGGCGGCCCCGGCTTCAGCGCCTTCGAGCCCAACGACAACTACGTGCGCGTCTACGAGCCGAAGAGGGCCTTCGGGCCCGCCGACTGGCGGCGCATGGTGTACATGACGAAGGTCCGCATGCAGCAGGACGGGACCTTCGGCGCCTTCGACTGCCCCGACGCGGGCCAGGCCTGCCCCAGGCGCACGCGCTCGACGACGGCCCTCCAGAGCCTGAGCCTCTTCAACTCGGCGTTCGTCCTCGAGCAGGCGAGGCTCCTCGCGGCGCGCCTGGAGCGCGAGGCGGGCGCGGAGACGCGGGGCCAGGTGCGCCGGGCCTTCGCGCTGCTCCTGCAGCGGGCCCCCGATCCCGTCGAGGAGGCCGCGGCCGCGGACCTCGTCGCCGCCCACGGGCTCGAGGCCCTCTGCCGCGCGCTCTTCAACTCGAGCGAGCTCCTCTTCGTGAGCTGAAGCCGCCGTGCACGCGAACTCATTGACACCCGAAGGCCGCAGGCTCCTCGACCGCCGGCGCTTCCTCGGCGACGCGGGCCGGGGGCTCGGCGGCGCGGCCCTCGCCTGGCTCCTCGCCCGCGACGGGCTCCTCGCCGCCGGCGACGGCCGGCCGCCGCCGCTGCGGCCGGCGATCCGGCCCGACGCTCCCTTCGCAGCCCGGCCGGCGCACTTCCCGGCGCGGGCGAGGCGGGCGCTCGTCATCTTCTGCTCCGGCGCGGTGAGCCACGTCGACACCTGGGACTGGAAGCCCGAGCTCTTCCGCCGCCACGGCCAGCCCATGCCGGGCGCGGAAGGCCTCATCACCTTCCAGGGCGAGCAGGGGAGCCTCACGCGCAGCCCCTACGAGTTCAAGCCGCGGGGGCAGTCGGGGAAGCGCATCTCGGACCTCCTGCCGCACCTCGCCGAGCTGGCCGACGAGATGTGCTTCGTGCACTCCATGACGGCCCGATCGAACACCCACGGCCCGGCCGAGAACCAGATGTCGACGGGCTTCACCCTCGAGGGCTTCCCCAGCATGGGAGCGTGGGTCTCCTACGCGCTCGGGACCGAGGCCGAGGACCTGCCGGCCTTCGTCGCCATCCCGGACCCCCGCGGCGTCCCCCAGACGGGGCCCTCGAACTGGGCGAGCGGGTTCCTGCCCGCCGTCTTCCAGGGGACCGCGTTCAACGCGGCGAAGCCTCCCGCGAACCTGGCGCCGCCGCCGGGGTCCCCGCCGGCCGCCGAGGCCGCGACGCGGCGCTTCCTCGGCCTCCTCAACGCGCGGCACCTGGAGCGCTTCCCCGGCGACTCGGAGCTGGGGGCGAGGATCGCGAGCTACGAGCTCGCGGCGAAGATGCAGCTCAGCGTGCCCGAGGTGAGCGACCTCTCGCGCGAGAGCCCGCTCACCCTGCGCCTCTACGGCGCCGACGACCCCGACCCGGTGCGGGCGGGCTTCGCGCGGAACTGCATCCTGGCGCGGCGCCTCCTCGAGCGCGGCGTGCGCTTCGTCCAGCTCTTCAACGGCGCCTACGCCATGGGCGAGGGGGTCGGGAACTGGGACGGCCACAAGAAGCTGAAGGAGCAGTACGACGTGCACGGGCCGATCCTCGACGTGCCCGCGGCGGCGCTCCTCCGCGACCTCAAGGCGCGGGGCCTCCTCGAGGACACGGTGGTCCTCTGGACGACGGAGTTCGGCCGCATGCCCACCTTCCAGAAGGGCGCGAGCGGCCGCGACCACAACCCGAAGGGCTTCACGGTGTGGCTCGCGGGCGCCGGCGTGAAGCGCGGCTTCAGCCACGGCGCCACCGACGACTTCGGCTACCGCGCGGTCGAGGACGTGACGACGATCTACGACCTCCACGCGACCCTCCTCCACCTCCTCGGCCTCGACCACGAGCGCCTCACGTACTACCACAACGGGCTCGAGCGCCGCCTGACCGACGTCCACGGCCGCGTGATCGCCCAGATCCTGGCGTGAGGGGGGAGGGAACGGCCGTCCAGGAGGAAACCTCTTGCCCCGGCGCCGGGAGGTCTGTAGCGTGTCAGCCGGCTGAATCCGGTGGGGCTCTGGAGGCGTTCCGAGGGAACGCCTGGAAGGCCCTGAAGCCCGCGCACGAAGCAGACCTTGGCAGGCCAGCGCCGCCGATGAAGCTCGAAGACCTCCGACCCGACGCCACCGTCCGCGGCATCCTGCCGGACGCCGCGGTCACCGTCGTCAGCGTCCAGTGGCACGGCTCGGACGCGGTCACCCTCGTGTACCGCGGGCCCGACGGCCGCGTGGCAGACGAGATCCTCTACCGGCACGACGAGCCGCGCCTCGAGATTGTTGAAGCTGGCAGACCCTGGAG
>JACQVW010000214.1 GCA_016209535.1 Planctomycetota bacterium | reverse complement strand
GCAAAAAGAAGGAGGGCGGGGGGGACTCGAAGGGCGGAGCGGTCGGAAAAGCGAAGCCCGTGAAGGACGGCGACGCGAGCCTCCGGGAGCGGAGCGCCCGCAAGACCCTGATGCGCGGCATCGAGAAGCTCGTCAAGCAGTGCGTCGAGCAGCGGTTTCCCGCTCAGGCCTACGAGATCCTCCTGTGGGCCATCGACCTCGACCCCGACAACGAGGGCCTCCGGAAGCTCGTGCGGCAGTACAAGTACGAGAAGGGAAGCAAGGTCGAGTGGTACAGCCCTTTCGACCTCGCGAAGGTCAACCAGGGCTACAAGCAGCACCCCGAGTACGGCTGGGTGACGGATGCGGAGCTCAAGGCCCTCAAGAGCGGCATGCTGTGGTTCAAGAGCAAGTGGCACCCACGCGAGAAGGTGGAGTCGGAGCGGCAGAAGTGGGAGAACCGCTGGACCTACGAGACCGAGCACTTCCTGATCGACACCAACGCCGACCTGAGCGACGCCGTGGCCTTCGGGCGCGAGGTCGAGCGCCTCTACGCCTTCTTCTTCCGTATCTTCATCGACTTCTACTCGAACGGGAACGCCGGCGAGGACGCCAAGCTCGTCTTCGGCGGCGGCAAGGAGCTAGGGAAGCAGAAGCTGCGCCTCCACTACTACCGGAGCCGCGAGCACTTCCTCTCGGAGATCGCCAAGGACCCGGAGTGCAACAAGTTCCCCAACCCGCCCGGCAAGGACCCCTTGATAGCCCAGAGCGCGGGGTTCTACTGGGGCGCGACCCACAAGGCCTACTTCTTCCGTGGCCCCAACGGGCCCGACCTCTCGGTCATCTACCACGAGGTCACGCACCAGGTTTTCGGCGAGACCTACCCCTCGAGCGGCCGCAACCCGCCGACGTGGCTCGTCGAGGGCTTCGGGGTCTTCATGGAGGACCCCATCGTGCGCGGCGAGCGGCTCCTGGCGGGCGCCGAGCCCCCGCCGGGTATCCGCAAGTCGGACGTCCGCGACATCAATGACTTCGTCAAGAACTACCAGAACCACAACGAGTTCCACGGGGGGAAGCGCGGCAACAACTACGCCACCGCGGGCGCCGTGGTCCACTTCTTCCTCTACTACAAGGGCGGGCTCTACCGCCAGGGATTCATGCAGTATGCGCGCGAGGGGTACCGGAACAACACCGACAACGAGCCCACGCACATCAAGAAGCTCTACGAGTACCTGAAGATCTCCGAGGAGCAGCTCCAGACCGACTGGGAGGCCTTCAACGCGGACCCCGACCTCTTCGACTTCTGACCCTCTCCGGTTCCAGCGCTCCCTCGCCAGGGAAGGCTTGAACGCGGCGCGAGAGCGCTACCGGCGCCTGCGATGCATGCGCCGGCTCGGTGAACGAGAGGTCTGAGATGGCGCGCCTCGATCACCTCTTCGAGCGCCGGGGGGATTCCCGCCCGCGGTCCACGGTCTTGCCCGCCCCCGGGCGCACGCTACAATTGCGTCCCACCGTTTCGGACCCACACCAGGACAAGAGATCGCCGCCAGCAGGACGCAGCATGCCCAAGGTCACGTTCACGCGGGAGAAGAAGACCGTCGAGTGCGAGCAGGGGGCCAACCTCCGGCTCCTGGCCATGGAGCACGAGATCCAGCTCTATCCTGGGATGAAGCGGTACTTCAACTGCCGGGGCCACGGCCAGTGCGGCGAGTGCCGCGTCCACGTGAAGGGCATGGAGAACCTGACCCCGAAGACCTTCTTCGAGAGGCTGCGCATCGCGGTGAGCTGGTTCAAGTTCGGCCACGAGCACGAGGTGCGCCTGGCCTGCCAGGCCCACGTCGAGGGCGACGTCGAGGTGCTCACGCAGCCGGAGTTCAACTGGTTCGGCGAGCGGCCCCTCCTGAAGAAGGCGGAGTGAAGGGCGTGGCGTGATCCGTGGTCCTGCCGCGGGCCTGGTACCGAGACTTCCTGGACGACCTGCGGCAGCTCCTCGAGTCGGGCTTCCCGATCCTCGGGGCCCTCGAGGCCCTCGGGCGAGAGAAGGCCGGGCGCCGCGCGGACCTCGCACAGGCGCTCCGCACACGGGTGGAGGGGGGCGCGACGCTCGCCGAGGCCATGGCCTGCCTGCCGCGGACCGTCCCGGAGGAGCACGTGAGCGTGGTCCGCGCGGGCGAGTGCTCGGGGACCCTGGACCGCGTGCTGCGGCGGCTCGTCGAGCGGCTGGACCGCCGGCGGGAGCTCGCCTCGGGGCTCATCGCGAGGGCCGCCTACCCCGCGGGCATCGCGGTCGCGGCCGCGGTCCTCCTGCCCCTGTACCTGATCGTGCTGGGCGAGGTGTGGACGTACGCCTCGATCCAGATCGCCTTCTTCGGCTCGGTCGCCCTCGTGGGGGTGCTCGCCTGGAAGGGATCGCTGCTCCACCGGCTCCCATGGCTCGGGGGGCTCCTCGAGGAGCTGGCGCTCGGCCGCGCCCTGGCGCTCCTGGGTCTCCTCCTCGAGAGCGGGCTCGCGCTCGGCGAAGCCCTCCGCCTCGCCGCGGCCCCGGTGCGCCTCGAGGGCCTGAAGAGCGGGCTCCTCGCGGTCGAGCCGAGGCTCCGCGCCGGGAGGAGCCTCACCGAGGCCCTGCGCGAGCTGCCGTTCCTGGCGCGGCGCGCCGCGTGGCTCGCGCGCGTCGCGGTCGGCGAGGAGGCGGGGGCGATGGGGCGCTCGCTCCTCGAGCTCGGCGACTCCATCGAGGCGGGCGTCTGGAAGAAGCTTACGGGCGCCACGCGGGTCATCCCCTTCGTCTTGATCCCGCTCGTGGGGGCCTGGGTGCTCTACCAGGCCTTGAGCGTCCTCTCGAACGTAGGGCGAGGCCTGTGATGCCGCGCCGGCAAGCCCGGCGAGCCCGGGGCACTGGGGGGGCCCGGGCCGTCTGGCCGGCATCGGCGGTCTGCGCGCTCTTCGCCGCGGGCTGCTACGAGATCCCGCCGGTGATCCCCGAGGGCTACGTGGGCTCACCCGCCGCGACCGGCTGGCCGCCGCCCGCGGCGTACGCGCCGGACGCCCTGGACCCGCGGAACCGCTGGCTCCAGCGGGCCTTCGCGCCGCGGGACGAGCGCGGCGCCCTGCTCCCGCTCCACGCCGACGAGCCCTTCTCGCACCACGAGCGTCCGCGCCGCGTGGACCTGGCGGAGCTCGCGGCGCTCCTCGAGCGGGTCCTCGACGGGGGGACCGAGTGGCCCGATCGCATCGCGAGCGCCGCCTTCCGCTCGGACGCGCTGGCCGAG
>JACQVW010000213.1 GCA_016209535.1 Planctomycetota bacterium | reverse complement strand
GACTTGCAGCACTTTGCCGGGACCTTGGCGCCCGGGCGGGGGGGGGCGGCGGCCGGCGGGCGGCGATTGGGGTATGACTTCCCACCGCGCCGAGGCGTATACCCAGGAGGAGACCGGGGCTGGGGGTGGGGAGAAGCCCGGGGCTGTTGGTTGGGGAAAGCCGGGGCGGTTGGTTGGGGAAAGCCGGGGCGGTTGGTTGGGGAAAGCCGGGGCGGCTGGTTGGGGAAGGCCCGAGGCGGACACGGTTTAGGAAAACACGGTGCGGGAGCGCTTCAAGCTGTTCGAGCAAGAGCTGGGCCACAAGATCTGGACCATCGTGCAGCTCTTCTACAGGTCCCGCGCCGTCTTCCAAGAGCAGTTCGAGAGCTACGAGCGGAAGGTCCTCGAGATCTCCCGCGAGACGGGGATCCACCGGAACGACCTGCGGCTCCGGTCGAAGGAGCTCGGAGGGCTCCTCGACTTCAAGAAGCTCGAGCGCATGCGCGACGGGCTCCTCCAGGAGCTCAAGGACCTCTGCCACATCGTCTTCCGCGGGCACGACAGGACGGACGTCTTCGACCGCTACGTGTCGGACATCTTCCACGAGATCTCCATCCTCAAGGAGGAGCACTACAACGTGAAGACGTACGCCCCCCTCTACGAGCGCGACGCCGCGGAGGTGGAGCTGAAGCACATCCTCGACGAGGCGCACACCCTCTTCCCCGGGAAGCTCCGGCACACGAAGTACCTCTTCGAGCGGGCCCAGGGCCGGCTCGAGGAGCACCTCGCGAGCTTCCGGGGCATCCCCCTCTTCATCCGGTCCCTGTACCTGCACCGCAACGACTTCGTGGCCGAAGCCTACACCGGCGGTCTCGGGCAGTTCTACAGGCTCATGTACCCCGGGGGGGCCGTCGAGGGGTACTACGAGGCGGGCCTGAGCTTCTACCACTCGGGGTTCCTCGAGGAGGCGCTGGAGGCCTTCCGGCTCGCGGAGGCCGCCTACCGCGACGAGGTCCGCGACGCCGCGAAGCCTCTGGCCGCCGAGGGCAGGCGGAGGGTCGATGGCCTCCTGCTGCCCCTGAGGACGAAGCTCCGGAGGCTCGGCGAGGCCCTTGCCCGCGACGCTGCGTGCGCACCGCCGGACGAGCTGTCCGTCGCGCCGGGGCCGCCGGCCGCCGGGCCGTGACGTGACGCGCTCCGGGGAGGCCGGGAGGTAGGATGAGCGACCGAGAGCCCTTCGGCGACAAGCTGGCGCGGGCCGTGGAGGAGAAGGGGAGCTGCCTCGTGGTGGGGCTGGACCCCGTTCTCGACCGGCTCCCGCCCGAGATCCTGGGCTCGGTAGGCGGGGCGTCGCCCCGGGGCGCGGGCTACTCGGCCAGGGCGGCGGCGGCCTTCGGCCTCTTCCTGGCGAAGGCGGTCGAGGCCGTGGCCGACCTGGCCGTCGCCGTGAAGCCCAACACGGCCTTCTTCGAGGCGCTCGGGGCCGCCGGCTGGGAGTGCCTCCGGGAGACCTGCCGGCGCGCCAGGAAGGCCGGCCTCCTCGTGATCGCCGATGCGAAGCGCGGCGACATCGGCCACACGGCCGAGGCCTACGCCGAGGCCCTGCTCGGCGAGGCCCCGGACACGCCGGGCCCGAGCGTCGACGCGCTCACGGTGAGCCCCTACCTGGGCAGCGAGTCCCTCGAGCCGTTCCTGCGGCGGGTGCGCGAGGCCGGGAAGGGCCTCTTCGTGCTCGTGCGCACCTCGAACCCCTCGGCGGGCGAGCTGCAAGACCTCCTCGTGGCCTCGCAAGGCCGGCCTCCCGGGCCCCTGTACCTCGAGGTGGCGCGGCTCGTGGCCCGGTGGGGGGCGGGGCTCGAGGGCTCCTCGGGCCTGAGCTCCGTGGGGGCCGTCGTGGGGGCGACGGCGCCCGAGGAGGCTCGGAGGATCCGCGAGGTCCTGCCGCGGGCATTCCTCCTCCTCCCGGGCTACGGGGCGCAGGGCGCCGAGGCGGCGAAGCTGGGGGCGTCCTTCCTCCCCGGCGGTCGCGGGGCGATCGTCAATTCGTCGCGGGCCATCCTCTTCGCCCACGAGCGGTCCTCGGGGCCCTGGGTCGACGCCCTGCGGGCCGCGGCCCTGGCGGCGCGCGACGAGCTCAACCGCCTACGCCTTGACCGGCCCTGAGCCGGCCGCGCCGTGCCCGTCGCGCGTGTCCCGGAGGCGCTTCCGGAGGTACCCGTCGATGAAGGGCAGGAGCTCCCCGTCGAGAACCGCGTTCGCGTTCCCCGTCTCGACGCCCGTCCTCAGGTCCTTCACCATGGTGTAGGGCTGCAGGACGTAGGAGCGGATCTGGTAGCCGAAGGAGATCTCGCCCTTCTCGCCGTAGAGCCTTCCGAGCTCGGCCTCCCGCTTCGCCTCCTCCATGCGGACGAGCTTCGCGACCAGCATCCTCATGGCCGTGGCGCGGTTCGAGTGCTGCGACCGCTCGTTCTGGCACTGGACCACGATCCCCGTGGGGACGTGCGTGATCCTCACGGCCGACTCGACCTTGTTGACGTGCTGGCCGCCGGCGCCCCCGGAGCGGAACGTGTCGACCTTGAGCTCGGCGGGGTTCAGCTCGATGTCCTTCTCGGTCTCGGGGATCTCGGGGATGACGTCGACCGCGGCGAAGGATGTCTGGCGGCGGCTCTTCGCGTCGAAGGGAGAGATCCTCACGAGGCGGTGGACGCCGGCCTCCCCCTTCAAGTAGCCGAACGCGTAGGGCCCCTTTACCTGGTAGGTGATATTGCGGACCCCGGCCTCCTCGCCGTCGACCTTGTCGATCATCTGGACCGCGAAGCCCTGGCGCTCGGCGAAGCGGATGTACATGCGGGCCAGCATCTCGGCCCAGTCGCAGGACTCGGTGCCTCCGGCGCCGGCGTGGACCGAGAGGAACGCGCTGGACGCGTCGTGGGGCTCGCTCAGGACGCTCTTGAGCTCGAGCTCCTCGAGCCGCTTCTCGGCCGAGTCGGCGTATTCCTTGAGCTCGCGGAAGGACGAGCTGTCGTTCTCGGCGTCGGCGAGCCTGGCGAGCTCGACCAGGTCGGGGACCGTCCTCGATAGCTCGAGAACGGGGTCCACCTCCCCCTTGAGGCGCTTGATCTCGCCGATGACCTCCAGGGCCTTGTCG
>JACQVW010000212.1 GCA_016209535.1 Planctomycetota bacterium | reverse complement strand
GGCGTATCGCGGAGCATACGCTGAGGGTGGTCGCGACCGAGGAGGGAGCGACCACATTCTTCGACGCAGCATCGCGGCCGTGCAGCCGGCCGAAGCCAGGATGGGGTTTTGGGATAGGCTCTAAGGAGCCATGCCGCGTCCCCGGAACCACGCCACCGCCTCGGCGAACGCCTCCTCGAGCGGCGTCTGCGGGAGGCCCAGCTCACGCACGGTCCAGCTTGGGTCGCAGGCGAGCGACGGGGGCCCGCCCGCCTCCGCACTCCGGCGGCGGCGGAGCCAGCCGAGGAGCGAGCGGGCGCCGCGCCGTGCGGGCGGCTCGATGCGCGCGGCCCCGGCGACGAGCGCCACGAGCTCGTCGCGGCTCAAGTCCCCGCCCTCGCGGGCCAGGAGGTAGCTCGTGCCCGGCACCCCGCGCTCGGCGGCCAGGATCATGCCCCGAGCGACGTCCCTCACGGCGACGTGGTTGATCCTGCCCGCGATCCACCGCGGCAGCTTCCCCCGGAGGACTTCCAGGATCCTCCGCCCCGTGACCGTGGGCGTCTTGTCGAAGGGGCCCACGGGCGCCGAGGGATGGACGATCACGACGGGCGCGCCTCTCGACGCCAGCGCGCGGGCCTCCTGCTCGGCCAGGTGCTTCGACCGCACGTAGCCGCTCGCGCCAGGCAGGAGGAGCGAGTCCGTCTCGCGGGCCGGCGAGCCGTCGGGCCGCGCGAGGGTGCCCAGGGTGCTCGTGTGCACCACGGCCCGGCAGCCAGCGCGGACGGCCGCTGTCAGGACGGCCCTCGTGCCCTCGACGTTCGCGCTGCGGAGCTCGTCGGCGCTCCCGGAGATCCGTGCGGCGAGGTGGAAGCAGGCGGCGCACCCCTCCATGCGGCTCGCGAGCCCTTCGCCGTCGAGGAGGCTCCCTTCGACGATCTCCACGTCGAGGCCCTCGAGGCTCGAGAGGTCGGAGCCGAGGCGGACGAGCGCCCGCACGTGGAAGCCGTCGGCGAGGAGCGCCCGCACCAGGTTCGCGCCGATGAAGCCCGCGGCGCCCGTCACGAAGGCCCGGCGCCCGGGCCTCTCCCCGGGCGCGTCTCCAGGGCCGCGGGGGCTCATGGGGCCGGCACGCTCGTTGCGCTTGTCACGGACATGTCCGGGACCATAATAGCCACGCCGCCGAGGCGGCCGCCACAGCTCCGTGGGCCGGAAGGACTTGGAGCCGAGGCCGCCCGGAAGGGCGCCCCGAGCGGCCCTCGCGCGAGGCGTTCCAAGACTTGACAGAGCGCGGAGAAACCCGACCAGGAAGAGGAGCGAAGGAAGAGCCGTGATCATCCTCGGAATCACCGACACCGTCTGTCAGGACAACGCCGCAGCGGTCCTCGTCGACGGCGAGCTCGTGGCCATGGTCGAGGAGGAGCGCTTGAACAGGATCAAGCACGCCCCTCGCATGGTGCCCCAGAAGGCGATCCAGTGGTGCCTCGATCAGGCGAAGTGTAAGCTCGAGGACGTGGACGTGGTCGCCATCGGATTCGACCACCCCAACACGGTGCTCCTCGACAACCTGTGCACGAAAGTGAAGCGGCTCCTGAAGGGCCAGCCCAACCTCCGCAACGCGCGGGAGGAGTACGCCTACTGGAAGAGGCACCGCTACTACCTCGCGCAGCTCGACCCGTACCTCAAGGCGCGCGACAAGGTGATGTTCGTGCGCCACCACCTCGCGCACGCCGCCTCGAGCTTCTTCCTCTCGCCCTTCGAGGAGGCCAACATCGTCTCCCTCGACGGGAGCGGCGGCCAGGACGCGGGTCTCGTCGGCGTCGGGCGCGGCACCGAGATCGAGGTCGTCCAGCACGTCCCCCGCGAGACGAGCTGGGGCGAGCTCTACGAGCGGTTCACGGGGGCCCTCGGGTTCAAGCCCCACTCCGACGAAGGGAAGGTCATGGGCCTCGCGGCCTACGGCGACCCCGAGGGCAAGGTGTTCGACTTCATCCACATGTCGAACGGCACCGAGTTCCCCCACTACGACCGGGAGGGCTTCCTGAAGGCGCTGAAGGAGGTCAAGCCCCGAGAGAAGGGCAAGTCGCCGATCGACGGCTACCACGAGCACATCGCGGCGCGGCTCCAGCACAGCCTCGAGCGCGTCGTCGGGCGCATGACCGAGGTCCTGCACCGGCGCACGGGCTACACGGACCTCTGCATGGCCGGGGGCACCGCCCTGAACTGCTCCATGAACGGGAAGCTCCTCACGCTGCCCCACGTGAAGCGCATCTTCGTCCAGCCCGCGGCGGCGGACTGCGGCACGGCGCTCGGCGCCGCCGTCTACGCCCACGTGAGGCTCACCGGGGAGCGGCCGAAGACGCGGTTCAAACACCTGTACTGGGGCCCCCAGTTCTCGGACGACGAGATCGAGCCCGTGCTCCGGCAGGCGAAGGTCCCCTACCGCAAGGTCGAGCGCATCGGAGCCGAGGCCGCGAAGCTCCTCGTCGAGAACAAGATCGTCGGCTGGTTCCAGGGCCGCATGGAGGTCGGGCCCCGCGCCCTCGGCGCGCGCAGCATCGTCGCGAACCCGACCGACCCCCGCATGAAGGACGCCGTCAACAACAACGTGAAGTTCCGCGAGCCCTGGAGGCCCTTCGCCCCGTCGATCCTCGCCGAGCACATGGAGGAGTACTTCGGCACCAAGCACCCGTCGCCCTTCATGATCCTCGCCTTCCAGGCACGGGAGGAGGTGAAGCCGAAGATCCCGGCGGCCCTTCACGTCGACGGGACGGGCCGTCCCCAGTCGGTCGAGCGCGAGACGAACCCGCGCTACTGGGAGCTCATCGACGAGTTCCGGAAGCTCACGGGCGTCCCCGTCGTCCTCAACACGAGCTTCAACGTGGCGGGCCAGCCCATCGTCTGCACGCCGAAGGACGCCCTGGGGACCTTCTACATCTGCGGGCTCGACGCCCTGGCCATCGGCGACTTCATCGTGGAGAAAGGGACGAAGAGTGCGTGAGCGCTTCTCGGGGCCGTGGGTCCTGTGCCTCCTCGTCGCCTGCCTGGCAGCCTTCCCCTCGTGCGCGGCGGCCCAGACCTTCACGTTCGCGGGCTACGGGACCGTCCAGACCGGCCTCGTGCCCGAGGACATCGCCACGGGCGACCTCGACTCCGACGGCGACCTGGACATCGCCGCCGGGAACACGAACGCCGGCGAGACGGGCGCTCCCGACACCGTCTCGGTCCTCCTGAACCGCGGGGACGGCACGTTCCTCCCGCGCTCGGACCACGCCGCCGGAGACCGGCCCGAGGGCCTGACGCTCGGCGACCTCGACGGGGACGGCGACCTGGACATCGCCACGGCGGACTACAACTCGAGCGGCGTGAGCGTCCTCCTCGGCGATGGGGCCGGCTCGTTCTCGCGCGGCTCGACCGTGGCCGTCAGCGGCCGCCCCAGGGGCATCGTCGCGGGGGACCTCGACGCGGACGGCGACCTGGACATCGCCACGGCGAACTACGACGGCAACTCGGTGAGCGTCCTCCGCGGGGCCGGGGACGGCTCCTTCGCCCTGCTGGCCACCGCCGCCGTCGGCCGGCGCCCCGAGGCCATCGCGAAGGGCCGCCTGAACGCCGACGGGGCCCTCGACCTCGCGACCTGCGACGTGAACGATGACACGGTCACGCCTCTCCTCGGGAACGGAGACGGCACCTTCGCGCGAGCCGCGGCGGCCGCCGTGGGAGACCGGCCGCGCCACCTGCGGCTCGCCGACCTGGACTCGGACGGCCTCGACGACGTCCTCACGGCCGACAACGGCACGAGCAAGGTCACGGTGCTGCGCAACGCCGGCGGCGCGTCGTTCCTGTCGCAGGGGACGCTCTCGATCGCGGGCATGGCGGGCGACGTCTACGTGGCCTCGGGCGACATGAACCTGGACGGCTGGCTCGATGGCCTCGTGAGCTTCGCCTCCTCGGACAAGGTGGGCGTCTTCCCCGGCGCCGGGGGCTTCCTCTTCGGGCCCGGCGAGACGGTCCCGGCGGGCGACAGCCCGGTCGGGATCGCCGTCGCGGATCTCGACGGCGACGGGCGGGTCGACCTCGCGGTCGCGAACGCCCTCGACGACAACCTCCACGTCTACCTCGGGGCCTCGAGCCCGGGCCTCGTCGTCCTCGACAACGGCCAGGCGGGCACGAGCTCCGTGGGGACGTGGTCCGTCTCGAGCTCCCCGAACCCTTACGGTGCGAGCAGCCTCTTCGCCAAGGGCACTCAAGCCAGGTACGCCTGGAGCGTCGGGCTCCCGTGGCCCGGCACGTACTCCGCCTACTCCTGGTGGACCCAGAGCTCGGGGCGCGCGAAGGCGGTCCCGTACGCGCTGACACACGCGACCGGCACGAGCACGGTCACCGCCGACCAGACGCGGGACGGCGGCCGCTGGAACCTCCTCGCGACGCGGAGCTTCGGGGCAGCGACCGTCGTGGAGGTCCGCTCGACGAGCACGACCCTCTCGACCTGCG
>JACQVW010000205.1 GCA_016209535.1 Planctomycetota bacterium | reverse complement strand
GGTTTTTCCTGAAGCCGGTACCAGTACCGTCGCGTGCATAGGCGGTACTCTCGCGGCTTGTCCCTCACGACCTCGAGGAGCTGGGCGAGGTAAAAGTGGAGCCTCCCGAACCGGGTGTCGAGGGCGATGGTCGTCGCTTCGTCACCCCGCCAAAACGCGATCGTGGCAAGCAGCGTGCCCTCCCTGCGATCGCAACGGACGTAGTGCTCGGAAGGGATGATCGCAGCGAGGAGTCGAGCGACATGAGTGCGGGAACGGTCGAAGCACGCCTCTGGCGTCCGCTCAACAATCGGCATGCGGTGGGGCTATAGGCGCGAGCGGGCTCCCCGGTCCCCAAAGCGCGGGCGCCGTTCTGGAGGTACCGGATCATGCTCAGCTCGACCTCCAGAAGCGTCCCGTGCAGCTTGCCGGCGTCGAGAGCGCGGAAAGCATCGCGGGCGGTGGCGAAGCCCGCAGACCGGGCGACACGACCAGCTCTCGCCCGAAGATCCGCCAGGGAGAGCTGACGACAGCTCGCGCGGGCGGTGCCCGTGGGCCTACGGACTCGTCGCAGCTTCGCTGTCATCGATCGTCTCCATTTCCTACCCCCAAAGTGTATCCAAGGGGGGGCGCCGATACCAGCGAGCGGTAAGGAAAAGGTACGCCGCGACGTATCTTTTCTTTATCGCGACGACGAACCCGGGAGGCGCCGGCAAGTGGCGCAAGCTCAATCGCGCCGCGGTGAAGGCCGCGTTCGCCGACCGCGACGCGATCATCCTCCCGGACAACGACGATGCGGGACGCGCCCACCTCCTCGACGTCGCAGCGAACATCTTCGAGATCGCCAAGTCCGTGAGGATCGTCGAGCTGCCGGGCCTCCCCGAGAAGGGCGACGTGTCGGACTGGCTCTCCGCGGGCGGCACCAAGGATCGGCTCCCCGAGCTGGTCGCGGCCACGGAGCCGCTCACGGCGGCGCCGGAGATCCCGAAACGCCCGAAGCACCCGCGCACGAAGCAAGCCGAGGAGCCGCGGCCCCCCCTCTCGCCCGAGGAGGCCCGGCGGGAGATCCTCAACGCCGTCTCGGCGCTGCTCGCCGCCAAGGCCCACGCTGACGAGGAGGCGTTGAAGGAGGCGCGCAACGAGCTCCGGCGCCTTCTGGACCAGCCCGTGACCCACCGCGCCGCCCTCGGGATCCTCGACGAGGCCGAGCGGCCCGGGCCCGTCACCACGACCCTCGCCCGCGAGGCCTTGGAGCATGACGGGTTCGGCCGCCTGCTTGCCGACGTCGTCGCGCTCCCCGGCCACTTCGCCGTGGACGCCGGCCGGCTCCTGCACGTGTACTGCGGCGGCGCCTACCGCCCCGATGGCGAGCTCCATGTCCGCCGTCGCGCCCAGGGCCTCCTCGAGCGCTTGGGCCTCTCGAGCGAGTGGGGCTCACGGCGGGTCCTCGAGGCGGTAGAGTACCTGGCCGTTCGCTCGCCACGGCTCTGGGACCGGCCGCCCCGCGACACGGTCAACCTGCTCAACGGCCTCCTCGACGTATACGGTCGCGAGCTACCCCCCCACACTCGAGGGCGCGGAGCACCGCGTTGCGCTGGAGCGGAAGGGCCTCTCAGACCTCCTCCACTGCGTGGGCAGTGAGCGGGAGCGCTTCGAGCGCGAGCTGGAGCGTCTCGCGGCCCTCGAGTTCGGGCCGCGGACGGCCCTTCGCATCATTTGCTCCGGGGAGTACGATGACGGATGTGAACCGGAGAGGTAAGGCCATCGCAATCTCGACCGCCGTGCTCGGGGTGGTGGTCCTGGTCGCGGCAGGGCTCGCGGCGAAGGACCGGATCCGCGAGGAGTGGTATCTGCACAAGCTGAAGACCGGTGAGCAGAATGAGAGGGAGGTTGCCGCAGAGGTTCTCGGGGAACTGAAGTGCAACCGTGCGGTTCCTCTCCTCGTGGAACTGCTGCGCGACGAGAGTACAGCGCGGAACTTGTTGGAGCCCTTGACGGGGAAAAGACGCCACTTGAAGATTCACTACGCAGCGGGCTCGCTGGAAAAGATCGGCGCCCCGGCGGTGGCCAGCTTGGCAAACTGCTTGGATCATCCAAACCCACTCGTCAGGGTCCAAGCTGCAAACGTGCTCTTGAAGATGGGCCGTGAGACCTGCGGTCCTATCTTCGCGAAAGCCCAAGCGCTGATGGAGAGCGACCAGATCCTGGACGAGATTTCGGCGAGAATGGATTCCGAGCTGTAAACGCCTCGGACTCGAAGTGATCCATGCCGGGCCGCTACTCCCCCCCCCCGCCCGCCGCGTCACGGGCCGCGGACGGCGAGAGGGTCCTCAAGGATCATGGGGCGTTGCGCATGGCGCGGACGTAGCTGCGGACGTCCTTCACGCCGACCCCGACGCCACCGCAGCCAGCGGCGCCGAAGTCCACATCCCACGCGCTGACGAAGCTACCGGCGATGGTATGTAGACGACCAACACACCGAAGACAACGAAGACGACACGCCGAAAACCGGATCGATTGCCGGCTGACAGCGCCCCTACACGGCTGAGTCGATAGCTGATTTCCTGGGCGGGACGAAGAAAGCAACGGGTCATGCCACCGTCGCCGTCACGCGCGCTCTCGGCGCCCTCGAGCTCGTGGAGCGCCGCATTTTGCGCGAAGCGCGGCTCCGAGAACTCGACGCCCAGAAGGTCTCGGCACTCTTCGAGGAGACTCTCCGCGAGCTGCGCGCGGCTGAGCGCGCCGAGGAGGGCGGGACGGTCGTCCGGTCTCCTTCGCGCGGGGGGCGACCCTGCCGGCGGCCCGGGGGGGACGGGAGGCGGTGCTGTCCGCTCACCGAGGCCGTCTTCGGGCGGATCGGCGGCGCGGCTTCTCGCTCAGCGCCGCGTTCACGACCAGGGGCGGCGCCGGTTTCCGCCACCCAGTCTTGGCCACCATCTGCACGAGGTAGCCGTCGCCGCAGCGCTCCACGGACATGAAGATCCGGGGGGCCGATCCTCTTCTCGACCTTGTCGATGGCCTCGCTGATCCCCGGAGCGTGCTGTTTGATGATTCGCTCGAGCTGGGCTCGCTGGGCCTTTGTGGGCTTCCAGGGTTTGCTCTTTCGCTTCGTCATGGCGGCGTCAGTCGGCGCCATCTCGGCGGAAGGGTCCCTCTCGCCACATGCGCTCGGCGAGATCCTTGCGGTCGCGTACACAGAGCACGTTGTAAATCATGTAGAGGTGGTCCTTGACGGTGGCGGTCGCGATCCCGAGTCGCAGGGCGATGTCGTGGTTCGTCTCGCCGAGGGCGGCGAGCCGGGCGATTCGTTTTCGACGGGGCGATAGCTCGGCCCACCGCCGGACGAGCTCGAAGTGTCCGTCGGTCCAGCCTTCTTCCGGCGGTGGGGCTCCCAAGGCGTCTCCCTTTCGGCGGTCGTAGTACCCGGCCAGGCGGGGAAGGTCAAGGGGGGCGTTGCCGGGCGGGTCTCCTCGCCGGTGGTGCCTCTGTGGTGACTTGGCCGTTTCCGTTCTCTGTCACTCCCGGAGGTGTTCCGTCGTAACTTCATACCACAATGGTCTTTATCTGGTGCGCCCGCCAGGACTCGAACCTGGGACCCGCTGATTAAGAGTCAGCTGCTCTACCAACTGAGCTACGGGCGCTCTGTCGTCTTCGGCTGCCCGGGCCGGAAGGCTAAAAGGGGCACTATTTACTTGGCGCGGCCAGCGCCTGTCAAAGGAAAACCTCTACGGAGGACCGGACTCTGCAGGTGCTCGAGCGAGCTCAGCAGAAGCCCCATGTAGACCCCTCGGGCGCCGGGGCCCGAGGGGAGGTTTCTGGCGCACCCGGAGGGACTTGAACCCCCAACCTATGGCTTCGAAGGCCACCACTCTATCCAGTTGAGCTACGGGTGCGATCGTTCGAGGGGAAGGACGGCCGCGATTATAGGACCATGGGGGCGGCGAGGCAACGCCCCGGACCGCAGGGGGCGGCCGGGGACGGGATTGTCGCCGGGGGGAAGGAGAAACGGATGCTGAACAACCTTGCCGGAATTGCCGAAGGATGTTGTCGGAAGGGAGCACCGCGACATGAGACCCCAGAGCCCCGAGTTCCAGCGGCTGATCGCCCGCCTCGTCGAGACCCTCCGGGAGGAGCTGCGCCAGAACCAGCGCCTCCTCGAGGTCGTCCGGCGGAAGAAGGAGGCTCTCGCCAGCCCCAGGCGGGAGTCGGTGGAAGGCCTCCTCCGGGTCGAGCGCGAGGTCATCACGAACGCGGTCATGATGGAACGCGACCGCATTGCCCTGGTGACCGAGCTCGGGGAGATCCTCGGCCGGTCCGACCCGTCGCGCCTCCGCCTCGCCGAGGTCCTCCTCTACGCCTCGAGCGAGGACCGCGACGAGATCCTCGACCTGCGCGACGACTTCCGGGATATCGCGGACGAGCTCGACGACCTCGCGTCCTCGGGCTGCGCCTTCACCCGGCACCGCAAGGAGAACGTCCGCCTCTACGTGACCCCCTCACGCTCGAGGAGCCTCATCCGGGACACGCAGGGCCGTGCACGGACCGGGGCGGGCGTACGGCCCGGCGACGCCGTCTGAGGGCCCCGAGGTCGATCGCTCCTGCGCTCCGGCGCCTCGGCGGTCCGGTGGCCGACGGTCCGGCGATTTGGCGGCCGGCGGTCGATCCACTCCTTGCCTGGAGGCGGAATGCCGGTACAATCCCACCTTTTCATTCCCGGCCCTCGGCGGGCGCTCGGGCTCAAGCGGGCGGGCCGTTCCGCCCGATAAGGAGTCGATGGGCCGCCGTTCGAGAGACAGCGCGGAAGGGGGAGGGGTGAAGGAAGGGGGAGGCGTGAAGTACAAGCTCTTCGTTTTCGACCTCGATGAGACCCTCTGGACCGTCTCCGAAGGGCTCTGCTCCCTCGTCCGGCCCCCGTTCCGCCTGTCGACCCCGGACCGGCTCGAGAACGACAAGGGGTACTGGGTCGAGCTGAAGCCCGGCGTCCGCGACGTCTTCAAGTTTCTCAAGTCGAGGAAGTGCTACGTGTCCCTCGCAAGCCGCAACGATCACGGGCCCACGATGGACCTCCTCGACGCCCTGAAGGTCTCCGAGTACCTCGTCTTCCCGCAACTCGGCTGGAGGCCCAAGGAGGAGTCGATCCAGCGGATCATCAAGGAGATCCAGAAGCGGGACAAGGTGACGATCAAGCCCGCGGCGGTCTTCTTCCTCGACGACTGGCCCGAGAACGTGGTCCCCGTCAAGAACTGGGGGGCCACGGCCCTCATCTACGGCCAGGACGTCGACAGCTACGAGGAGCTTCTCGAGATGCTCAAGTAGCCCCATGGCAGCCCTCGGGAAGGCGCTCCAGCTCCTCGGGCTCGTCGTCGTCCCGATGGGGCTCCTCTATTACTTCACCAACCAGGGCCGCATGGGCGAGGCGAAGCTCATGTTCGGGGAGCTCGCGATCCTCGCGTTCGGGGCCACCTGCTTCGTCCTGGGGCGCGCCATCTCGAGGTCGGGGCAGTCCTGAGCCAGCGGGCTCCGCCGCCTCCGCGCTTCTCCCTCGCGTCTCCCCTCCGGTATAATGCGCGCGACGCGCCGGTCGCGGCGCGTCCCGAAAAGAAGCCGAGGAGGTCCCATGAACGACCCGTTCCCCTTCGACCCGTCGCCGTACGACGAGGGCGAGGTCAGCGTCGAGAAGAGCCTGCGGCCGGCGCGTCTCGATGAGTTCATCGGGCAGTACCGCGTGGTGGAGAACCTGCGGATCGCCATCCAGGCCGCGAAGGCCCGCGGCGACGTCCTCGACCACATCCTCTTCTCGGGCATGCCGGGGCTCGGGAAGACCACGCTGGCGATGCTGATCGCGGGGGAGATGGGCGTCGACTTCCAGACGACCTCCGGGCCCGCCATCGAGAAGGGGAAGGACATCGTGGCCATCCTCGCGCGGCTGAAGCGAGGCGACGTCCTCTTCATCGACGAGATCCACCGGATGTCCACCGTCGCCGAGGAGCTCCTCTACTCGGCCATGGAGGACTTCAAGGT
>JACQVW010000204.1 GCA_016209535.1 Planctomycetota bacterium | reverse complement strand
GCACGTCGCGCACGCCGGCGAAGCGCTCTGAGAGCTGCTCCCAAGTGCCGTCCGAGCTCCCGTCGTCGACGAGGGCGAGGTGGATCCGGTACTTCCTCGCAAGCCTCAGGCGGAGCTCCAGGAGCGTCTTCGAGCAGTACGCGACGTTCTCGGCCTCGTTGTAGAGGGGGACGACGAGGGTCACGGCCTCGAGGCTCGACGGATCGACGTCCTGCGCCGCGCCGGCCCGGGACCCCGAGACGTCGATGGGCTCCGGGCGCCGGGCCTCGGCCGGCTGCAGCGCCTGGCGCGCGATCCCGAGGTAGTCCCCGATCGGCTGGAACCGGTACCGCTGGAAGTACTCCTCGAGCACCCAGAACGTCTTCGCGAGGTTGCGGTAGTGGCGGATGCGGTTCAACGCGCTCAGAGTCCTCACGTGGGGCTGGTCCCGGTCGAATTCCCAGGGCATGACGTAGAAGACCAGCGGCGAGCCCTTCGTCCTGTGCCAGCGGTCGACGGCGCGGCGGAGTATCGTGTGCGGGAGCTGGCGGATGTAGTTCCCGCCCGCGATCGCGACGCGGAGCCCGAGGACGCTCATGGTCGAGATGGGGAGCTCCCAGATCGCGAGGTCCCGCGCCGAGTGCCGGTGCTGGTGGACCTCGAAGCGCCTCGGGTCGTCGGCGAAGCGCCAGAGGATGGGGTTGATGCTCGAGTCGTAGAGGTAGCCCTCCTCGGCGAGCACGTCGAGGATCCAGAGGTCTTCGCGCTTGAGCCAGCTCCTGGGGGACCGATAGCCCAGGATGGGGTTCGATCCCGCGGCTTCGAGGACCTCCTTCGAGCGGCGGAGGTCCTCCCGGAGCTCATCGGGCACCATGCCCCTCAGTCCACGGGGCCAGTAGCCGCTGGATGCGACCTCGTGGCCGGCCTCGGCGATCCTCCGCACGAGCTCCGGCTGCCTGTCGGCGATCCAGCCGAGGACGAAGAACGTGCCCTTCACGTCGAACCTCCCCAGGAGGTCCAGAAGCGAGATCAAGTTGCGCTCGATGCGGGACTCGAACCGCTCCCAGTGCTTCCTCAGGACGGCGCCCTCGAAGGCCCCGACGTGGAAGTAGTCCTCGACGGAGACCGTCAGGATGTGCGTCTTTTCCGTGCGTGCGATGGCAGCCTCGCCCGTTGACATGGCGACCTCACCGGGGGCTCGAGCCGCGGCTCGTCGACGGTTCCATCCGCGTCCTTCCCCGCGTCTCTCCCCGGGTGTTCCCTCGGAGATTTCCTCGTTGCCGGCGACGGCCGGCCCCATCAAGCTACCTGGGCCCCGCGCCCCGCGCAAGACCGAGGTCACGGCCGGCGGGGGGGCGCGACGTTCTCGGAGGTTGACCCTGCCGCCATGCCCTGCCGCCTTCCCCGGTCCTTCTTTTCCCGGCCCACCCTCGAGGTCGCCCGCGGCCTCCTCGGCGCGCGGCTCGTGCGAGTCCTTGACAGGGAGCGCCTGAGCGGGACCGTCGTGGAGGTGGAGGCCTACATCGGGCAGGACGACACGGCCTGCCACGCCTCCCGCGGCCTCACGCCGCGGAACGCCGTCATGTTCGGGCCCCCCAGCTTCGCCTACGTGTACTTCACCTACGGCATGCACTGGATGCTCAACGTGGTCACCGAGGCGGAGGGTTTCCCTGCAGCGGTCTTGATCCGGGCCCTCGAGCCTTCGGAAGGCTCGGGCCTCATGAGGCGCCTCCGGGGCGGGCGCTCCGATCGCGAGCTCGCCTCGGGGCCGGCGCGGCTCTGCGAGGCCCTGGCGATCGACGGCGCCCTCAACGGGACGGACATGGTGCGGGGGGATGACCTCTTCTTCGAGCGAGGGCCGCCCGTGGCAGAGGGCGTCGTCCTCCGCACGCCCAGGATCGGGATCGACTACGCCCGGCGCCGCGACCGGGTCGCGCCCTGGCGCCTCGTGGTCGCCGGGAGCCCCTTCGCCACGAGACGGCGGTGATGGCGAGGAGGGCGATGAGGGCGAGGATCGCGACGAGCGCGATGACGTCCGCCGAGGCCGGCCTTACAATAGGGCCCCATGAGCTCGCAAATGGGCCGATTCCTCATCGCGTCGCCCGGGCTTGCGGACCCCAACTTCCTCCGGACCGTCGTGATCATCGCGGAGCACAACGAGGAGGGGGCCCTGGGCCTCGTCGTGAACCGACCGGCGCCCGCGAAGCTGTCGGACCTCTGGGAGTCGATCTCGGGGGAGACCCTGAAGATCGAGGCGCCGGCCTTCGTCGGGGGGCCGGTGCAGCAGAACGCGGTCCTCTTCCTCCACGGGCACGCTGACCTCGTGCCCAGCGGCGAGCCGATCGTCCCCGGGGTCTTCCTCGGGACCGAGGCGGAGCTCCTCGGCAAGGTCCTGCGGCGCGAGGCGTCGCGCGAGGGGGACGTGGGCAGGGTGCGGGTCTTCTGCGGCTACGCGGGCTGGGGTGCAGGCCAGCTCGACCGGGAGATGCGCGACGGGAGCTGGCTCACGTGCCCCGCGAGCGCCGATGCGGTCTTCGGCTCCCGGCCGGAGCGCCTCTGGGCCACGACGATCGGCGGCATGGGCGGCGTCTTCAAGTTCTTCGGCATGACGCCGCCGGACCCGGAGATGAACTAGCGGCCCGAGAATGTGGGTTGCGGAGGATCCACGAGTCCGAGGCATGGTGCGCGTGGAGTATAATCTCGTGCGGAGCGTACCCTATGCCCATCCACGATTGGACCCGCGTGCCCGCCGGGCTGTTCCATGACTTCCATCAGAGCTGGTCGATCCGGATCAAGGACGCTTTGAACGGGGGCCGTCTGCCGAAGGGGGTCACCGCCTTGGTCGAGCAACGGGCCGGCCCCATGGAGGCGGACCTCTTGGCCATCGAACGGAGAACGAGACCTCCCCATTCGTGGGCGGCCGGTGACCGCGGGTTGGCGACGGCGGAAGAGCCTCGCACCAGGATCGTGCGCCGGACGAGCAAGGAGTTCTACTCCGGCCGCGCGAACCGTATCGTGGTCAAGCACCATCTGGGTCGGACCATCGCGGTGATCGAGATCGTCTCGCCGGGGAACAAGGACAGCCGCGCCGCCCTGCGCGACTTCGTCGAGAAGACCACGGACTTCCTGCGAGCCGGGATTCACGTGCTCGTGATCGACCTCTTCCCGCCCACTCCACGCGACCCCGGCGGCATTCACAAGGCTGTCTGGGACGAGATCAGCGAGGAGCCGTTCGTGTTCCCCGAAGGGAAGGACCGGACCCTCGCGTCGTACGAGACGGGGTCCGAGCGGACCGCCTACGTCGAGCCCGTCGGCGTCGGCGACAGGCTGCCGGACATGCCTCTCTTTCTGGCGAACGATCTCCACGTCATGGTGCCACTGGAGCCCACCTACGAGGCGACTTGGGGCGCGAGCCCGGAGGAACTGCGCCTTGCCGTCGAGACCGGGATCCTGCCGGAGCCCGAGGTCGAATAGCTGGCAGTCCTTGCGCAGTCCTTGCGCAGACTTGACAGGCAGGCGCGGCCATGCGTTGCTTCAGCAGCTCGACAGGCCTCGAGCTGCACCCTTGCGAACACCAGAATGCCGACCGGCGTCACCGTAAGCTCTCGCTGCATCCTCTGCGACGGAGAGGGCCGGCCCCTCTTCGAGAAGCACGGCCACGCCGTCGCCGAGTGCGCCTCCTGCGGGCACCGCTTCCTGGGGGGGGCGCTCGGCGGAGACCACGTCGCCCGCGTCTACGGGGACGACTACTTCGAGGGAGGCGGCGCGGGCTACCCGGACTACCTCTCCGAGGGGGAGCTGATCCGCGCCAGGGGCCGGCGCTACGCGAGGATCCTCGCGCGCCGCATGGCTCCGGGGAGGCTCCTCGACGTCGGGGCCGCGGCGGGCTTCTTCCTGAAGGGCTTCACGGACCAGGGCTGGCAGGGGATGGGCCTCGAGCCGAACCGGAGGATGGCCGAGCACGCCCGCCGCGAGCTCGGCCTGGAGGTCGAGGTGGGCGTGCTGGAGGGCCTCGAGGCCAAGGACTCCTTCGACCTCGTGTCGATGGTGCAGGTCATCGCGCACCTGAGGGACCCCCTCGAGGCCCTCGCCCGGGCGGCGGCCGCCACGCGCCCGGGAGGGCACTGGCTCATCGAGACGTGGGACCGCGCGAGCTGGACCGCGCGGCTCCTGGGGAGGCGCTGGCCCGAGTACAGCCCGCCGAGCGTGGTCCGGTGGTTCACGCCCGAGGAGATGCGACGCCTCGCGGGCCGCTTCGGTCTCGAGGAGGTCGCGCGGGGCAGGCTCGTCAAGTGGCTCAAGCTGTCCCACGCCAGGTCCCTGCTCCTCCACGAGCTCGATGGAAGCTGGTGGGGCCGGCTCGCCGGCAAGGCGCTGCGCCTCGTGCCCGGCTGGCTCACCGTCCCCTATCCCTCCGAGGACCTCTTCTGGGCGCTCTTCCGGAAGCTCTGAGGCCGATCGAGCCCGCCGCGCGGCTCAAGGCCCG
>JACQVW010000203.1 GCA_016209535.1 Planctomycetota bacterium | reverse complement strand
TCCTCGAGATGAACACGCGCATCCAGGTCGAGCATCCCGTGACGGAGGTGACCTCGGGGGTCGACCTCGTCGGCGAGCAGGTCGAGATCGCCCGCGGGAAGCGCCTCCCGCGCTGGCGCGGGGGCCTCGCGGGACACTTCGTCGAGCCGCGCGGCGCGGCGATGGAGCTCCGCCTGAACGCCGAGGACCCCGCCGAGGGCTTCCGGCCGTCGACGGGGCGGATCACGAGCCTCCGGCTACCCACCGCGCCGTGGGTCCGCGTCGACTGCGGCGTCGAGGCGGGGAGCGAGGTCACGCCGTTCTACGACTCCCTCCTCGCGAAGGTCATCGCCTGGGGTCCGACGCGGGGCGAAGCCATGGCGCGCCTCGAGGGGGCCCTCCGCGAGACGGTCGTGGGCGGAGTCGCCACCACGGTCCCCCTGGGCCTCGCGCTCCTCGCCGACGAGGGCTTCCGGGCCGCCAGGAACCACTGCCAGTACCTCGCGGAGCGCCTCGAGGAGCCGAGCTTCTTCCCGGGGATGCCCCCGGAAGAGGAGCTGCCGCTCCTCGCCGCCGCCGCGGCCTGGATCTCCCGGGCGCGCTCGAGCTCGCGGCCCGCGGCCGCCGCGGCCATGGCCGCGGCGGCATCGCCCGGATCGGCGCCGGCCGCGCCGCCATCGCCTGCCGCCGCGTCGCCCTGGGCGCAGCGCGGGAGGTGGAGGGACCTCCCGTGAGGCTCCACGTGACCATCGCGGGGAAGGAGCACGTGGTCGAGCTCCGGGCCGAGGACGGGAGCGGCCGCGCCGTGGCCGTGGTCGACGGCCGCGAGGTCCGCCTCGAGGCTCTGGGCCCCGGCGGGCCGCCGGCGAGCTGGGGGAACGCGGAGGTCGCGGCCACGGACGGAGCGGCCCGCGTCACCGTCGTCGCGCTGCCCGGCGGCGCCGCCGGAGCCGGGAACCCGAGATCGCGCCTCCGCCTCGCGTGCGGCAGGCACGTGGTGGCGGCGGAGGTCCAGTCGGAGCGAGACCGGCTCCGCTCCGTCGCGAAGCCCGCCGCGAGGCGCGCCGAGCGCCTCGTGGTCGCGAGCACCCTCCCGGGCGTGATCCGCCGCGTCCTCTGCCGCCAGGGCGCCGAGGTGGAGGAGGGCCAGGCTCTCCTCACCCTCGAGGCGATGAAGATGGAGAACGAGGTCCGCGCGGAGCTCAAGGGCCGCGTCCGTGCCCTCCTCGTCCGCGAAGGGCAGGTGGTGAACGCGGGCGACTTGCTCGTCGAGATCGAGGCGCGCGCCCCATGACGCGCCCGCCGCCGGCAGCTCAGGCGCGCTGCGCCGCTCGCGGCGCCCGGGCGTCGCCCCCACCCGCAAACCTCAGGAGCGGATGCCCCGCCCGGCGCGCGGCGAGGACGCCGGCCGCGAGGAACGCCGCGCCGAGGCCGCCCAGGATCCAGCGCGCCGCCGCGGCCACGGGGACGCCGAAGAGGAGGAACTGCGATGGGTCCTCGGCGGGGTCGGCGACCAGCGACTGCCAGAGGGTCAGCGGCGAGAGGTAGTAGGCGCGCCAGAGCACGTCCCAGCCCGTCCAGACCTCCTCGCGCTCCTTCGAGAGCATGAAGATGAAGGGCAGGAGCGCCGTGATGACGAGGACGAAGGACACCGTGAGCCGCGCGTAAAAGGGCGTGAAGTCGCAGGCGGCGAGGAGGAAGCCCAGGGCGGCGACGGCCGCGATGTAGAAGGGCATCGTGAGGAGCGCCTGCACCGCGGCGCCATCGATGCCGTCCTGCCGCCCGGCTCCGAGGCCGAGGAGGAGTACGCCCGACGAGAGCGCCGTGAGCGCCACGGCGTAGGCGAAGCCCCAGAAGGCCCCCGGCGCGAAGATCCTGAGGGGGTACCGCGGCCCCGTCCAGGCTCCGAAGCGGGCCCGGTTCCTCCGCGAGGTCGCCGCCTCCTCCGTGGGGAAGATGGCCGCCGCGAGGAGGACGAGGACGAAGACCTGCTGGACCAGGCCGCGCTGCCAGCCCGGCCCGCGCCCCCGCCCCCAGACGCCGCCCGTGCCGGTCGTGAGCCAGAGGTAGATGTCCTGGGGGCTCGCCACGCTCGCCAGGAGGAAGCCCAGGATCGCGATGAACGTGAGGGCCCGGAGGGGCGAGGTGCGGTCGTCGGAGGAGGGCCGGACGCGGTTCGCGGTGATCAGGAACAGGTACGCGAAGGCCACCGCCGCAAGGACCGCGACCTGCGGCAGCCCCACCGAGGACCCCACGCCGAGCGAGTCCAGGAGGAGCGAGATCAGCGTCCTTCCCTCGGCGCCCTTCTCGCCCCAGCCGGTCCGCCGGAAGGCGTACCACGAGGCGGCGAGCCCCAGGAAGACGAGGACGTAGACCGTGAGGGTGCTCCGGATAGGCGACCCGTACCAGCTCGAGATGCAGACCCCCACCATGGAGATGAGGAGCGTGAGGCCGATCAAGATCCCGTAGGCGACGAGCACCTCGCGCGGCTCCACGCCGCCGAAGAGGAAGGAGATCGAGAGGAGCGGGATGCTCGCGACCACGTACACGAGGCAGTACACCGTCGAGGCGAAGAACTTCCCCCAGACGATCTCCTCGGGCTTCAAGGTCGAGGCCAGGAGGAGGTCGATGGTGAGCCCCGCCCGCTCCTCGGTGAAGGCCGTGGCGCTGAAGGCGGGGAAGATCACCAGGATGATCAGGTACTGGATGATGAAGAACGAGTCGAAGAGCGCCTGCCCGATCTGCGTCGCGGTCCTCGTCTCGTCCGACGTCTGGTAAGAGATCATGGCGATCAGGGTGACGCCGAGCACGCCGAGGCACACGAACTGGCTGAAGAAGAAGCGGTTCTTCCGGAAGTCGGCGCGGAGCTGGCGGAGGAGGATGGGCCAGCCGAAGTTCCCCAGCCACCGGACGAAGGTCGGCAGGTGCCTCGCGGCGAGCCGCGCCCCCCTGCTCTGGCCGTCCGCGCTACTGGACATCGCCCTTCGTGAGCCTCAGGAAGAGGTTCTCGAGGTTCCTCGAGTCGTGCTCCACGGAGACGACGGGGACCTCGCGGTCCGTGAGCGCCTTGAGCACCTTGTAGAACTCGCCGGGAGCTCCGGCGTAGTCGAAGACGACGACGTTCTCCTCGATGGAGACCAGCTCCACCGCCGGGATCTCGACGAGAGCCTCCTCGACGCCCGGGCGCGGCTCGTGGAGCGTGATCTTGACGCGGTCGGTGCCCCACTTCCGCTCCTGGAGGAGGTCCATGCTGCCCGAGACGACGAGCTCCCCCTTCTCGATGATCGCGACCGACGTGCAGAGGTCCGAGAGCTCGGTCAGGATGTGGCTCGAGATGATGATCGTCTTCCCCATGCGCCGCAGCTCCTTGAGGAGGACGCGCATCTCGATGCGCGCCCGGGCATCCAGCGCCGAGGCGGGCTCGTCGAGGATGAGGAGCGACGGGTCGTGGACGAGGGTCTTCGCGAGGCACAGGCGCTGCTTCATGCCCATGGACAGGGAGGAGACCATGCGGTCCCGCAGGGCGCCCAGGTCCGTCAGGTCCAGGACGTCCTTGATGACCGCGGCGCGGCGCCCGCGCGGCAGCCGGTAGGCCCCGGCGAAGAACTCGAGGTACTCCTCGACGGTGACGCCGTCGTAGACGCCGAAGCGGTCCGGCATGTAGCCGATCCTCCGGCGGACCTCCTCGGTCTCGTTCACCACGCAACGCCCCTCGACGAGGACCTCGCCCGCCGTGGGCTCGAGGAGGGTCGCGAGGATCCTCAGGGTCGTCGTCTTCCCGGCGCCGTTGGGCCCGATGAAGCCGAAGATCTCGCCCCGCGGCACCTCGAAGGAGAGGTCGTGGACCGCGTACCCGTCGCCGTAGGTCTTCGAGAGGCTCCGGACCGAGACGGCGATCTCCGCCGCGCCCTCGCCGGCCGCCAGGGCCGCGGTCGACTCCTCCGCCCGGGTCGTTGAATCCATCCGTCGCGTCCTCTCGTCAGTCGTAGAGCAGGTACAGGTCGCGCCGCTCCCTGAGGGTCGTCCTCCCGTCCACGCGGAAGTCCTCCTCGGACCTCGAGAGGTACGCCGCGAAGAGCGGCCTGTCCCCTCCCTGGCCGAGGCCGAGCCCCGAGAGCCTCCAGCGCCGCTTGAAGCCCTCCAGGGTCTTCTCGTCGGCCGGCGCCGGCTTCACCTCCACGCTGCCTCCCGGCTCGAGCGCCGGGACGAGGAGGTAGGCGTTCTGGTAGCGGTAGAGGCCCTCCTCGATCCGGTGGTCGAGCCGGTTCGTCACCCGGAGGTCGTCGAGCTCGACGCCCGGGCCCCCGAGGTCCACCACACCGGCGTTCACGAAGTGCCCCTCCTGCCAGTGGGCGAGCTTGTGGTCCGCCAGGGAGAGCTCCCCGGAGGGCTGCCGCGAGAGGCGTACGGGCTGCTCCTCCCCCGTGTTCTTGTAGAGCGGCAAGAGCATCGAGCCCCGCGGCGACGTGACGCGGTAGTGCGACTCCGCCGCGGAGAAGATGCTCAGGTAGCTCTCGCGGAGCGCGAGGGACTCGCCGGCGCGCTGGGAGATGAACGTGTGGAGGCGCGTCGTCGTGAGGACGCCCTTCGTGACGTAGGCCGTCGCGAAGATGATCGCCAGGTAGACGACGACGAGGAGCGGCTCCGCCCAAATCACCGCGGGGAGCCTCCGGAGCCGCTTGAGGACGAGGAAGAGCCCCGGGCCGACCACGGCGAGGTAGCCGCCGATCAGGCCCACCATGACCCCCACGCCCACGTCCCGCTTCTCCTTCAAGGCCTCGGCGAGCTCGGGGACCACCGTGCGTGCGGCCCCCTCGAGGGCCCGCCCCCCGCCCTCGCCGATCCCGAACCGCACGATCCTCCACCAGAGGGCCTTCAGGAAGTCCTGCGTGCCCGCCGTGCGGTGCGCCTGGTCGTCGATCGTGAGGACGCCGACCCCGCCGCGGCCCACGCCGACCTCGCCGTAGATCCGCCGGAAGACGCGCCGCGTCTCGCCGGGCTCATCGCCCCGGGCGGCGTCCTGGGCCGACGCGATCTCGCGCGCCGGCCTCGCGCGCAGGGGATCGAGCCGCGTGTACGAGATGTCCCCGGGGATCTCGAGGTCCTGGCGGGACGCCAGAGTCTGAGGGCTCGCCGAGCGCTCGCCCGCGTCGATCCAGTAGAGGTCCCCCGGCACGAAACCGTGCTCGACCTGGGGCTCCCCGAGGGCATCGCCGAGGAGGGCCCTCGCGAGCGGGGACTCGAAGATCTCGCCGGAGCGCCCCGAGGGGGCGAGGACGACTCGCCCGCCGAGGTAGACCCAGGACCGGAGCGCCTCGAGCTGGGCGGGCTCGAGGGACCCTGCGGCCGGGTCGCGGATCACGACCATGTCGAGCCCGTGGTAGCCCCGGACCGAGTCCGGCAGCTTGCGGGCCTGGCACGCCGCCACTTCCTCGGAGAGGTCGGAGGCGCCCGAGGCGCTCGAGAGCTGGCCGGGCCACGGCTCGATGTCGCCGCCCGTCTTCTCGAGGACGACGAGCATGGAGAGCCGGGCCGCCTGCGACGCGACGAAGGCCTGCCAGGGCCCTCCCCGGTGGATCACCGCCCCCGCCGCCGACCGCGCCTCGAGGCGCAGGGTCTGGATCCCCTCGCCGGGCGAGACCCGGAAGTACACCCAGGCCCTCCGGGGAGCGCCCGGCGCGACCTCGAAGCGCAGCGTCTCGCGGTAGGTCACGTCGCGGTCCTTCTCGACGGTGGCCTCGATGGCGACCGTCTCGGCCTGACCCCGCGCCGCCTTGAGCTCCACGTACGCCGGGAGCCACGCGCCCCGGCCGGGGAGGTTCCGCGCGATGGCCTCGGGGAAGTGCACCTCCGTCACCTCGACCGTGGACGGCGGCGGCGCCGGCGGCTCCTGGCCCGGCGCCGCCGCCCGGGAGGCCAGGAGGACCGCCAGGGCGCAGGCCGGCGCGCCTCGGGTACAGGCGCGGAGCATCTCAGTCCCCCATCTCACGGCGCCCCTCGACGGCATCCGACACGATGCTGCGGGACGCGTGCTCGAGCTGGCTCCCGCTCGGGATCCCCCGGGCGATCCGGGTGACGCGCACCGCCGGGAAGGCCCGTAGCTTCTCCCGGATCATGAGGGCGGTGCCGTCGCCCTCGAAGTTCGGGTTGGTGGCGAGGATGACCTCCCGCACGCCCCCCTGGCGCACGCGGGCGAGGAGCTGCTCGATGGTGAGGTCCTGGGGCGTCACGCCCTCCAGCGGTGCGAAGGCGCCCAGGAGCACGTGGTAGCGGCCCTTGTAGGAGCCGCTCGTCTCGATCGAGTAGACGTCCTTCGGCTGTTCGACGACGCAGATCGTCGAGGGGTCGCGGCCCGGGTCCGCACAGATCTCGCATTCGTCGCTCTCCGTGATGTGGAAGCAGGTCCTGCAGTGCCGGAGGCTCTTCTTAACGTCGCGGATGGCGTACGCGAGGCGCATGGCCTCTTCGGCAGGCACCCGCAGGACGTGGTACGCGAGGCGCTCGGCGGTCTTCTTCCCGATCCCGGGGAGCTTCTCCAGCTCCTCGACGAGGGCCTGGAGGACCTTCGAGGCGCCGAAGGGAGCTGCCGCCTTGCCGGCCTCGGCGCCCGGGGCGCCGGCCGGTGCGGATCGGTCCTTCATGGGTGGAGAGGGCTGCGTCATCGTGTGTCTCCAGAGCTCCGGGATCCCCGCGCCGTGGCGCCCCGCGCCCCGGCGCGCCGAGGCCCGGGTGCTGGTCCTCGGGTCCTCATCGGAGTACCCCGTCAGCCCAGGAGTCCGGGAAGCAGACCGGCGAGCCCCTGGTCCCCCGTCACCTTCTCCATCTCCTGGCGCATGAGGGCCCTCGACTTCTCCAGGCCCTGGGACACGGCGGCGACGATCAGGTCCTCCACCAGGGCCTTGTCG
>JACQVW010000211.1 GCA_016209535.1 Planctomycetota bacterium | reverse complement strand
GGTAGAAGGACGCGATCGCAGCTCCCGCGAAGGGCACGCCCCAGGGCTCGCGCGGGGGCAGGCGAACGCGGGCGCGGACGTAGGCGAGCGGCACGTCGCCCGTCTCGCCCAACGCCCGCGGCGCGCCCGCCTCGAGCGCGGTCGCCCTCGTCTCGAGCTCGTTCGCCCTCGCCGCGAGCTTGCGCCCGATCCGCTCCACGCGCCGCCCCCAGCCGGCGACAGGAGTGTCCTCCGGCCTCCCAGCCGCGAGGTCCCCGCAGGGGCCCGCGGCGAAGAGGGCCACGCCGCCGGAGCGCTCGAGCTCCCGGCAGAGGACGCCGGGGTAGTCGCCGGAGGAGCGCCGCAGGTAGAAAGGGATCAGGGTCGGGTGGGCCGCGAAGCTCACGAGCCGCGCGACGGGCGCGGGGCGCGCCAGGCTCGCCGGGATGCCGCCCGCCCCGGAGCGCGTGAAGCGGAGGACGTCGATCCTGCGGCCTGCCGGGGCTGCGGGGTCGCGCCGGTTGAAGCTCAGCCCCGCCTCGGCGTCCCCCGACGCCGCCGCGATCGTCACGGGCTCGAGGGCCGCCGCGGCCGCGGCGACCGCTCGCGCCACGCACGCCGCGAGGTGATCGAGGAGCAGGGGATCGTAGGCCCCCATGCCCAGGAGCTCCGCCGGCCAGGCCGCGAGGAACCCGCCCGGCGCCGTGTGCGAGTGCGTCGCGCCCGCGATCCACCCGTCGATCCCGGCGCCGCGGAGCTCCGCCCGGCGCTCGACGGCCTCGCGGAGCTCGGGGGGCAGAAGCACGCGGTCCACCGAGACGAGCGCGACGCGCAGGTCGCCGCACTCGAGGACCAGCGCCCTCGCGAAGAGTGGGTCGCGCATCTCCCGCAGGCGCAGCCACGAGGCGCCCACGTACCCCGCCATGGGCGCGGCGAAGGGCGGATCGGCGGAGACGCGGGCCGCCCCGGCCCGAAGGGGGCCGCGGGCGGCCGCGAGGGCCACGACCTCCGGAGGCGCCTCCCTCCAGCCCGGCGACGGCAAGGGCTCGGCCGCGCAGGAGGCGAGGACCGCCGCCGCGAGCCAGGCACCGCCCCCGGCGAGCGCCCCGCGTATACTGTGCGACATGCGCGCCATTGTAGCAGCGCTCGCCCTGGGTTCACGCGCGGCCCTCGCGGCCCCGGGGGATGCGCTCCGGGTCGAGGAGGTCCTCTGGAGCGGGCACCCGGACGGCATGGAGCGGCCGCAGGACCCCTGGTCCCTCGAGCTCGCGCCCGGCGGCCGCGGCTTCCTCTACTATCAGGGCCGGCCCTCGCCGGCGGTCATGCTCCAGCCCGTCGAGGCCGGCGCCGCGGCCCTCCGCGTTGGCGGCGCGACGCCCTTCGGGCGCCGCGCGCCGCGCTTCGATCCCCTCGGCCGCCACGTCTACTTCACGGCCCTCGAGCCCGGCGCTCGCCCGGACCCCTCGAGCTCATCGCTCCTCCGCACGCACGCCGTCCGCGTGACCCTCCCGGGCATGAAGGTCGAGCACCTCTTCCCCGAGCGCGGCTCGAGCACCGACGCCTTCGCCGTCCTCCTCGACGTGCACCCGTCGGGAGAGCGACTCCTCGTCGGGACTGGCCGCGGGCTCACGGGGGCCAAGGCCGCCCAGGACGACTACGCGCTCGAGCTCGCCGAGGTGCCCGCGGCTGGCGGCGCGCCGTCGCCCCTCGGCCTCCGCCTCTCGGCGGGCGGCGCCGCCTCGTACGCGCCGGGAGGCGCCCCGGTGGTGGAGCCCACGGCGGGCGCGATCCGGGGCGCCGCCCTCGCCTGGCGGAGGGCCGGCGACCGCGAGGTAGCGAGCTTCCTCGTCCCGCACCGCGGAAGCTTCGGCTGGGACGGCGCCCTCACCTTCGCCGTGCGCGCCCCGCCGGGTGGCGCGAGCGCCGGCGCCGCAGGCGGCGGCGAGGCGCCGGGCCCTGCGCGGCCCCTGCGCTTCGCCGAGCGCGTCTCCTCCCTCTTGCCCGTGCCGCCCCAGCCCGTGAGCTTCCGCGGCGAGCGAGTCCTCCTCTGCGCCGGGACCCGCGAGGCGCCGATCCCGATCGTGGCGCGGCTCGCCTCCGGAGCCGGCGGCGACGCCGAGGACGTGCCCGGCGACGCCCCCGCCCGTGCGCTCCTCCTCGACCTGCGGCTTCTCGACGGCGAGGTCCTCGCCCGGAGGAGCACCGAGCTGGAGCCGGTCCTCCGCGGCGTGCAGGCCGCCCTGCGCGCACCCGGCGGCGCCATCGGCGGCCGGCCCGGCGATGTGCCCCGCGGCGCGCCCGCCGGCCGGCCGGGCGCTCCCGCTCGGCCCGGGGCGCTGCGGGCACGGCTCGTCGAGCGCGGCTTCGGGCCGCTCGCCGGCCTCGAGCGCCGGATCGAGGTGACGGAGACCGCCGCGGGGTACCTGCGGATCGAGCGCCTGCCGGCCGAAGGGCCCGCCGGCGAGCGTGATCCCGCCCCGGAGGACGCCGTCCTGGCCTTCGACGGGCGCGCGTGCTGGGCCCAGGCCGCCGACGGCCGCTGCGAGCCGCTCGACCCCGCCCTCTTCTGCCGCGAGCTCAACGCGCACTCGCTGTACCGGCTCCTCCTGGACCCCGCGGGGCTCGCCGACCCGCGCCTGCGCTTCGAGCCGGCCCCGGGGCGCGAGCCCGGGGCGGCCGCGGGCGGCGCGGCGCGGCGCCTCGCCTTCTCCTACGACGACGGCTACCGCGGCGATCTCCTCCTCGAGCCCGCCCCCGGCGGCCTGCGGCCCGCGAGCCTGCGCTCGCCCCTCCTCTTTGCCTCCGAGGAGCTGCGCCGGCAGATGGGCCAGGTCCCCGCCGAGAGGTCCGTGAGCTTCGAGGACTGGCGCGAGTGGAACGGGCGCATGGTCCCGCACCGCCTGCGCTTCGACGACGGGCTCAACCCCCGCGCCGTCGAGGTGCAGGCCCTCGAGGCCCTCGAGGCGGCCGACCCGGCCCTGTTCCGGGCGCCGGGGAGCGGGGGGTAGCGGCGCTGCTCGGGCGTCGGCCACCTCGAGCTCGTCTCCCGCCGCGTGCAGCAGGGCGTCGAGGGGCTGCGGCTCATCTGGGGCAAGCGGACGCTGGCGATGGTCGACTTGAAGGCGGTGGGCTGCAGCACCAAGGTCACGGGCGGCAAGCTCTACTGGAAGAAGAAGGACGGCACGCGCCAGCTAGGCGGCAAGGCCTACGCTCGCTGGTGGGACCAGCCCATCGCGGTCGAGGTCGGCGACCCGGGGACCAACGTCAACCACGAGGACTTCGAGGGCCTCGAGTACGTGAGCGAGTTCGAGTCGAACCGGAGCGGCTTCGGCGCGTTCTTCCCGCTCTCCCAGCTCGCCGCGATCGAGTGCGTCGTGCTGAACCACGGCGTCGAGGTGCTGAACGTGGAGATCCCCGCCTCGGAGCTCAACTTCCGCGAGATCAAGAAGAAGCTCGCGCTCATCGGCATGGGCGTCTTCGCCGAGGACGGCGCGACGCCGTGGCAGGAGTTCTGGGCCAACGCCGCGGACAGCCTCATCGATGCGGCCCGCATCATGCCGCAGCCCGACTTCGGCCCCTTCTACGGCTCGCAGTCCTGGATGGACATCCGCTCGACCTTCATCACGGAAGACTCGGCCGACCTCGACTCGAGCCTGCCTACAAGCGACTTCGCGCGCATCACCTCGCGCGTCGACGGCCTCATCGAGCCCGGCTTCGGGCAGTTCGGCATGGCCCTCATCGACCCCGAGCTGTACGTCGACGAAGAGGACGACCCCGACCCCTCGGGCAAGGCGTGGGTCAGCCCCGGCGACTACGACAAGACGGCCGTGAGCTTCAACTTCGCCGGTGAGGCGGCTCCCATCATCGTCCAGGAGCTCTGCCACATGCTGGGTCTCGTCGACGGCGGCGCCCCGAACCACGACGAGGACAACTCCGGGCATTCCCTCTACGACGAGTGCACGGAGTACGAGGACGATGACGGCAAGGAGCAGTGCTCCCCGAGCGAGTACAAGACCTACAGCCAGGCGGTGGAGGACCAGAAGGGCATCCAGTACCCCCGGATGCGCCGCCTCACGGACGGCGCCCCCGAGAAGATCGACAGGGGGCTCATGTCGGACCGCCGCGCCAAGTCGAGCATGTCCTACGCGCCGGACAAGGAGAACTGGAACAGCTTCCTCGAGCCCGAGGACCACAAGGAGGCGCTGTCCTTCTTGACCGACCTCTACGAGGACTGGGCGGACGGCGATGGCGGCGGGGCCGGCGCCGCGCCGGGGGGGACGGCGCTCAACCTGCGCTTCCTCTTGAGCGCGGCGGACGAGGTCCAGGTCACGAGCTCGTACGTCGACGAGTCCGGGGACCCCACGACGGCGCCGGTGCCCGAGGGCAGCCACCGTGCCGTCGTGCTCGACGCCGGCGGGGCGCCGCTCACCGACCTGCCGTTCGCGGTGGGCTTCCACACCCACGGCGGCGAGGCGGGGGCGACCCTCATCGCGCTCCGCATCCCTTTCCCCGAGGGCGCCCGGACCGTGCAAATCCGTCACGAGGAGCAGGTCCTGTGGTCCGCCTCGCGGAGCCCGAATCCACCCGCGGTCGGATTCGTCGCGCCGGCGGGCGGCGCCTTCAGCGCCGGCGCCACCGTGCAGGTGAGCTGGGCCGCCTCGGACCCCGACGGCGACTCGCTGCGGTTCGCGCTCGACTACTCCGCGGACGGCGGCGCCACCTGGATCCGCCTCCCCCAGAACCTCACGGGCACGACCTACGCGTGGCGGCCCGGCTTCCTGCCCAAGAGCGCTGCCGCCAAGCTGCGGCTGCGCGCGAGCGATGGCTTCAACACCGCGGAGGCTCTGTCGGCGCCGTTCCGACTCACGCCGGCGCAGCCCCTGGTCTTCATCCGCTGCCCGGCGGACGGGGCCTCGATCCCGGAAGGCAGCCTCGTCGATCTCGCCGCCCTCTCGCTGACCTCGGAGGGGGCCGGCCAGGGGACTTTCCTGTGGCACGTGGGCGGCCAGCCGCTCGCGGGGAAGGCGAGCGGGAACGAGCACCGCTTCGAGACGGCCGGCGCGCACGCGGTGCGCGTGACGCTGACCGACCCCAGCGGCCTCACGGCGTCGCACGAGGTCACGGTCCAGGTCTTCCCCGACTTCGACCGCGACGGCCTCCCCAACGACTGGGAGCAGTCGATGGGTCCTCAACCTCGGGCCCGGCGCCCTCCCGTGGTCGCTCGCGAACGACCTCCCGTGGCTCGAGGCGTCGCCGCCCTCCGGCGCGACGCCGGCCGAGGTGACCCTCGCCGCCGTGCCGGCGGGGCTCGCGCCCGGCGTCTACACAGGCCAGATCGCCTTCACAGCGCCGGGAGCCCAGGGGAGTCCTGACCTCCTGACGGTGAACCTCACGGTCCTGCCGCGCGTCGAGGGCCAAGGCCCGCGGTTCATCCGCGGCGACTCCAACGCCGATGGCCGCATGAACATCTCCGACGCGAGCTTCACGCTCACGTACCT
>JACQVW010000210.1 GCA_016209535.1 Planctomycetota bacterium | reverse complement strand
GTAACACCCGGTCTTGAACCACGCCATGCTGGTCTTCGCCGCAAGTCTCCAGCAAGGAACAGGTCCCGTCTTCCCCTTCGGGGGACAGAGGGGGGAGAGTACAGGCGTGGTTCTGAACCGCGTAATCGCGGTTCTTGAACCACGCCCCCGGAGATGGGGCCCGCCGCGGGTGGCCCGCTCAGCGCTGCAGGACCGCCATGACCTCCCGGAACTTCTCCTCGACGGCCTTGAGGGTGAAGGGCTTCACGATGTACCCCATGGCCCCGAGCTCGCGGGCCTTGTTCACGGTCTCCTTCTCGCCCAGGGCGCTGCAGACGATCACGGGGATCCCGCTCAGCTTGGGATCCTCCTGCTTGTGCTTGAGGAAGGCGAGGCCGTCCATCTCGGGCATCATGAGGTCGAGGAATATGAGGTCGACCTCCCGCTCCCGGAGCCGATCGAGGGCGACCCTGCCGTTGGACGCCTCGATGATCTCCACGCCGCCGACGCCTAGCTCCTCGGTGAGGATCTTGATGCCGATCCCCTTGACGTACTTCCCCAGGATGGTGCGCATGAGCGGGATGTCATCCACGACAAGGATCGTCTTTCGGTCTGTCATCGCCTATGCGCCCTCGGGGGGAACCGTTCGTCGCGTCAGGACTGCCTGGGAGAGTCTCTCCGTGGCCTTGATCGAAGCTATCGGCAGGGACGCCCCCCGGCTTTCAGCGTGGGCTCGTTACGGGCCGCTCAGGCCCGCTCGTCCTTCGATTCCCGGCCCATGAGGTCCTCGACGGCCTCCCGCGGCGCCTTGCCCTCGAAGAGGACGCGGTGGACCTCGGCGGCGATGGGGAGGTCCACCGAGAGCTTGCGGCCGAGCTCGCAGACGGACCGGGTAGTCTCGACGCCCTCGGCGACCTTCTGCATGCCGCCGACGATCCGCTCGAGGCTCTCGCCCGCCGCGATCCGCGTCCCCACCTCGTGGTTGCGGGAGTGGCGGCTGGTGCAGGTCGCAACCAGGTCCCCGAGGCCCGAGAGGCCGGCGAAGGTCTCCTCCCGGGCCCCGAGGGCCATCCCGAGCCGCGTGACCTCGCGCAGGCCGCGGGTGATGAGGCCCGAGCGGGCGTTGTCGCCGAAGGCGAGGCCGTCGGAGATCCCCGCGGCCAGGGCGATCACGTTCTTCGCGGCGCCGCCCACCTCCACGCCGAGGGGGTCCCCGCTCCGGTAGATGCGGAAGCGCGGCGTCGCGAGGAGCCGCTGCACCTCCCGGGCGCCCTCCGGATCGGACGACGCCGCGACGACGGTGGTCGGCAGGCCGCGGGAGACCTCCTCGGCGTGGCTCGGGCCGCTGAGGACCGCGATCCGCGCCCGCGGGAGGAGGGCCGCGAGGATGCGCGAGGGGAGCACGAGGGTCCCGCGCTCGAAGCCCTTCGAGCAGGAGACGTAGAGGGCGTCGCCCGGCAGCGCGCCCCGGAGCGCCGTGAGGACCGCGCGGAGGAGCTGCGTGGGGACCACCGACAGGACGCAGCGGGCGCCGCGGGCGAGGGCCTCGATGTCCGCGCCGACCTCGATCCCGCGGGGCAGCTCGACGCCCGGGAGGAACCGCGGGTTCCGGCGGGTCTCCTGCACGGAACGGGCGTAGGCCGCGTCGTGGCTCCACAGGCGCACGCTGCGGCCCGCATGGTGGAGGACCATGGCGAGGGAGGTCCCCCAGCCTCCGTCGCCCAGGACGAGCACCGGCGCGGTCTCCATCCCTCCGGTTTCCATCCCTCACCTCCTCGAGGAGAACTTGAGCTCCTCGCCGCGGAGGAGCCGGGCGATGTTGGCGCGGTGCCGGACGATGACGAGGACCGACATGGCCGACGCGAAGCCCAGGACGATCGCGTACCCGGCCCCCCGGCTCCGCTCCACGACCGCCACGGCGGCGGGCAGGGCGAGCGCGGCCGCGATGGAGGCGACCGAGACCGTCCTCGTGGCGAGGTAGAGGACCCCCCAGACGGCGCCCGCGGCGAGGGTGGAGAGCCAGGAGAGCCCGGCCATGACGCCGAAGGTGGTCGCGACGCCTTTCCCGCCCCGGAACCTCAGGTAGACCGGGAACACGTGGCCCAGGATGGCCGCGAGCCCGGCCAGGGCCGGGACGAGCCCCGCCGTGCCGAGGGAGGCGAGCCCGCCCCGCTCGAGGCTCGCGGCCGCGAGGGCGGGGAGGAGGCCCTTCGCGAAGTCGAGGGCGAAGGCGGCGGCGCCCCAGCGGCGCCCGAGGGCTCGCGAGAGGTTCGTCGCGCCGATGTTGCCGCTCCCGACCTTCCGGATGTCCACGCCCCGGGCGAGGCCCAGGAGGAACGCGAAGGGCACCGAGCCGAGAAGGTAGGACCCGAGGAGGAGGAGGGCGGCAGTGGCCGGAGGCGGGAGGTCCATGACTGGGAGGGCGATTATAGCCGGAGGCGGGCGGGCGTGGCCGGGAAACGGCGGGGCCGGGGTTTCTGATGTCCTCCATCTCGCGGCCTGACGGACTGGCGCCGGGCGTAATGAGTTGCCGCCGCCTGGAGGTTGCGGAGACTTGAGGCCGCCTCTCGCACGCGGCGCGGCGTCAGCGACCTACCCTCTCCGCCCGTAGAGCGCGATCCCCGTCGTCTCCCGCTCCTCGAGCACCTCCTCGAGCGCGAAGACCTGCTCGGAGAGCGCCGCCTCGAGCTCCGCGTGAGATACGATCCACGTGTGCCACTCGAGGACGATCCGGTCCACCCGGCGGAGGAAGGCCCGCTCCGCCCGCACGAGATCCCGCTCGGAGCCCTCGATGTCCACCTTCAGGAGATCGCAGCGCACGTCGCCCACGTGCTCGAGCCAGGCCGCCTCGAGGTCGATCCGCGGGGCTCGGGTCTTTCTCCACGGGCCCTTCACGGG
>JACQVW010000237.1 GCA_016209535.1 Planctomycetota bacterium | reverse complement strand
TCGAGAACTGGATCGTCCGGCAGTGGGTGCCCATCGCCTGGGAGTCCTTCCAGGACTACCGCATGCAGGCGCTCGAGCTCTCGCGGCCCGAGGTCGACGTGATCGCCGCCATCGGCGCGCCTCGTCCGCTTCACCGCGCCTCGTCCGCACCGACGTCCCTGGCCGTCCCGCGAGGCTCGCCGTCGACGTCCTGGTCGCAGAGGCCCTCGGCCACCGCGACGCCGCGGTCGATGGCCTGCACCGCGTCCGGCGCCAGGTGGAGGTCCCGGGCCGCGGCGTCGGCGAAGACCTCAAGCGGAGCACCTTCCACGTTGCCCCCGAGGACCGCCGCGGCCCCGTCCCTCGCCCGCAGGGCATGGGTCATGAGGTTGTTGAGGACCGTGACGCTGGTCCCCGCGAAGCGGTACTCGATCGAGGCGAACGGCGCCTCGCTCGAGGCGACCGTGTTGTGAAGCACCTGCGTCCCGCAGGCCTTCTCGAGGCTGATCCCCGCGTCGAACCCCGCGGCGCTCGCGAAGAGCGCCGGGTCGTCGGCCACGACGACGTTGTTGCGGATGATCCCGCCGTAGTGCCCCATGGCCTGTGCCCCGGCCTCCGCCCCCGGGCAGCCCGCGTCGGGGTAGGTGCGTCCGGGGGTGCTCGAGCCGAGCCCGAAGCCGATGCCTCGCGCGCAGTTCACGATCGTGTTCGCCTCGACGACCGTGTCGCGGCTCCCGGTCCAGAAGTGGACCCCGTGCTCCGAGAGGCCCGCCGCGCACCAGAAGCCGGCGATGGTGTTGCCGCGCACGCGCCAGCCCTTCGCCCTGTGGGCGTCGATGCCCCCCGTGTAGCAGCCGCGCACGTGGGGGCGGCCCTCGGCGGTGAGCTCGATTCTCGTGCAGGAGACCTCCCCGTCATCGGCGAAGTACGGCCGGTTCGGATCGTTGTTGATCTTCACCGCCTGCTGGCCCGGGTCGATCAAGCGGCAGTCGTGGACGCGCGTCCCCGTCGTGTGGGAGGAGCCGCCGGCGACCACGTGGACCAGGTGGTTGTAAGCCTTCGTGACCGTGACATCGGCGATGGTGACGTTCGAGGCGTCGATGTAGATGATCTCCGCGGTCACCCAGCCGCCGTCGAGGACGACCTTGTGCGGGTCCCCGCTCGCCGAGCGGAGCGTCACGCCGGGCGTCCCGAAGTGGAGGCGGTGCGAGGCGTCGCCCCCGTCGAGAGCATACGTGCCGTCCTCGAGGAGGATCGTCGTCCCGGTCGCGGCGCCCATCACGATCGATCGGAGGCGGTCCGCGTCCTGGGGGCCCGCGCGCACGACGGCGCCCGCGGGCGCCGGCAGCGTCTCGCAGGCGGGAGACGGCTCGGGGGTGGGCTCCGGAGCCGGATCGGGATCGGGCTCCGCCGGCGGCGGGTCCTCGGGCTCGGGAGGGGCGGGGGGCTCCTCGGCACCCGGGACGTCGTCCTGCGGGCCGCCGAGGTCGCTCCCTGGGCCGCTCCCTGAGTCCGACTTGCAGCCGGCGAGACCGGCGAGACCGGCGAGACCGACCCCTATGACGATGACCCCTGCGAGCCTACGGAACATGGCACCCTCCCTTGAAATCCTCTCCGCGCCCAGTCCCCAGGTCACGACGCGCAACCCCCGTGCCCGACCCCGGCTCGCGGCGCAACTCGAGGCGGCGAGGCGGGCTCGATCGGCCGGAACCGGGCCGTGCCGGGTGGCGAGGCACGGCGTTTCTCCATGGCGGCGAGGAATTCATGGGACGGTCTCCGCGGGGCGGCCGCGCCGCTCAGGCCGTGGCCCCTTCCAGAGCCGGTGCATCCAGAGCCACTGCTCGGGGTGGGCCAGGATGAGCCTCTCGAGGACCCTCATGTAAGCCTGCGTCGAGGCCTCCACGCTCCCCGCGAAGGTTGCCTCCCGGACCGGCGGAACCTCCTCCTCGAACCGCAGCACGTGCGTCCCGTCGGGATCGCGCCAGGAGGCGAACGGCATCACGGGGGCTCCGGTCCTCAAGGCGACGACCGCGAGGCTGCGGAAGACGGTCGCGGGGTGGCCGAAGAGCTCCACCGTGACGCCGTCCCTCCGCGACGCGTGCTGGTCCATGACGAAGGCGACGGCGCGGCCGGCGCGCAGGAGGCGCAGGATCTCGGGGAGCGACTCGGCCTTGGGCAGCACGCCGAAGCCGTGGTCCCGGAAGCGACCCACGAGGAGCCGCTCGAGCCACCTCGGGCGGATGGGGCGGCGGAGCACGTGGCACCACGGCCCGCGCTCGCGGAAGCTCGCCCTCATGAGGAGCGGAGCGATCTCCCAGTTCCCCAGGTGGCCCGTGAGGATCAGCGCGCCCCTGCCGCCGTCGAGAGCCGCGCGGAGGGCTCCGAGGTTCTCGACGCGAGCCATGGCCCTGCGCCGCGCCTCGGAGAGCCAGCGCACCCTCAGCCACTCCGCGGCGCTCCTCGCGAGGTGCTCGTAGCTCGCCTGGGCGAGCCGCTCGATGCGCTCCGCGGGCGCCTCCTCGCCGAAGACGCGCCGCAGGTTCGAGAGCACCGTGCCGCGGCGGACCGGCGCCAGGTGGTAGAGGAGCTTGCCGAGCACGTTGGCTCCGAGCCTCCAGGGCTTCTCCGAATCCTCGGGCGTCTCAGGCCTTCCCGGGGCGGCCCAGCATGCGGTCCAGCGCGTCGGAAGCCTGGTGGATCAGCGCCTCGGGGTAGTGCTGGAAGGGGTGGAAGTACTCGAAGGTGAGGTGCCCCCGGTAGCCGACCTCGTCGAGCGCCTCCAGGACCCGCGGCCAGCTCGTCGTGCCGTCGAGGAGCGGGCGGAAGCTCTCGAGCGAGAAGTCTGTGCCTCGCTTCGAGTACTCCTTGAAGTGGATGTTGCGGATCCGCTTGCCCAGGATCGGGATCCAGTGCTCGGGGAACTGGAAGGGCATGATGTTGCCGGTGTCGAAGTGGACGTGGAGGTTGGGGCTCCCGAAGCCGTCCACGAACTCCACCATGTCCCGCGGGCTCAGGAGGTAGCCGTTGAAGAAGATGTTCTCGATGTTGAGGTGGACGC
>JACQVW010000207.1 GCA_016209535.1 Planctomycetota bacterium | reverse complement strand
TCGCGGTTCTTGAACCACGCCCCTTCTTCGATCTCCGCAGGCGCTCTCCCCATTCCCTCTGCCCTGTCTCGGAAGGCACCCACAGCCGGGTCCCGGCGGGCATCGGTCCTTCGGGAAGATCCGGGTTCATCTCCAGGAGGCAGATCCGCCACGTGAGCTCCGAGAGCTCCTCGTCGTCCGTCCCGCGCGCCAGCCGGGAAGCGATCCGGTCCACCGTGTCACCTTCCTCGGCGATCAGGTACTCCCACGCGATCTCCTGGAGCCGCGCAGGGGTCTCACCTTCGAGGACCCCGTCGCGATACGTGGTCCTCTCGATCACCTGGGCCCCCTCCCCATTCCAGTAGGACCGGACCTCCAGGAACCGCAGGCGCACTGGCGCCTCGGTCCGGTGCGTCCATTCGACCTCGCAGCGGACATCGACCGCGTGCGAGATGGAGTGCCAGGAGGAGCCGGTCTCCGCTGGACCCTCCCCGATGAACCTCCAACCCCGCTGCCGGTCCTTCAGAAGGTAGAGACGGCGCCCCTCGAAGGAGTGAGCCGTTCCCTGCCAGTCCTGTTGCCACCCGATCTCATAGAGGACCCCTGTCCCGGGGTCCTCAGCAAGGACGACCGCGTAGTCTCCTGGCCCGTGGTCGTGGTCCGGCTTCTCGTCCGACAAGGTCACGACGCACTTGGCGAATTCCCGCACTTCCATGTGCGGGTGGAGCCTCTCCTCGTTGTCGAACAGGACCCACTGCGTCTTGTTGCCCTGGGCTTTGACACGGTATGCCCGGTCGAGGGTGAAGACCGGCTGACCCATGGCGTCCTCGTGGATCCAGACAAGGTCGCCCTCGTTCGACGCCAGGGTAGGCTTTGCGATGGTGAGAAGGTCCTTCCAGGTGTCAGCCTCCACCCCGATTCTGAGCTCGGGAGGGAGGTCGGCCGCATCGAGCTCTCCCGTCGGTCTCCCTTCGCGACCAGGTTCCGGCATGGGCCGCGGGCGACTCCGGAAGTGCCTCCGGACCGCTTTCCTCTCGGCCGTGCCCTCCGGCCGCCCCACGATCGCGAGGAGGTGCTCCGGCTCGCGCCCCAGCCGGTAGCGGTGGTAGTGCACCGCGAAGTCCTGCCAGCAAACCGCCCCCACGGCCAGGACCAGCATCGCGCCGAGCCCCGCCACCGAGGCCACCTTTCTCCCCCCGGCGCGCTTGCTCATGTCCGCGATGGTACCCGAGGCCAGGGAAGGTGTCGCGGCTGCGCTCGGCAAGTTTGGCAGCTCTATCCTTCGCCCTCCGCGGCCCGTGAGGCGTCGGCTGCCAGGACGTCGGCTGCCAGCGGACCCAAGAGGCTTGCGCCCCGGGAGAAGCTGCTTGACAAGAGGGGAGCTCGGCGGTGGACAATGCCGCGTGGAGAGGTTCCCTCCGTCGGTGGAGAGGTGGCATGAGTTCGTCCCTAGACCGCGCAATCGCGGTTTTTGAACCACGCCCGAAACTTCATGAAGCTCCTGGATCGGACGAGGTGGTCCTGATCAGGACAGGAGGATCTCGATGAGCGAAACCAGCCTTCGTATCCCAAGGCGGCTCCGGCACGAGGCCCAGGAGATCTTCAAGCTCACGGACCCGTTCTGCGCGGAGCACCTCGACGGGGAGTACGCCAAGCTCTGCCGCAAGCTCGTGGGGAAGCTTGCGCGCAGGCGCCCCTCGCCGCTGGACCGGGGGGACTTGCGGATCTGGGCTGGCGCCGTGATCTACGCCGTCGGGAGCATCAACTTCCTCTTTGACCCTACGCAGCGCCCGCACCTAACGGGCGACCAGCTGAGCTACCTGACCGGCATCCCCAAGAGCACCCTCGCCAACAAGGCCAAGCAGATCCGGGCACTCTTCCGGCTACGGCAGTTCTCCCCAGAGCTCTGCCGGCGCGAGCTCCTGGAGAGGCACCCCTTCGCGTGCCTGTTCGGGTGAGCAAGGGCATCGTCGACGCGGACCGTTGCGGCGACGCCAGGCGGAAGGTCACAGAAGAGGTTCGGCGGTGGCTTCGACTCCGACTGCGGCGGAGGTGCAGGCGGCCCTCGAGGCGCACCCGGGCCTGGTGGCGCGGGTGAAGGGATAACCGCCGAGGGCAAGCCCGTGAGCGCTCGCCCGGCGCTCACCGGGCGAGGATCAGCAGCATCGCGTCGTTCTCGGGAAGTGCGGCCAGGAGGTCGCCGCGGCCATCGCCGTTCACGTCGCTCAAGACGAGGGAGAGCGCCCCGCCCTCGAGCTGCCAGCTCTGGTGCGGGAAGGACGTATCCCCCTGGAACCTGATCCCCAGGTCTCCCTCCTCGGTCCCGAGGAAGAAGCGGAGGTGCTGGCCGATGCTCGTCGATGCGAGCACGTCCGCCAGGCCGTCGCCGTTGATATCGCCGATGGCGACGGCCAGGTTGGGAAGGAAGGTGCGGAGCGAGGTGCGCCTGGAGGGCCCCGGTGCGCCGCCGGCCTCTCGCAGGAAGACCCTGACATCGAGCGACACATCGACCACGGCCAGATCGCTCAGGCCGTCGCCGTCGAGATCGCCGAGGGCGAGCGCCCTGGGGTAAGGATCCGTGGGCAGGGACCGCCAGAGCTCGAGCCCCCAGCCCTCCTGCCTGTAGACGAGCGCGGAGCCGGACGTCGTGCTGCGCAGGACGACGGCGTCGTGGCGGCCGTCGCCGTCGAGGTCGTCGACGCCAAGCACCCGCGAGAACGCGAAGGGGTTCGTCGCGGGCTCGACCTCCACGCTCGTCTCCTGTCGGAGCTCGAGCCCTCCCCCGGGGCTTCGGTCGTAGACCCCGAGGACCCCCTGGACGCGAGAGGTCCGCAGAAGGAGCACCTCGCTGGCCCCGTCGGCGTCGACGTCGCCGACGGCCACGTCGGCGGCGGTGCCTGTCACGGCGAGGACGGCCCCTTCCCGGTACGGCCCTCCGGGTGCATGCGAGTAGACGCGGAAGCCTCCCGCGCCCTCGCCGTCTTCGCCGTCCTCGCCGGCGACGACGACGTCGAGGAGGCCGTCGCCGTCCACGTCGCCGAGGCTGACAGCCATGGGCGTCCTCCAGGTGGAGATCGTCTGGCCGGGGCTCTCCGGCAGCGTACCCACCTCGCTTTGTTCATGGATCCCCACCGTCCCCGAGCCCTGGCTGACCACCGCGATGTCCGCCCGGCCGTCGCCGTTCACGTCGCCTACGGCGGCGGACCGGGGTTGCCTCTCGGTCTTCAGCCGCTGGGCCAGGTCTTGCAACAGGGCCCCCGGATGGCTCTGGTAGTAGACCCTCGTCCCGGAGCCGAGGAGCACCACCAGGTCCTCGCGGCCGTCGAGGTTGAAGTCGGCCGACCGCGCGGCCAGGGGCTGCTCTCCCGTGGGGATGTCCAGGGCGGCATCCGGGGAAAGGCTCCCCGCGCCGCGGTTGAGGTACGCGGATAGGGCTCTCGAGCCCCGGTCGGCGGCGAGGACGTCGGCGCGGCGGTCGCGGTTGAAGTCGCCGACGACGAGCGCCGCGGGGCTCGGCCCCGTCCGCAGGGCGGCGATCGCGACGGGGGCCGCCCAACCTTCGGCCTCTCCCGCGCCCTCAACCGCCGCGCCCCGGGCGTAGGCCTCCGCGGTGCGCGAGTGCTCGTTGAGGACCACCAGGTCGTCCGGGGCCTGGCCATCGAGGTCGCCGATGGCGAGGAACCGCGGGCTGTCGCTGGCGGTCATGTCGGAACGCCTCCACCGCGACGGACCAGCGGGCGCGGCCTCCTGGAGAAAGATGCTCACGGTCCCCCGCCGCTCGTCGCCGGCGCCGAACTCCCAGGCGCCAGCGGCGATGTCGTCGGCGCGTGCGTCCCCGTCCAGGTCTCCCAGCACCACCTCGCGCAGGATGTCGGCGGCCTCGAGCTCGAGGCCGGGCACGTCCTTGATCCCCTGGCCCGGCGCCTGAAGGAAGATGAGGAGCTTGTCAGGGACTGTCTCCACGCTCACGGCGATGACCACGTCATCCAGGTCGTCCTCGTCCAGCTTCCCGGCGGCGGCGGCCACGGGCCGAGTGCCCGCCAGGGGAATGACCCGGGCAGGGCTCGGCTCGAGGCCGCGGCCGTCCGCGGCCTGAAGGTAGACGAGGGCCCTGCTCGTCTCGGCGCGGAGCGAGCCTTCCATGGCCAGCACCAGGAGGTCGCGGCGGCCGTCGCCATTGAAGTCGCCGGGCGCCAAGGCCAGCGGGTCTGCGCCCAGGGGAAGCCGTTGGCCCGGCTCCGGAGGGAAACCGAAGGCCGCCGACTGGTGGTAGAAGAGGCTCAGCTCGCGCGAGCGACCCTCGCCGACCACGACGTCCGCCCGTCCGTCCGCGTTGAGGTCCACCGCGGCCACGGCACGCGCGTCCTGGCTCGTCCTGAGCTCCTGGACCTGGGCGAGGAGCTGGTTCCCGGCCTCGACGAAGACGGGCGGAGACTCCCTTCCCAGCTCGGGGTCGGCGGCCACGGCCCGCAGCTTCACCCTGGCGGTGACGCTGCTCCCGGCCCCCAGGAGGTCGCGGAAGGAGTCCCAGAGGAACACGTGCACCAGGCCTCCCGGAGTGGTGGATACGGAGGCGAGATCCGGATTCGCCCGTAGCTCGTAGCGGGTCCCGGGCGCAGGCCGCAGCGGGAGAGGCTCGGAGAGCTTCGCCACGGAGGTCGCGGGATCGAAGGCGGCGATCCGTCGCGTCGCAACACTGCCCGAGGGATCGATGAGGCGGATCTCCCGCCCGAGCAGGAACGCGCCCGCATCCCGTGGAGTCGGCGCTGGCGGCGGCTCGCCGTCCAGCGGCGCCGGCCGGGCAAAGAGTCCGCGGCGCACGAAGTCGATCTCCCGGATCTCGTCGGGCTCGAGCCTCGAGGAATCGTCGAGGACGCCTTCGAGGACGAGCGGCGCCTCCGAGAGCAAGTGGTGCCGGCCCCGGAGCTCGACGAACCGGGCCTCCTCGCTGCGGGCGAGCTCCAGCAGGAAGTCCGGGTCCTCGATCCCTGCCGGGGGGGGAGGGAACTCCTGGTTCTCCAGGGCCCACTGGAGGACCACGTTGACCCGGTCTCCCTCCTCGTCGCGGACGACGTAGCTCACGGGGACCTCGAAGGACCGGTCGGGGCCGGCGACGTCGAGGATCTCGATGGTGGGAGGGTCGTTGTTGTCGAGCCGGAAGAGGGGGGAGACCGCCGGGTCGCCGAACGCGACGCCGTCGAAGGGAGTCACGCGAAGCTCGACCTCGAGCTCGGTCCGGCCCAGGTCTCGCACCGCATCCCAGACGAAGATGAGCGGCGTCCCCGTCTTGAGGGCCTTGACCTCCCGGAACGCGAAACAGCTCGGGCAGCGGGCCAGATCGCCGGGATGCCTCGCCAGGGAGTCCCCGGGGAGGCATCCGCGACAGTCCACCATGGGGTCGCGGACCGGAGCGGCGAGGCGCCATGAGTCGTCCCCGACCGCACGGTACTCGACGGCGATCGACGCGAGGTCTCCCGAGGAGTCCCGGACGACCAGAGCGACGTCGGCGAGGCCCACGGTCTCGTCGCCTGTGGGGGGGGCGACGCGTTCGATCCGCGGGGGGTCGTTGCCGAGGCCGGCGAGGGCGATGGAGGAGCTCGAGCCGCCCGCGATGGACACCGAGACGCTCAAGCCCTCCTTGAAGCCGCCGCCCACCTGCGAGGTGAAGTCCCACAGCTTCTCGTGGCGAGTGCCACGCGGCGATGCGGCCAGTCGCTTGAGGGAAGGGTCGGGGCCGACGAGGAAGGGACTCCCGCTGGCGTCGGCGGCGGTGAAGGATATCTGCGCATCGACGGGGTCGGACTCGGCATCGTGGAGGACGAAGCTGATGGCCGCGGGCGAGGTCCTGAGCCCCGAGACCTGGAGGTCGCTCACGACCGGCGGAGTGTTTCCGTCCCCCCCGCGCGAGGACGAGAGGACTCCCAGGACCACCCCGGCGGTCCCGGCGTAGCAGCCTGGAAGCACCGCGGACAGGCAGAGGCCGAGGAAGAGAATACCGTTTCGTGGAAGACCCATGAGGCTGGAATCCCGCCGCCGGACGGAGGCTTCGGCGGGCTCGCGGACGCCCCCGACCCTCTTGAGAACGCGGACTTCGATTCTACGCCCGCTCTCTCGCCGCGGGCAAGACGGCCGGGCTCGTGCCCCGCTCGCTCGGGTAGGTCGTTTTTCGGGTGGCGCCGGCAGCGACGCCTGGCGGCGCCATTCGCGCTTGACTGTCGGTTCCCGGAGGAGTTCCATGGTGTGCGATCCGGGGGCGTTCCCCGCAGTCATCGTTCAAGGAGGATAGGCGCATGCTGCGCGGAGAGGCGAGTGCGACGAGGCTGTGGGAGCGGCGGCGAGGCGGCGGGGCTTGCCGGCCGCGAGCTTTCGCGGCACCGCTCGTCCAGGTCGTGATCGCGGCCCTCTGCGCTCCCGCCGCGCGCGGCCAGGCCGTGGACGTCGCGGACCTCGTCTACCCTCCCCACGCCGAGGTCCACGGGAAAACCCTCATGGAGTGGGGGGCGGAGTGGTGGAGATGGATTCTCGGGATCGAGAGCACGGCGAACCCCGTCCGGGACTTCACGGGCGCGCGCTGCGGCCTCGGCCAAGGCGGTCCCGTCTTCTTCCTGGCGGGCACGGACATATCCGGGAGCTTCCAGAGGGCGTGCACCGTACCGGCCGGGAGGGAGATCTTCTTCCCGCTCTCGAACGCCGTGGGCGGCGCCGGGCCCGGGGAGCCCGAGGACTGCGAGTTCTGGCGGCGGCAAGTCGAGGATTATATGAACGCGGTCTGCGAGCTCTCCTGCGAGCTCGACGGCCAGGCGATCCGCGGCCTCGGCGACCACCGGGAGCAGTCGTCCTGCTTCGAGGTCATCTTGCCCGCGAACAACCTCTTCATCCCCGAGTCCATCTGCCTGCGGACGGCCGTCGCCGACGGCTACTGGCTCATGCTGAAGCCGCTCTCCGCAGGGAAGCACCAGCTCAAGTGGGCCGGAAAGATCTGCGGCCAGAACCCCCAAGGAGGTGACATGACCTTCGAGCTCACGGTAGGCGAGCCTGCCGCGCCGCCCAGCTTCAGCCGCGGCGACTCGAACGGCGACGGGAAGGTGAACTTGAGCGACGCCGTAGGCAGCTTGAACTATCTGTTCCTCGGCGGCGCCTCCCCGGCCTGCCCCGACGCCGCCGATTCGCAGGACGACGGCAAGCTCGACATCGCAGACCCCGTGTACCTCCTCAACTGGCTCTTCCTCGGCGGCTGCGTGCTCGCCTGGCCGCCGCCGGGATCATGCGGCAGCGACCCCCACGAGGACGCCCTCCCGGAGTGCTCGGCGTCCTGTCCGTGAGTCCGGCTTGCGCCGCTCGCTCCGGGAGGCAGGATCTCGCGAGAGGAAGGCCGGGGAGCGTATCCTTTCGGTGAGGCTGCATGAGCCCGCCGCCGCCCGGGCGTATCCTACGCTGCCGAGACTCGAAGCGGAGGTTAGCCCATGCGGCGAAGAGAGCGGCGTGCCGTGTGGTCCGGACGGGATCCCGGCATTTCACGCGCCCCTTGCGACCCGCACGCCCTTTCTGTCGAACACGGCGGCCAGCTCGACGACGGGCTTGGCGCCGGCCGCGCGGAGCTCGGAGGCGTACTTCTTCCGGCGCACCTGCTCGAGCGCGGCCGCGAGCGCGCGCTTCATGGTCTCCGATGACTTGCGGACCTTGAGCTCGAGGGCGACGCCTGGCTCTCCCGCCTTCCGCGGCGTGATCAGGACGTCGCAGCGCCCGAGGCCCGACTCGCGGTTCGATCGCACCTGGTGGGTCGAGTCCAAGGCCACGAGGAGCCCCGCGACGAAGGCGTGGTAGACGACCTCCTTGACCCGGCCCGCGGTGTCATGGTAGGAGAGCGTGCGCTCGAGGATGGCGCCGAGGTGCTCCTCCACCGCGGGCGCATCGCCCGCGAGGATGGCCCGGCAGAGGGCGCGCTGGCGCGTCTCGCCCCCCACGCTCGTCGTGAGCCAGTCCCGGAAGAGGCCTTTGTACACCGTCGCGACTTCTCTGTTGGGGACGCTCAGCCTCCACCACTCGGGCCCAGCCTCCTCGACCCGGACCAGCTCGTCTGCCCTCAGGTACCCCGCCATGACGAGGAAGCTGAAGACCGCCTCGCTCTTCCGCTCGAGGTCTCGGAAGACCGTGTGCTCGTCCACGGGCTTCTCGATGCTCTCGCCGCGCAGGAGCGCCTCGACGTCGTTCTGGGTCTCGAGGTCC
>JACQVW010000220.1 GCA_016209535.1 Planctomycetota bacterium | reverse complement strand
TCCTTGGTCGAGGTCATTCGCCGCAGGTACATCCGGTTCAGGAAGGAGGCCGACCGGGCCGACAAGGAAGCCCTCCGGAGTCGTTTGAAGTGAACCCCTGGGTGGGTGCCACGGAAGGAAGAAGCCGGAAAGCCAAGCCATCCCTCGGGGCCGGCAGTCCGTCGCGTGATCGGACGCCTGGAGCCAGCGCGCGCCAAGCGGCGATGCCCTTTCTCGCCCCCCCGGCGCCCCCGCCCTCCTTGACTCGCGCACCTCGCCTCCCTACCCTCAGGCCCCATGAGCGACACCCCACCGAAGCACCGCTTCCACCGCCGCTACCACCTCCTCGTGCTCCCGGCCGCGCCGCTCGTCCTCCTCGGCGCCGTCCTCTCCGGCTGCTACTCGACCACGAAGAGGATGTACCCCGTCGTGGGCTCGATCGAACGGGCCGACCCGCGCCTCGACAAGCTCATCCCGCTGGACGCCCGGATCGAGAAGCTCGCCGAGGGCTTCGAGTGGTCCGAGGGGCCCGCGTGGGTCAAGGACGGCGGCTTCCTCGTCTTCAGCGACGTGCCGCGGAACCACGTGCTCCGCTGGAAGGAAGGCGAGGGGCTCAGCGTCTTCCTCAAGCCGAGCGGGTACACGGGCGAGGCGAAGCGCGGGGGCGAGCCCGGCTCGAACGGCCTCGCCGTGGACGCCGAGGGGCGCCTCGTCCTCTGCCAGCACGGCGACCGGCGCGTGGCGAGGCGGGAGAAGGACGGGAAGACCTTCACGACCCTCGCCGACCGCCACGACGGGAAGCGCCTGAACAGCCCGAACGACCTCGCCTACCGCTCGAACGGCGACCTCTACTTCACCGACCCGCCGTACGGCCTCGAGAAGGGCATGGGGGACCCCGCGAAGGAGCTCGACTTCCAGGGCGTCTACCGCGTCACTGCCAAGGGCGAGCTCACGCTCCTCACGAAGGAGGTCCAGGCCCCGAACGGGATCGCGCTCTCGCCCGACGAGAAGACGCTCTACGTGGCGAACTCCGACGGCAGGAAGGCCGTCTGGTACGCCTTCGAGGTGAAGGAGGACGGCACCCTCGGCCCGAGCCGCACCTTCTTCGACTCGACGGCGTGGGTCCAGGCGGGGAAGAAGGGCGTCCCCGACGGCCTCAAGGTGGACGTGGACGGGAACCTCTTCGCCACAGGCCCCGGCGGCGTGTGCATTTTCGCGCCGGACGGCACCCACCTCGGCACGATCGCCACCGGCGAGGCCACCGCCAACTGCGCCTGGGGCGACGACGGGAGCACGCTCTACATCACCGCGGACATGTACCTGCTCCGGGTGAAGACGACGACGAAGGGGAAGGGGTTCTGAGGGCCGGGCGTTGCGCCCGACGCTCGAGGGAGCATCGGGACTCTGCAGTGTAGCCTTGTCGCAAGGCGGGGTCCCTCACTTCCCCTCCGCCGCCACCCACTCCCCGATGTTCCGCGTCGTCTCGTCGAATGCTGCGCCCACGAGCGTGATCTCCTTCCCGCTCCCCAGGTACTTCTCGTGATATTTCTTGTCCCGGATCTGGGCCAAGGCCTCCGCCGCGGTCCCTTGGAGCTTGAATTCGAAGACGAAGACCCGCTTCGCCGTCTCCGCGACGGCGTCGATCCGCCCCGCGCTGGTGTGCTCCTCGGCATGCACGCGGATCCCGAGGAGCGCGAACACGAGGTAGAAGATCGTCTGGTAGTACTTCTCGTGCTTGAGCTGGAGGTCGTAGGGGATCCCGGCGAAGAAGACGCGCAGCTCCTTCATGAATGCGTCCACGTCGCCGGCCTCCACGGCGTCCTCGAGGCGCACGATCTGGGCGGTCGCCTCCTCCTTCCGAACGGGCGTGTAGGCATCGACCAGGTACGCGAGGAAAGCGTTCCGGACCTCTCCGTTGGGATATCCCAGCGTGTAAAGGTTCCTCCTTGAGTCGTAATCCCGGATGGTCATGTACCCCGTTTGAAAGAGAAGCGGCTCCACCGAGAGTCGTTCCACATCGTAGGCGGAAAAGGCAAGCTCATCGGCTCGCAGATTCTCCACACGACGGAGATCGTAGTCCGTCGTCTTGATCAGGTTGATGAGAAACGCCGGCGTCCCCGTCTCGAACCAGTAATTCCGGAACTCGTGCGTCTCGAGTAGTGACATGATGGAGACGGGATTGTAAACCGTCGTTGGCTCCCGCGAGAACCGGTAGCCGTTGTACCAGGCCCGGATCTTTTCCAGCATCTCTTTGTAGGTGCATGGACTCTTCGCCGAAAAGACGCGGATGGCCTCCCCGAAATGGCGCTCCAGCTCCTCCTCCGTGTAGCCCAGAAGATCCGCGTACGCGGCGTCCATGGAGAGATCCCTGAGGTTGTTCAGATCCGAGAACACGGAGACCTTCGAGAATCTGCTCACCCCGGTCAGGAACACGAAGCGCAGGTAGGAGTCCGCGGACTTGAGAACGGAGTAAAACGCCTTGAGGATCCGCTGGATCTCCTTCACCAGCCCAGCGTTCTCGATATTCCCAAGGATCGGCTTGTCGTATTCGTCGATGAGGACCACGACCTTGCCTTTGGCTTCCTGGAGCCGGCGGATCAGCTCCAGGAATCTCTCGTCGTGGGCGCTGGTCTCAAGCTTGAGACCATGCTCTCGGGCGAGGCGGCCTGTCTCATTCGAGAGATACTCGCGGAGATCCGAAGCCTTGGAGATTTCCTTGGGCGCGAGGTCCAGGTGAATGACGGGGTACGTCTTCCAGTCATAAGGAAGCTTGTCGATGGCGAGCCCCTGGAAGAGATCCCGCTCCCCGAGGAAGATCGCCTTGAACGTGGAGAGGAGGAGCGACTTGCCGAAGCGACGCGGGCGCGAGAGGAAGAAGGCTCCGCTGGGACCGGAGACCAGCCGGTGGATCTTGGCCGTCTTGTCGACGTAAAGACATCCATCGCGGATCAGTTTCTCAAACGTGTGGATGCTCAGCGGATACGGTTTCATGACTCGGGTCCGGGGCCTCTGGCGCAAGCGCCAGCATAGTGGGCAGGGGGCAAATCACAAGCCGGAAGGACTGAGGGGGCGCCTTCTCGCGCAAGCCACTCTGAATCGCCGACTGCAGGAACACGCAAACCGCGCGAGCCCTCATCCATCGTCTATTCGATCCAGGAATTCCGGCTGCCCCACACTTTTGTCGTGCCCACGACAAAAGTGTGGGACCCCGACGCATGTGGAGCGGCGCCCGCGCGGGGCGAGAACTTCCGTAACCTTCGCTCTGACCTGGCCGAGCTCTTTTCCGCCCAGCAAGGTCATTCAAGATCCAGCGAATGACGTAGAGCCTGATCCAGCGCGAACGTCCGATCCTCAGGAACCGACAGGATCCGCTCGCGCAGTCGGTCCTTCGGAATGGTGTGCAGGTTGTCGGTATTGATCACGCAATCGGCCGGCATTCCATCCGCGACGTACAGGGGTACCTCGCAGGGCAGCGACCGAACGACTCGAGTGATCTCCGCCACGGTGACATTGGAGCGACGCGCCGAGCCTGCCGATCGAGATACGATCACGACCGGTCGAAAACCAGCGTCGCCAGCCAGCTCGGCCCACCAGATTTCGCCACGCTTCACGAGCGCTCAGCCTCCCGCCTATCGCAGCTTGCTCGGATAGAACGGGGACCAGTCCTCGGAGCGCGTGGATTCCGTCCAGGCGGCGAGACCGCGCTCGCCAGCCGCGGATTCCTCCCCCTCGGCTTCCTTGTTCGCCTGCAGGAGCAGCTTCTCCGCGAGCTGGCGGCGCTCGGCATTCGAAAGGGCCCGTGCTTCCTCGAGGAGGGAGTCTATCTTGGACATGCTCCTATGTTACCGGCGGAGAGCCGAGCTCGTCCAGACCTGACAGCGAAGCGGGCTCACCTCACGCACCACCACTCCACCCTCCTCCCACGCTCCCCGCCCTCGAGATAGGCCTCGATCCGCCCCGCGGCGATGAGAGAGTCTCGCAGGCGCGTGAGGTCGCCAGCGGTGCGGTGGCGATGGAGAAGCTCGTGGACGCGGGACCTCGGGAGCATGCGGTCCTCGCTCTCCACGAGGGCCTCGAGGACGCGGCGGGCGTCGGGGTACGACAGCTCGTCGCCGAAGATGTACCTCCTGCGGGTGAGGACGAGCACGAAGGGGAAGGGGCGTCGAGCCCGTGGGGGCGTCTCGGGAACCGCGCCCGGCGCTCCTACCAGCCGAGCCGCACCTTCGCGAGCTCTTGCCGGAGCGTCTCGAGGTCGAAAGCCAGGACCGAGCCGCCTTCGGTGCCGCAGGCCAACCAGCGGCCGTCGGGGCTAAAGGGGAATTTCAGCGAGAGCAGCCGCTCGCCCGCGGCCATGTCCCGGACCGTGGGAGGCTCGTTCCACCCTGCCGACGCGATCCACTCCCCCTCGGGGCCGAACGCGAGCGCCCGGACGCCGTAGGGGTGGGCCGTCCAGCGCCGCACCTCCCGGCGAGCCGGGACATCCCAGAGGACCACGCTCGAGTCGATGCCGCCCGCCGCGAGCAGGGCCCCTCCCGGGTGCCAGGCCAGGGCGTGGACGTCCCGCTGCTGGGC
>JACQVW010000201.1 GCA_016209535.1 Planctomycetota bacterium | reverse complement strand
TCATCGCTCACGTCGATGCAGGCCAGGCGCGAGCCGGCCGCCTCGAAGGCGCCCACCCGAGCGCAGCGCGCGAGGTCCCACAGGTCCACCCGCCCGTCGCCCGCGAGGACCAGGAGCCGCGCCCCGGCGTCCAGGAAGCGAACGCAGCGCACGGGCCCCTTGCCCTGGAGCGCCTTCCGCGGCGGGCCCTGTCCGCCGAGCTGCCAGATCCACACCGAGCCGTTCTCGAAGCCTGCGGCAAGCCAGCGTCCGTCGCCCGAGAGGTGCAGCGAGGACGGGGTGAGTCCCGGCTTGAGCGTCTTCCGGCACTCGCCGGACCTCGCGTCCCACAGGCGCAGGGTGCCATCGGCGCCGCCGGTAGCGACGAGCGACCCCGCCGCCGAGAGCGAGAGGATCGCCTCGCGGTGGCCCAGGAAGGTGGCACGGCGCTTCCCCGTCTCGAGGTCCACGGCCGCGGCGACCTTGCCGCCGAACAGGAAGAGCACCTTCCCATCGCCGCTCGCGGCCGCACCGTGCAACGGGCCGAGGTCCTCCCGCAGCGAGTGCACGAAGGTCGGTGCCCTCCGGGAGAGCCCCCCGGCGATCTCGGCCAGGGAGCGGCTGAGAGCCGACGTATCCCGCCTGTACGGAAGGAGCTCGCGGTGACTCGCGTCTTCCCTCACCGCGCGCCTCCCGGCAGCAGCTTCGGCCCGCCGCCTGCGTAAAAGGCCTCGTCGAGGAGCAGCGCGTCGCCAGCCTGGCCGGCGAGCTCGATCCAGGCGCTCGAGAGGGGGATCGAGAAGCGGTCGCGCAGGAGCCTGGGGATCCGGCGCGCGCCGTCCTCGAAGGGGCCTCCGCCGGCGAGCACGTGATCGAGGGCCCGCTCGCGCTCGAAGGACACGGCGATGCCGGACGCCTCGAGCTTCTCGAGCTCCTCGTCGAGCCGTAGGCCGAGGATCCGGCGCAGGTCAGTCTCGGAGAGCGCCCGGAAGAGGAACGACTCGTCGAGGCGGCCCAGCAGCTCCCGGGGGAAGCTCTCCGCGAGGAGGTCCGCGACGTCCCGCTCGCTCGTGCGGGCGTGGAATCCGACCTGCTGGCATCCGGAGGCTCGAGTCGTGAGGGCGTTGGTGGTGAAGACCACGGCGCAGCCTCTCGCGTCGAGGGTCTCCCCTCGAGGGGTCGCGAGGCGGCCGGTGTCGAGAAGCGCGAGCAGGTGGTCCTGGACCTCCGGGTGAGCCTTCTCGAGCTCATCGAAGAGGACGACGCCGGAGCCGTGGCTGCGGAGCCACGACACGAGCCTGCCGTCCCGGTCGCTGCCGCTGTACCCTGGCGGCGAGCCGAGGAGAGCGTTCACCCGTCCCGGCTGCGAGCAGTCCGCCAGATCGATCTCGAGGAGCCTGTTGCGGCTGCCGAAGCCCTCTTCGGCGAGCACGCGAGCGAGCTCGGTCTTCCCGACCCCGGTGCTCCCCGCGAAGAGGAACGCTGCCAGGCAGCGCTTGGGGTCTCCCAGCCCCTGTCGCCGGTAGTGGAGGATGTCCACGACGCGGTCCACGACGTGGTCCTGTCCGACGATGCGACGGCGGATGGCGTCCTTGAGCCCGCGCGTGCGGGCCTGGGGATCGGCCCGGTCCTCCGGGGCGGAGCTCCCGGTGAGCTCCCCCAGCGCGGCGCCCAGGTCGGCCCTCGCAAGCTCCGCACGCCCCGCGCGGCGCGCGTGCACCGCGGCGCTGTCGAGGAGGTCGACGCTCTTGTCCGGCTGCCGCCGGCTGGGCATGTGGGCGTCGCTGAGCTCGATCGCCGCGCGCACGTGCTCGTCGCCGATCGCCACCCCGTGCGCACCCCCGAGCGCTCGGGCCTGCGCCTTCGCCATGGCGAGCGTCTGCTCGGGATCGGGCTCCTCGAGGCGCAGCTCCTGGAAGCGCCGCGCGAGCGCCTCGTCGCGCGCTATGTAGCGAGCGTACTCCTCCGAAGTGGTGGCGCCGATCACGCGGATCTTCTCCCTGGCCAGGACGGGCTTGAGCAGGTTCGCGGCGTCGGTGATGACGTCCTCGGCCCTGCCGGCGCCCCAGATCAGGTGCATCTCGTCGATGAAGGCGATGACGGGCTCGAGCGACCGCAGCAAGTCCAGGACCTTCTCGAGGCGCTCCTCGAAGTCCCCGCGGTAGCGGGTGCCCGCGACGAGCCTGCCCATGCTCAGCTCGAAGAGGCCGTTCATGCGCAGGAGGGGCGAGAGCTCTCCGCGCGCCAGCTTGCGGGCGAAGAGCTCGACGAGCGCCGTCTTGCCGACTCCCGCCGGCCCCGTCAGCGCCGCGTTGCCCTTGCCCTGGCGCAGGAGGACTCCCTCCAGGCGCTCGATCTCCCGCGGGCGGTCGCAGAGAGCGTCGAACCGCCCCTCCTTGGCCAGGGCCAGGAGGTCGCGCCCGAACCGGGAGAGCAGGCCCACCTCACCCTCCACGGCGAGGCCGTGGCGCGCGAGGACGCCGGCTGGCGGCCGCATTCCATCCTCGAGGCGCCGGCGCAGCAGTTCGACGTCGATCCCGGCCGCGACCGCCGCCGCGCACGCGGGATGCCGCCGGTCCCGGCAGAGCGCGAGGAGCACGTGCCGGGCGAGCAGGGAGCGGCCATGGCCGGCGAGCGCAGCTTCCCTCAGGAGCCTCTCTCCCTCGGCCGCCGGTCCGTCCTGGACGCCCTCCAGCGCCGACCGCAGCGCCTCCTTGCCCGGGAGCGGCGCCGCGAAGGCCCCGGCGAGCTCGGCGTCCGGATCGAGCTCCAGCCACACGCGCAGGACCTCCACGACGCCGGCGCCGGAGCGGCCCAGACGCGCCGCGGCCAGGGAGCGAAGGTCATCCCATGGGATCATCGTGGGCTCCTCGTGGCGAGGACCGCCTCGATCTCGCGCTCGAGCTCCTCGGCGCGCTCGCGGTAGCCTTGCGCGCGCTCCCGCATCTCCTTCGCGATCCGCTCCTGCTCGCGCGGCGGGCTCTCGAGGAGGAGGAGCTTGTCCTTGAGCCCCGGATCCTCGAGGAGCACCCGGAGCTGGGCCTTGACCTCATCGATCTCGCCCTCGAGACGGCAGGCGCGGTCCTCCAGCCAGCGAACCTGCTCGTCGAGCGTCACTCCCGCCGGGAGCTTGCGCGTCTCGAGGTCGCACCCCGCGTTGGCGAGGATCTCCCTCGCCGTGTGGAGGATGTCGTGGAGCACCTCGTGAGACCTGTAGCTGTAGCCCATCTGGCCCTTCGAGAAGCCCAGCTCGTCCCGCCCCACCGCCATGAGCTGCACCCAGAGCCCCTGGAGGTGATCCCGCTGCGCCGGCGTCAGCTTCTCCGCGCCGGGGTGCCGCGCCAGCTTGTCCGGGTGGATCAGGAGCCAGATCTCCCGCAGCAGGCGCTTCGACTCGGCCCGGAACGCGCTCACCTCCTCGGCGCTCAGGGATCCCTCGCCTCGCGGCTGCCTCGTGACCGATGCGAGGCTCGCCTCGAGCGAGAGGTCCTCGAGCTCCCGCCGCCGCCGCGCCTCGATCTCCGCGACCATCCTCTCGAGGCCGTCCTCATCGAGCGCCGGATCGGCCTTCAAGAGGTTGAGCCGGCGCTCCGCGCTCTCGAGGCGCACCGATTCCCTCTCGAGCTCCAGGTAGGCATCGCCGAAGGCCTGGAGCCAGAGGTGGTGGACGTGGGCGTTCTCGAGGCGCCGTTCTTCGAGGAAGAGGAGGTCCTCCGCGAGCCTGTCCTCGAGCGCGAGCCAGCTCGAGTGCGCGCGCCAGTACCGGTCCTGCTCGCCGGAGCTCGCACCCTGGAGGACCCGTCTCCGGGCGGCTTCCCGGACGGCGAATGCGGCGAGCTCCGGGCCGTCGTTCGCCGCGAAGTGCAGGTCGACGTGGAGGATCTCGTCGACGAGGCCCTGGAGGCGCCAGAGGTCATAGCCTTGCTCCGCGAGCCTGGCTCCGTGCTCCTCGAGCGCCTCGTGGAGCCGGACGCCGTCGGGACGGAAGCGTCCCTTGAGGCCGCGGGCGAGCTCCAGAGGGTACGGGGCGCGCAAGGGCGCGCCCTTCTCGGCGCCGCCGTCGCCACCTTGCGTGGCGACGAGGCGCTCCCAGTCCCACTTGAGGAGGAGCGCGAGGCGCCGGCACAGCTCGAGGTCCAGGACCCTGCCGGCCTCGGCGAGCCGCTCGAGGTCCGGATCGCGCAGGCTCGCGCGCAGAGCCTCGAGGTCCGCGGGGCGGCCGCCGGGTCCGGCGGGTCCTGCGGGCCCGGCGGCGGAAGCCGCGGCCGAGAGGAGGCGCTCGAGGTCGTCTCGGAGAAGCGTGATGTGCACGGGATCGCGTCCTGGGAGAGCGAGCTGGAAGCTTACAACGTCTCCCTTGAAGACGCTCGTCGCAAGGCGGCGTCCAGGGTGG
>JACQVW010000197.1 GCA_016209535.1 Planctomycetota bacterium | reverse complement strand
GGTGTTACCCGGTCTTGAACCACGCCGTCTCTCGGAAAGGAGGTCGCCATGCAAGTCGATCCGAAGCAGGTCGCGGCGGGATCCGAGCCGGAGGAATCGCTCTCGAAGGGGGTCGTGCACCTCTTCGAGCGGTTCACGGCCCGGGTGGGAGCCGTCGCCGGAGGCATCGTGCTCATGGCGGTGGGCGTGGGCCTTGGAGTCACCGTGGTGCTCCTGCCCGTGGGGATCGTCGTGGGCCTCATCGGCCTCTTCGCGTTCCTCGTCGGCATCTTCGGGCCCGCGTTCCGCCGCCAGGAGAAGTGAGTTTCTTGGCAGCGAGAGGGCGCCGAGTAGGCCCGCTGGCCCGCTTCCTCGTTTGAGTTCCCGCGCGCCTTGCGCGACAATCGCGGGCCCAAGGAGGAAGCCATGGCCAAGAGACCCCGCCCCACCGAGCCGAGCCCCTGTCCCTGCCCCTGCCCCTGTCGGAGGCACACCCGGCGTGACTTCTTGCGCCGAGCGGCGCTGGCCGCCGGCGCGGCGATCGCCGCGCCGTCGATCGGGTACGTCCGCGAGCCGAACGAGCGGCTGAGGATTGCCGTCATCGGCTGCGGCGGCCGCGGGGGAGGCAACATGGGGTCGGTCTCCTCGGAGAGCATCGTCGCCCTCTGCGACGTCTCGGAGCAGAACCTCGAGTCGGCGGCCAAGCAGCACCCGAGGGCCCGGAAGGCCACGGACTTCCGCAGGCTCTACGACCACGCGGGCGAGATGGACGCGGTCGTCGTGAGCACCTGCGAGCACACGCACGCCTTCGCCACGCTGCCCGCGCTCCAGCTCGGCAAGCACGTCTACTGCGAGAAGCCGCTCACGCACTCGGTCTGGGAGGCCCGCGTGATCCGCGAGGCCGCCGCGAAGGCCAAGGTGGCCACGCAGATGGGCATCCAGATCCACGCCGAGGACAACTACCGCCGCGTGGTCGAGCTCGTCCAGTCGGGGGCGATCGGAGGGGTGCGCGAGGCGCACGTGTGGGTTTCGCGCGCGTGGGGCCGGCACTCGAGCGAGGAGGAGGCGCGCAAGCACGGCGACATCGTCAGCGTGCTGGAGCGGCCGAAGGACTCCGCGCCCGTGCCGCCGGGCCTCCACTGGGACCTCTGGCTCGGGCCCGCTCCGTTCCGTCCGTTCCACTCGGTGTACGTGCCGGGGCCGAAGTGGTACCGCTGGTGGGACTTCGGCAGCGGCACCATGAGCGACCTCGGGAGCCACTGGAATGACCTGCCCTTCTGGGCTCTGAAGCTCACTCACCCGCTGACGATCGAGGGCTCGGGGCCGCCGCCCCACCCGGAGATCGCCCCGGCCTCGATGCGCGCCGCCTACGAGTTCGGCCCGCGGGGCGACCTGCCCGCGGTGAAGGTCACGTGGTACCAGGGCACGGAGAAGCCGGACCTCTGGAGGGAGGGCCGGATCCCGAAGTGGGGCGACGGAGCCCTCTTCGTGGGCACGAAGGGCATGATCCTCTCGGACTACTCGAAGCACGTGCTCCTCCCGGAGAAGGAGCTCGAGGGGTTCCGGCGGCCCGAGCCCACCATCCCCAAGTCGCGCGGGCACCACGCCGAGTGGATCCACGCGTGCAAGACGGGGGAGCCCACCACCTGCGACTTCCAGTACTCCGGCTGGCTCACCGAGTCGAACCACCTCGGGAACGTGGCCTACCGCGTCGGGAAGAAGCTCGAGTGGGACCCCGTGACGCTGCGCGCCGCGAACGCTCCCGAGGCCGACCGCATCATCCGCCGGGAGTACCGCGAGGGGTGGAAGCTGGCGTGAGGCCCAGCCGGGCACCATGGTGACCGCCGCGCGCTCGCCGCTCGCTCCAGCATCGTTCGTGGCGGCCTCGCTCCTGGCGGCCTCGCTCGCCGCGGGCGCCGCCCTCGCGGCCCCGGCCCCTGTCCCCTCCGGCGGCGGCGAAGGTCCCGTGCGGCCCAACATCGTCCTCTTCCTGGCCGATGACTTCGGCTACGAGTGCGTGAGGGCGAACGGCGGAGAGTCGTACGCGACCCCCAACCTCGACCGCCTGGCGCGCGAGGGCGTGCTCTTCCGGCACTGCTACTCCCAGCCGCTCTGCACGCCGACGCGCGTCCAGCTCATGACGGGGCTCTACAACCAGCGCAACTACGTCCGCTTCGCCCACCTCGACCCGGGCGCCGTGACCTTCGCGCAGATCCTGCGGAGCGCGGGCTACCGCACGTGCGTCGCGGGCAAGTGGCAGCTCGCCGGCGGGCCCGACGCCCCCCGCCGCTTCGGGTTCGACGAGCACCTCCTCTGGCAGCTCACGACGAGGCGGCGCCGCTATGCGAACCCGGTCCTCGAGCGGGACGGCCGCGTCATCGAGCACTCGGGGGGCGAGTACGGCCCGGACCTCATCGCCTCCTTCGCCTGCGACTTCATCCGGAGGCACGTCCGGAGGCACGTCCGGAGGCACCGGGACAAGCCCTTCCTCGTCTACTGCCCCATGATCCTCACCCACGCGCCCTTCGAGCCCACGCCGGTCAGCGCCGGCTGGGACCCGAAGGCGCGCGGCGCCGAGGGGCAGAGCGACCGGCGGCATTTCCCCGACATGGTCGCCTACGCCGACGCGGTCGTGGGCAGGGTCCTCGCGACGCTCGGCGAGCTCGGCCTGCGCGAGAAGACCCTCGTCATCTTCACCGGCGACAACGGCACCGGGAAAGCGATCGTCTCGCGCCTCGGCGGCCGCGAGGTCCGGGGCGGCAAGGGCGAGACGACCGGCGCCGGCACGCACGTCCCCCTGATCGCGAGCTGGCCCGGCACCGTGCCGGCCGGGCGGGTCTCGAGCGACCTCGTCGACTCGACGGACTTCTTCCCGACGCTGCTCGAGGCCGCGGGCGTCCCGGCCCCGGAGGGCCTCGCGCTCGACGGGCGGAGCTTCCTCCCACAGCTCCGCGGCGAGAGGGGGCAGCCTCGCGAGTGGTCCTACTCCTGGTTCTCGCGCGACGGCGGCCCGGCGGGCGTCGAGTCGGCGCGCACCCAGCGCTTCAAGCTGTACGGCGACGGGCGGTTCTTCGACGTCGAGGCCGACCCCGGGGAGGCTCGGGACCTCTCGAAGCTCTCGAAGGAGGCGCTCGAGCTCGAGGCCGCCTCGGCCCGGGAGCGCCTCGCGAGGGCCCTCGAGGGCTTCCGCGGCACGCGGCGCCTGGCCGTGGAGCCGGCGCGCCCCCGGGGCGACCCCGAGCGCGCGGCGAAGCGGGTCGAGGATCTCGGGGGGCGCGTCTTCCGGAAGGACGGCCGGATCGTGGAGGTCGTGTTGAACCGCCGCGATGTCCCGGACGAGGCGCTCCGGCTCATCGGGGAGCTCGAGGACCTGACCGACCTCTCGCTCGAGGAGACGTCCGTGGGCGACGCGGGCGCCGGGCACCTCGCGGCCCTCGAGAAGCTCGAGTGGCTGAACCTCTACAGGACCCGGATCGGCGACGAGGGGCTCGCGCACCTGAGCCGCATCTCGAGCCTCAAGCTCCTTCCGATCGGCGAGACGCGGGTCACCGACGCCGGCCTCGTCCACCTGAAGCGCATGGGGCGGCTCGAGTACCTCGGGCTCCGGGGGAACAAGGTCACCGACCGCGGCCTCGAGCACCTGGCGAGGCTCGCCGGGCTCAAGGGCCTCCACCTCGGCGCGACCGCCGTCACGGACGCCGGCGCCGCCCGCCTCGCGGGCCTCGGAAAGCTCGAGAAGCTGTGGCTCGACGGGACCGCGATCACCGACGTCGCGGTCGAGCACCTCGCGAAGCTCACGGGCCTCAAGGAGCTCCACGTGGCCGGGACGCGGCTCACGGCGCAGGGGATCGAGGCGCTGCGGGCGGCGCTGCCGGGGTGCGCGGTGGAGGCGGGGCAGTAACCGGGCTCCGGCCCCGCGTGACCCGGGTCACTGCGCTCCCGGCGCCCGCGTGCTGAGATCGTGGGGTCGGCATGGAGGTGTTCAGGATATTCAGGAGAGGAAAGGAGATACTTCCGTGAGAATCGCTTCTCGGTGCCTTCCCTGGCTCGCGCTCCAGGCGCTCTTCGCGGTCCCCCTCGGCGCCAAGCCGGAGTACCTGCAGTACTGGCAGACCCGCTACCCCGCCTCGACCCTCCCCGAGCGCGTGGGGCGAGCGACGGGCTCGTCGTGCAGGCTCTGCCACCCGAGGACCGGCTTCTCCTGGGACGATCCCGGGAACGCCTACCGCGAGATGATCCACGCCTACATGCACGGGGGAAAGCCCGGGATCCAGGCGGCGATCGATGCGGCGGGGGCCCTGGACTCGGACGGGGACGGCGTGCCGAGCAGCGTGGAGATCCTCACGCCGCGCCCCGGCGGCGAGGTGGGCTATCACCCGGGCCTCGTGGGAGAGCGCGGGATCGACCCCACGAGCGCGACGCGCGACGAGGTGGTCACGGGACAGCCGGAGACCCCGCCGGCCTCGAGGAGCTTCGTCTTCGACCCTCCCGCCCTCGACTTCGGGAGCGTGGCCTTGGGCCAGCGAGTCCTGCTCGAGCTCAAGGTGCGGAACGCGAGCCCCGTCCGCCAGACGCTCGTTGGCCTGCGATTCGCCCTGGTCAACTCCTCGGTCTTCTCCTTCGATGCCCCGCACCGCTACCCGCTCCCCCTGGAGCCCGGCGAGGCGGCGTCCTGCACCGTCGAGTACGTGGGATCGAACCCCGGGTACTTCTACCGATCGCTCGCGTGGCTCGAGGCGGTCTCGGCGGATCCGGGGCAGCCCGTGAGCACGGTGCTCCTGTCGGGCCTCGGAGGCTTCGGTCCGTTCTCGCTCTCGGCCAGCATGGTGCACTTCGACGTCATCGAGGTGGGCGCGAGCGCGAGGCGGTCGATCCTGCTCACGAACACGGGGGGAACCCCGCTCACCGTGGGCGAGCCGCGGATCGAGGGCCAGGGAGCGGACGCCTTCCGCCTCCGGTGGTCCGGCGCCCCGTCCGTGACGCTCGAGCCGAGGACGATGACGATCCTGGAAGTCACCTTCGAGCCCGCGGGCGAGCGAAAGGCCGAGGCGTACCTCCGGCTCGACACCGATGCGCCCGCGCAGCCGGAGATCGCCATCCACCTCTCGGGAGAGGGTCGCAGGCGTGTGACGCCCGGAGATGCGAACCGCGACGGCGAGCTGGACGTCTCGGACGCGGTCAAGGTCCTCATCGCCCTCTTCGTGGCCGCGGACGCAGCCTGCCCAGAGGCCCTCGACGCGGACGAGGACGGGCGGATCCTGGTCTCCGACGCCGTCCACCTCCTGCGGGTCCTCTTCCTGGGCACGCCGGGGCCCACGGCCTGCGCGCTCGACCCATCCCCCAGGTACCTCGGCTGCCCGGAGGGCTCGCCGTGTGATGTGTGAGGCGGCCTGGAGAACGGCCTGGCTGGCCCTGGTCGCTGCCGCGACCTGCTCGTGCGGGGGCGCCGCGCGCGCCCGCAGCCCCGGCCTCGCCGCTCGGGCCGCCGAGTCTCCGGCGCGCTGCGCATCGTGCCACCCCGGGAAGGACGCCGACGCCTTGACGGGCCCGCACCTCAGCGCGGGCGCGGGGTGCTGGGGCTGCCACGACCCCCGCGGCCACCCGCCGGAGGTCGGGTTGCCGATCCGGGAGAAGACGCCCCTCGCGCCGGCGGCCCTGCGGGCCGTCGAGGGCACCTGCCGCGCGTGCGACCACGGCCCCGCTCGGGGCGCGGACCTCACCAAGGGCTTCCTCCACTGGCGGCACAAGGCCCGCGACGGCCTCTACGGGGGCGGGAAACAGCCGTGCACGGACTGCCACGGGCACGGGCCGACGGGAGGCGCGGCTCGCTGAGGGCCGTCACGAGTCTTCCGGGCACTCCGCCGCGATGCGGCGGTAGGTCTCGACCGCGCGGTCGTACGCGCGCCGGGCCTCCTCGCGCTCGGGCTCGGCGATGAAGCGGTGGCGGCTCTCCCAGAGGAGCTCGACCGCCTCGGCGCACCACCGCGCGCTCCTCCGCGAGGCGCGGATGGGCTTCCCGCCCACGATGACGTCCACCGGATTCGTGTGGAGCTGCGGGAACTGGCGCAGAGCGAGCCAGCCGCTCCGCGGCGCGGGGACCTCGAAGCGCAGGGCGTGCGGCCTGGCGTCGGCCGGGACCCTCGCCGAGGCGGCCACGCGGCCGCACCAGACCACCTCGACGAGCCTCTCGCCTCCCCGCACGCGCTCCTCGCTGCGCGGCGCGTGAAGCTGGACGGTGTCGCCGGTCAGGCGCCGGCCCGCAGCAGGCTCCAGGGTCCCGTGGGCCACCGCGACGGGCGTCTCCTCCGCGAAGGCCACCTCGGCCTCGACGACCAGATTCCCGGGCTCCGCCAGCTCGACCCTCCCGGAGCCCGGCGCGACGCCGTTCACGACGAAGCGGAGCGCGTGCGCGAAGCCGTCGGAGACATACGAGCGGCCCCGCGCGAGGCCTTCGCACCAGGCGTCGAAGTCGACCCGGTCCACCGGGCCGAGCTGCACGTAGACTCGCCCCTGCCCCACCCGGCGGCTGCTCATGCAGGGGAAGTCGGTCTCGCCGCTCACCTTGAGGGGGAAGCCGCAGTCGAGCAGGTGATACCAGGTGTTCCATTCGCCGATGCGGGCCGTGTCCATGGCGCTGATGAAGTCGCAGACGCCCGCCGGCACGCTCACGAAGACCTCCATGGCGCCCTGGCCGTTCATCTCCGGCACCGCGAGGTTCGGCAGCTCGTCCGCGGCGCGGTCGCAGCTCGCCTCGAGCTCGCGCTCCGAGGCCGCGCCATCCCCGTCCGCGTCGATGGCTCCGAAGGCGTGCGGCAGGAGGCCGCGGGCCGCCTCGCCGGCATCGAGGCGGCCGTCGGCGCTCGAGTCGAGCTTCGCGAGGAGGCGCCGCGCGCAAGCCTTCGGGCTCACCGGCATGGCCGAGTGCGGGTAGCCCGTGACGCCGCCCTGCTCCTTGCACCAGCGGAGGACGGGCACGGTCCACGTCGGCCAGCCTTTCGTCTTCGTCCCGTCCGAGCCCGGGTACGCCGGATCGCGAAGCCGGAGGAGGCAGACGTGGCCGAGCGCCGCGGAGCCGAAGCCGCTGACCTCGATGTCGTACTTGAGCACCGTGAAGGGCTCGCTCAGGCCGTGGGCGGAAGGCGCGAAGAACTGCCGCTGGTGGTCGAAGCACGGCCCCCACGTGAGGACGCAGCCGACGTTCAAGGCCTCCCCCTTGACCTGCAGGAACATGTCACGCGGGGTGACGCCCTGGGTCGGCACGGTGTAGTGCGAGCAGCCGGCGCCGTGGATGTGGTGATCGCCGCTGTAGAACCCCCTCGCCGCGGGGTCGATCCAGCGCTCGAGGCGCACGGAGATCTCGGACTCGGCATCGGCAGCGGCCTCGGGCGCGCTCGGGACCTCGACCTCCCGCTCGAGGACGCGGTACTCGGGCCCGCGGCCGTGCTCCATGCGGTACCTCCCCGGCGCGAGGAGCACGGTGCCTCCGTGCTCGCGGTAGACCTGGGGCTGGAAGAAGAAGTCGGGGGCGAGGCGCTTCGCCTGCGGCGGCTGGATGCGGCCCAGGGCGTCGCGGAACGTGAACCGTCCCACGGTCGGCCGGCCGCGCTCGTCGAGCACGGCGAGGCGGACGCGCACGGCCGGCTTGACGTCGAAGAGGACGGGCACCTCGGCGCGGAAGCCGATGTCCTGCGTCCCCTGGCCGACGTCGAAGGCCAGCGTCGCCTCGCGCGGCCCGGCCTCGCTCGCGTGGAGGAGCGCGACCGCGTACTCGACCCGTAGCCCGCTCAGGCGCGGCGTCATGGGCGAGCTCCGGAGCACCTCGACATCGAGAAAGCGGTCCGCCGCGCCGGCCTCGTTCTCGTCCACCGCCAGTTCCGTCTGAGCCTGCCGCTCGAGGATGGGAAGGGCCGCCCCGGCGTACACCGGCCCCGCCTGCGCGCTCGAGATCCGCAGCTCGGCCTCCACGGTCGCGTCGTTCACCACCTTGACGAGGTGGGGAGTCCAGCCGCCCTGCTGGAGCCGAGCCGGCGCCGGCCCTCGCGCGGCCTTGACCCGGTACTCGGGGTTGATCGATACGGCGACGAGGACGTGCGGGTCGAGGAGACGCTGGATCCTCTCCGCGTCGCGGGCGCCGGCCGCGGCCTCGACCCCGCGCGCCTCCGCCTCGGGGAGCGGTGCGCCCAGGACCTCGAGGGCGCGGAGGAGGCGGACGGCGTTGGCCCCCAGGGGCTGCCCGTCCACGCCGGGGATGACGGCGATCTCGGAGGGCGGCGGCCTCGAGGCGGCGCCCCACTCCTCCGGCAGCTCGACGAAGTACCCGGCGATGCGCCGCGGGCCCTCGCGGATCTCGTAGTCGACGACGAGCCACTCGCGCGGGCCCGTGGAGACCGCGCACGGGTAGCTCCCGTCGGCGATGGGAGCGCCGTCGGGCGTGTACAGGTAGCAAGGGTGCCGCCCCGAGACGCCCCAGGACCGCAGCTCGGGGTCCCGGGTCGTCACCGCGGAGACCGAGACCATGCGCCGGTCGGCGTGGAACAAGACCGGGACGCCGCGGTGGCTCACGAGGTGAGCCGGCGACGAGTGCCGCTCGCTCCGGACGTTCGTCGGGACGGGCACGCTCCAGGTGGCCCCGCCGTCCTCGCTGCGTGAGGCCCAGAACGTGCCGTCGGACCCCGGGTGGCTGTTGCGGAAGACGCCGGCGATGCGTCCCGGGGCCAGCTCGAGCGCCGTCCACTCGTCGCCGGTGAACCCCTCGGCGTCCGGCACGCGCGCCGTCCTCCACGTCTCGCCTCCGTCCCGCGAGAGCGCGGCGAGGGCACCGTTCCCCGGCGCGACGTAGTACGGGAGGAGGAGCGAACCGTCCGCGAGCGGCACGGCGGCGGCGCGCGTGCGGGTGTTCGGCTCCCCCACGGGACGCGGCGGCGACCACGTGCGCCCGCCGTCCTGCGAGCGCACCAGCATGGCGAGCGACTCGCGGCCCTCGGTGTAGGTGTTGTAGCTCACGAGGAGGTCGCCTCCCGGGAGGACGGCGACCGCCGCATTGCGGTCGTCGACCCCCGGAGCGTCCGCGACCACGCGCGAGGCGGACCAGGAGCTGCCCCGGTCGCGGCTCTCCCGGATCAACACGCGGCCCTCGGCCGAGAAGTCGTGGATGGTCCCTTCGCGGTAGACGACATAGATCGTCCCGTCGGGCGCCGCCGCCGCCCAGGGCCAGCCGGGGTAGGTCCCCTCGTGGATCACGACGTCGGGGCGGGACCTGGGCAGGCGGGCCGGCTCCTCGGCCGCCGCCCCGGGAGCGGCGAGCAGGACGAGACACGCCGTGGCGATGGGGGTCAGCGGACGCATGCCGTCACGATCGTGCTTCCCGAGGCCTACTGGTTTCCCTTCGCCGCATCCACGACGACGAGAGCCGCGAGGTTGTCCCTGAGGATGATCAGTTGCCCCCCGGCGTTCAGGTCGTCCTGGTCGCTCGGGCCGAAGCGGATGATCACGAGGTCATCGCGGAAGGTGACCTCGCTTGCCGGGAAGCCCTTGTCTCCGAAGAGCTGACCCTGGGAACCTTGCTTCAGAGAGGCCAGCACGCAGAAGTTGCCGGCCGCCTGGAAGGACGCGGCGGCCCGGGGCCCTTCCAGCGCGATTCTGGCGCGAGCGCCGGCCAGCCAGAGGCAAGCTGCCGAGGCCGCGAGGGCGAGGGCGAGGGCGAGAGCTAGAGTCAGAACAGTCGACTTCATTGGCGGCTCCTTTCACTCCGATGCGGTGCGGAGGTCGATGGCGGACTCCGATGGCGAAAGTGTAGCCGTGTCCGCAACGGAAGACGACCGTCGTCTTGGTTCGGCCCTCGAGGAGCTCCCGAGCGCGCTCGGCCTGCACCCCGATCCACAGGGCCTGGCGCACGCAGTCTCTGTACCTCCTCGCTCCAGAGCCTTGGCAAGGCAGGCGTCGCCAGCTTGTCACAGCCTGCCATGGATGGTAGCCTTTGACTCCATGAAACTGACCCTGGAGCTAGGGCAGGAGAAGGACGGGCGTTGGATTGCGGAGGTTCCTGAGCTGCCCGGAGTGGCCGCCAGCGCCGACACGCGCAAGGAAGCCATACAATCGGTCTGCAGCATGCTCGCCCACGCACTCGAGACGGAAGCACCGAGCACCTCGGCCGCGGAGACGTGGCGAGGGCGGACCGTCGTGACCCGAGAGGAATCTGCGCGGATGGAATGCCCCTTCACGCCGGAGCCGGAGTGGAAGGCCGAGTGGGAGTAGATGCCTCCCAGGCAGTACGAGATCTACCTGGCCCGGATCCAGTTCAAGGACTGCGACGACATTCGCCCCTGCATCCTAGCGGAGGATCCTCAAGGCCAAGAGGTGAAGGTCTTCCCGCTGTCCTCCAACCTGGACCTGTACGATCCGAAAGCACACTTCCTCATCGAAGAGAGCAGCGTAGGATTCGCGAGCTCAGGGCTCAAGCGGACGTCTTTCGCGTCAGATCGAGTCTACATCGTGCGCACCGATCAGCTTGGAAGGAGGCGACTCGGGAAGCTTGAGGGTGAGCTTCTCGACGACTTCGTTCGCTGGAGCTGGGTCTGACGCCCTTCTCCAAGGCGTGCTTGCGGAGCCATCACAAGTCGCCGGTGGCTCCCCCTCGCCGTCTCGAATCGCGGGCCGCCAGGGCCCACTCCTCGAGGCCTCTTGCGGCAAGCCCAGCCGGGGGCTCATAGCGTCTCCCAGCTCTCCCACGTCACCGCTCGCATCCAAGGCTCGTCGGCCACGAGGAACTCGTGGTCCTCCGGCCCGTCCCAGCGGAGGAGGCCCATGCAGCCCGCGTGGAGGGGCCCGTGGCGCGCCGCCTTCGTGCCCTCGAAGTTCACGTCGCCGAGGTAGTGACAGCGCGTACTGCCGAGGGTCCCAGGAGGTATCGGACGGCGGTGGTGGGCGTAGAGCTGGTACGCCGGCTGGCGCGCGCAGATCACGTCCCGGACGCGCGCCGAGCCCAGGGGGCCGCCGGGTCCGGCGATCCCCGCGGGCGACGCGTGCGTGAGGAGGACATCGAAGTCCTCCGTGCGGAGACGGCTCGCGGCCCGGGCGCTCACCCACTTCCAGGGATCTTCGAGCCCGTCGTCGTCGTCGTCCACTCCAGGGGGCTCGGGGCCGCCCCCCAGGGCGGCGACGCGCAGGCCCTCGTGGCAAGTCACCCGGCCCGCACGCAGGAGCTGGAGTGACTCGAACGCGTCGACGGGGGCGAGGGCGCTCCCGCCGGCGATCCGCTCGAGCTCCTGGAAGTCCTCGTGGTTCCCGTGGCACCAGATGACGGGGCACCGGACGGTGTCGAGGGCCTCAGGAGGGCCCCGCAGGATGCGCTCGAGGACCTCCCAGCGCTCCGGCGGCGAAGGCCAGACGAAGTAGCGCGCGAAGCCGGCCTCCTCGGGGTCCCAGTGGACGTAGCGCCTCGTCGCCTTGTCGAGGCGTCCGAGATCCGGGAAGAACCCGAGGTCGCCGCACTGGAGGACCAGGTCGAGGTGGACCCCGTGGTGGAGCTGCCAGAGCCGGCAGAGCTGAAACATGAGGCGGAGGTGCCCGTGGACGTCCCCGAAGACGGCGATGAGCATGGCGGGGAGATCGCGTTGGGTTGCCTGCCCGGCTCCACGACGAGAGGCTCCGGCACCGGCCTCGCCTCGCCTCGCCGTGCGCTCCGGACCAGGCGCACGTCAGGATAGCCGATCTTCTGGATCGCGTCGCGACCCTGCCGCCGGTCACCGGGTCGTGGTCGGATAGCTCGAGTCTTGGGCGTGGTTCAACGCCGGGTTACACCCGGCTATGAACCACGCGTTCATTCCCACGATACTGCCCCTACCAAACTGCCCCTGCTGAGCTCTTTCCTGTTACCCGAATGGAGCCTGATCTGAACCATGCCGAGTATTGTACCTCAGATTGCGGCGCCGGCGGTCTTGAAACCGGCGCCCGGGTTGAGGAGACTTCCTGGGGATGGCAACGGACGAGTCGACGGGTGCTGGCCGTTCTCGATCGCGACGGGCGCGCTGGTGGTG
>JACQVW010000045.1 GCA_016209535.1 Planctomycetota bacterium | reverse complement strand
GCCCCCGGCCGACCTGCGCGTGTACGCCGTGGGCTCGCACCTGGAGGCCGAGCGCCGGGCCGGCATCGACAGCATCAACTTCGTCCTCGCGGGCGAGAAGGCCAACGACCTCCTCACCCCCGGGGTGCACACCTTCGACGTCAAGGTGAGCCCCGCCGCCGGAGGCTTCGAGGAGCTGCGCGAGCGGTTCGAGGGTCAGTTCCGGCAGAGCGATCGCGTGCACCTGCTCGTGGTCCCCATCGAGGTCCCGGATCCGGCGGGGACGGGGAGCTTCGTGGCGCCCGACCCCGCTCTACTGAGGAGCGCCGCGGACTTCCTCAAGGTAGTCTATCCCCTCGACGAGGAGGAGGTCCTGACCATGGTCCAGGGGACGGCGGTCCAGGCCACCCGCAGCCGCTTCGAGACCAATGATGAGAGGTTCGAGCTCATGAGGCAGGTGCACGACGTTCGCACCGCCTACTTGTTTGGCCCTGATTTCCACCGGGCCCCCGGCCGGGACAACGTGGTCTTCGCCGTCGGGGTCGTGCCGAGCCGCGTGGGCGGCTCGGACACGCTTGGGGATGCAGGCGGGTACAGCTTCTCCCGCGAGCTCCCGGGCGCCGCCATCGTCATCGACGAGCCTGGCTTTTCCAGCCGCGCCGTGGCCCACGAGGTGGGACACCTGGAGGGTCTGGGGGACGAGTACCTGGGGGGCCTCGTGGCCGTCCAGAACCCCCCGCCCCGGACAGCCGCCGAGGGCGACGCCTCCGGCAACTTCGTCACCGAGGCCATGGGAGCCTTCGACCTGGGCTTCCTCGGGCCGGGCACGCGGGCGGTCTTCGGCCCCCCGGGCCCGCCGTTCCGCGGCTACATGGGCGTCAACGACGAGCCCAACTGGACCACCCAGGTCGTGTACGAGTTCCTCTACAAGCAGCTCACGTCGATTGGCGGCGGTGGAGGAGGGCTCCCCGAGCCGCGGGAGGCGGTCCACATCGCGGGCAGCGTCTCCAAGGCCGGCGAGCTGACCCTCGATCCGCTCCTTGCAGGCCTCACGAGCGCGGATCTCCCGCTTCCACAAGGCTCGATCTATACCGTTCAGCTCCGCGACGCAGCCGGCAGGACGCTCTCGACCTTCGGCTTCGATCCTTCCTTCGCGCTCGAGGTTCTGGGGGCAGATCCGACCACCGAGAACCGCTACATCGAGGTCGACCCCTCCCTCTTCGGCTTCACCGTGGAGCTGCCCCAAGGCACCGAAACGCTGGCGGTCCTCCGGGGGGCGGGCACCTTGGCCGAGGTCCGCCGCAGCCCGAGCGCGCCCGAGGTAGAGATCACGGCGGCCGCGGTCTCGCTCAGGACCCTGGAAGTCACCTGGGACGCGCGCGACGCCGACGGCGATGCTCTCGCCTTCACCGTCTACTACTCGCCCGGCGGGGAGGACCTCCAGGTCGTGGCGGTGCGTAGCGCGGAGCGGAGCCTCAGGGCCCGCGTCGGAGCTGCCCCCGGCGCCGGCGCCTTCGTGAGCGTCCATGCCTCGGACGGCTTCGACTTCGCGATGGACAAGCGCGAGATCGCTGCGACCGCAGTCTCGCGCCAGCTCCCCGGCGACTGCAACCAGGACGGGAGCCTGGACGTCTCGGATGCGGTCTGCGTGCTCCTCGCCCTCTTCGGCGGGGGGCCGGCGAGGCTACCCTGCGGCGATGCCAGCGCGTCGCACTCGGCGAACGCAGCGCTCCTCGACTGGCAGGGCGACGGGGCCCTGGACCTCTCCGATGCCGTCGCCTCGCTCCAGTTCCTCTTCCGGGGCAGCGCACCGCATGTCCTCTCCGCGGCAGCCGGACCCGAGGGTTGCGTCGCAATCGAGGGCTGTCCGGAGGATCTGGGCTGCAGGTAGAGCGCCTTGAGGAAGTCCCGGGCCCGCGCGGTGGTGCAACGTCCGGCGTGGTTCAAAAACCGGCGTGGTTCAGATCAGGCTCCATTCGGGCGTGGTTCAAGACCGGGTTACACCCGGTTTCGAACCGAACGCCTCGATTTCTTGAGCTAGACTCCAGCGCCGCTACCCCTTCGCCAGGCCATTCGCCCCAGGGACGCCAGCGCGGCCGCCCCGCACATCGCCGCCACCGCCGTCTGGCCAGGCGACTGGTCGTAGTGATTCGCGAGCACGAAGGCCGCAGCGCAGGTGAAAAGGCCGGTGATGGGAGCGGCGATCAACACGCTCCGCGCGTTCCGGCAGAAACTCCTCGCCGCCAGGGACGGGAGAACGAGGCATCCGAAGGTGTACAGCATGCCCGAGACGCGCAGCGACAGGCCTACCGTCACGCCCAGGAGACAGCAAGGGGTGATGTCCCAGACCAGCACGCCCGACATCGAGAGGAGACCGACTCCCCAGCGGGGTCGCGCTCGCGGAGAGCCTCAGCTGCTCATCGCAGCCCGGATGGGACCGCCGTCAGCCCGAGCTCCGCGCCGAACCACCACGCTTGTCGGCAAGAACAACCGGCCCAGCGCGGAGAGAGAACGTCGCAACTCGTTCCAGATCCCCAGCCGCAAGCGGCCGTCTCGGAGGGGCCACCGGACCAGGGATGGGACCACCGGACGTGACGCGTGCTTGCCCTGCGGGTCCATTGGGTTCAGGCAGAGGCCCGCGAGCTCCTTGCCCCTGTCAAATCCGCCCTATCCCTATCCTTCCGGCGTGTCGATGAGTTGCTGGAGGCGCGTGGCTAACTGAGGGGCGAGCTTGCCACACCATTCTGGCCCGATCAACCCGACGTCGAGGAGGTCTCGCAGATGAGTACGGTCCTTGTCGCGGTAGGACGTTAACTTCATGCGGACGAGGGCATCGAGGTTCAAGACACGGAAGGCCGATGTGTGCTCAGACTCGGTGACGTCCGGTGCGGGGGCCACGGAATCCGGCCGGACCTTCTCGCCGGCGAAAACGACGTGAACGGCATCGCGCGCCTTGGCGTTGGGGCCATCTAGAAACATTTCCACGCCGGCAACGTGGCGCTGTACGAAACCCGCCGCGGTCAGGGCAGTGGCGGCACCGCTCAAATCGTTTCTCCGAAGAAGGAGGTCCACGTCTTGCGTATTTCGCACGGCCGCCTCGTCGACGCGGGAAACCCAGGCCGCGACGGCGTTGCCGCCGGCGACGGCATAAGGCACGCCCGCCTTGTCCAGGGCCGCCACGGCTCTCGCCAACCGTTCTTTGACTCGCTCCACCGCGCGGACCATCCTTTCCCAGGAAACGTCGCCATGACGCACTTGAGACATGCACGAATTGTATCCGGTGCTGCGGTGATGGGCACGACGGACTTGGGTCCCGTGGCGAGATTCGGGGCGTGGTTCAAGAACCGCGATTACGCGGTTCAGAACCACGCCTGTACTCTCCCCCCTCAAAGAATGTGCTCCCTCCCGCCTTGGT
>JACQVW010000194.1 GCA_016209535.1 Planctomycetota bacterium | reverse complement strand
GGCCCGGCGCCTGGCGGGCCGCCACCCCCTCCGCCGGCCTCCCCACCCTCCATGACTCCCTCCCCCCCCCTCGCGCCATCCCTCCTCGTGCGCGCCGCCGCTCGCCTCCTCGAGCGCGGCGACGTACGCGGCCTCGACCCTCTCCTGGGCCACCTCACCGAAGGGGACCCCTCGCAGCTCCACGGGGTCATGGCGTCGCTGGCCGACTGGGCTCGCCGAGGGAGGTTCCCCGAGGGCGCCCGCAGCCGGTTCCTGCGGGCGGTGTTCTCGGACGAGGTCCTCGGGCACGCCCTGTGGGAGGACGTCGAGACGGAGCACCTCCTGGCGGTCGCCGCGGGGCTCCTCAGGCCCGCAGACCCCGTCGACGCGGCCCTCGCGCTCCGGGCCACCGAGCAGATCCAGCGCCTCGCGACGGGCGACATCGGCCCCGCGAACGTGCGCCTGCGGGGCTGCGTGGACCTCAGGCGCCGGCTCGTGAAGGGCCTTGGGGGCCGGGCACAGCCGGAGCTCGATTTCCTCATCGATGCCCTGCCGGCCCTCACCTCGGCGGTCAACGTGGCGGAGGCGGTCTCGTTGATCGAGGAGGGCCTGGCCGCCGGCGACTGGAGGCCGCCGGCGGGCAGCGGGGCGGACGCGCCGGGGCCTGCGGGGGCCCCCGATGAGGAGCTTGGACGACTCGAGCGACTCGAGCGGGTCGACGGGCTGGAGAGGCTCGAGAGGCTGGATAGGCTCCTCGATGCGCTCGTCGCCCGGACCCGGGCCGAGGACCCCGGGATCCGGTCGCAGGGATACCAGGGGCTCCTCCGGATCGCCCGCGCCGTGCCGCCCCAGGAGGGTCAGCTCCGGCGGATCGCCTCTCGATTCATCGAGGCTGCCGAGGCGGCGCAGGAGGTCGCGGCCTCGGGGGATCCGGCCCCCCAGGGCGCCGCGGGCCAGGCGAGCCAGTACCTGCGCCAGATGGACGAGCTCCTCGCCCGGTGGGCGGGGGCGGGAGCCACGGGCGCAGGGGCCGCGCGGAGGCCGCCGGGCGCGCCGGCCTTCCGGTCCGAGGAGTGGAAAGCGTGGATCGCCGACGAGGCTCGTGTCGCGGCCCGCGAGGAGGAGATGCTCCGCGGCGCCGGGACCGCCGCACCGGCGGCCGGCCCCGCCGCGCAGGGTCCCGACGCAGCGTCCGGGGCGCCCCCGCTCGTCTACTACGAGCTCGACGTCGTCCTCGGAGCGGCCGAGGACGAGGTGGTCCCGGGCGCCGTGCGCGAGGAGGCGTTCCAGATCCTCGATGGCCGGCGGCTCGAGGTGGTCCCGGGGACCCCCGTGTCCTACGAGGACCGCTGGGGGACGCGCCTCACGCTCCGGATCACCAAGGACGGCCCCGACGCGCCGAAGCAGCCCGCTCGTTACCGCTTGAACTCGCGGGGCGTCCTCTTCGTCGGGCTCCCGACCCTCACCAGCGTGCAGGGGAAGGACCTGAGCCTCGCCTGGCACGAGACCTCGGACCTCTTCTTCGGCTCGCGGCCCGTGCCGGGGAGCGGCTCCAGCAACTACAGGACCCTCCACCTCGCCGCGAGCCACGAGCGAGACGGGGCGGGGCCACCGCGAGACGCGGGGCTCGAGGGGCTCTGGGCCTGGTTCCGGGACAACCACCTGCTCAAGCTGCCTCCCGAGCCAACGGACCCGGAGGTCAACGGCGTGCTGACGGTCCTCAAGACCCTGAAGCTGAAGGGCTCGGCCCAGCTCCTGCGGCAGCTCCTCAAGGCGAGGCCCTCGGTGGACATCGCCGTCCAGCTCCACGAGCTCGGCGACCCCGCAGGGCTCGAGCACCTCCGGAGCGAGCTCTCGAGCGACGTGCCGCTGAAGCGCCTCAACGCGGCCGTCGCGATCTGCGAGGTGGGCGTGCCCGAGGGCGTGGAGGCGATCCTCCAGGGTTACGAGAAGAACGCGGCCCTGCTTCGCGGCCACGGCTACCGGATCGTCAACGCGCTGGACAGCTTCCTCCAACGATCGGCGCCCGCATCTCCGGCCCGCGGCACCGCGCTCGACTTCCTAGCCGAGCGGCTCCAGGAGCCCAGCTTCCAGCACCGCGCGTTCTCGATCCTCCAGCGCGAATCGGGCCGGGAATTCGGTTACGAGACGGCGCGGCAGATGGACGGCCAGGAGGCGCGCATCAAGGCCATGAAAGCAGCGATCGATCGAGCGCGGGCCTGGCGGGAAGAGACCCGGAGAGGGGGCCGCCAGGGCGAGAAGGAATGACCGCGCCGGACGCGACACCGGCCACGACACCGGGCACGACACCGGGCACGACACCGGGCACGAGTCTTGCGCTCGCGGGGCCGATCTTCCCGGCCTTCCCGCCCCGTCCCGACCGACCTCCTCGCCGGTATCCATGCGCATCAAGACGCCCACGGCATCCTGTCGATAGGTAGGGCGTCGCGAGGAGCCCCGCGCAAGGCGAGACCAGACCGGGGCGCCTCCCAGCGGGTGAGAGAGGAAAGCAAGGCGGGTTGGCTCGCTCGGCGGGCGAGCTCGAGCCTTGGTCTGAGCTCCGGGCCTTCGCCGGGGGGAACAAGGAAGACAGTCGTGAAAGAAGTCGGCCTGGAGACCTACTTCAAGGAGATCAACCGGATCCAGCTCCTGACCGCCAAGGAGGAGAAGGAGCTCGCGAGGAAGATCCGGAAGGGAGATCCCGTCGCTCGGGACAAGATGATCAAGGCGAACCTCCGCCTCGTCGTGAGCATCGCCAAGAACTACGTGGACCGCGGCCTCTCGCTCCTCGACCTGATCGAGGAGGGCAACCTGGGCCTCCTCAAGGCGGTCGAGCGCTTCGATCCCGACGAGGAGTGCCGCTTCAGCACGTACGCGACGTGGTGGATCAAGCAGTCGATCAAGCGCGCCCTCATCGACACCGTGAAGACGGTGAGGATCCCCTCGTACATGGTGGAGCTCATGTCGAAGTGGAAGAACATGGCGGCGAGCTTGAACGTCAAACTCGGGCGCCAGCCAACCTTCGACGAGGTCGCGCAGGCCCTCGAGATCCCGCCGGAGAGCCTCGGGATCATCAAGACGGCGCTCAGGGCCTCGAGCTCCTCGAGCCAGACCATCAGTCTCGAGAACATGTGGACCCTGAGCGAGATCCTCGAGGACAAGAACGCCCGCGAGCCCGTCCAGATCCTCTTCGACGAGGCGGAGGTGGAGCTCATAGAGCGGCTCCTCTCGATCCTCGACGACCGGGACGCCAAGATTCTCCGGATGCGCTACGGCATCGACAACGGCGACCCCATGACCCTGAAGGAGATCGGCGAGAAGGTGAACCTCTCCCGCGAGCGGGTCCGCCAGATCGAGAACGAGGCGCTCAAGATGCTGTACTACATCCTCACCCACCAGAAGGAGCTGGTGAAGGAGCCCTGAGCGGGACCTGCGCGGGCTACTGAAGGAGACCCGAGCGGCGCAGCGCCGTCCCGCAGCGCCGTCCCGCAGCGCCGTCCCGCAGCGCCGTCCCGCAGCGCCGTCCCGCAGCGCCGTCCCGCAGCGGCGTTGATCCCCGGGGCCTCCTGCGCTAATCTGCCCGCATGCAAAGCGCCGCCGACCGCGAGGCCGTCTACAAGCAGCACATCCGGGAGATCCCGGACTTCCCCAAGCCCGGGGTCCAGTTCAAGGACATCGGGCCCCTCCTCGGGAACGGCCCCATCTTCACCGATGTGGTGAACCGGATTGCCGGGATCTGCGAGGCGAACCGCCTCGACCCCGAGATCGTCGCGTGCCCCGAGGCCCGGGGCTTCATCTTCGGCGCGGCCCTCGCCTACAGGCTGCGGGTCGGCTTCGTCCCCATCCGGAAGCCGGGGAAGCTCCCCTACCTCACGTCCCGCGTGGAGTACCGCCTGGAGTACGGCACGGACACGGTGGAGATGCACATCGACGCGGTGGCGCCGGGCCAGCGCGTCCTCCTGGTCGATGACCTCCTCGCCACGGGGGGCACCATCAGCGCCTGCGCCGACCTGGTCAAGAAGTCAGGCGCCGTCGTGGCCGGCTGCGTGTTCCTCGTCGAGCTGAGCTTCCTCGAGGGCCGGGCGAAGCTCCAGGGATACCCGACGTTCTCGCTGATCCGGTACTGAGGCGACGAGGAGCTGGAGCCCCCGCCTCGCGAACCCGAGGGAGGCGAAGGACCACTCCAAGGTGGTGCTGCTGGCGGAAGGCGATGCCCGCGTAGGACGGGGCGCATTTCGACCCACCCGCCCCGGTGGCCGCCGGGACTTGCCTGTAGAATCGAGCCAGGCCCACGAGCCAGGCACAGGAGGCCGGCATGCCCACATGGAAGCTCGATCACCGGAGACCCCCGAGGCGCAGGTCGCCCGCCCTCCGCCGCCTCGCGCTTCTCGCCCTCCTTGCGCCCCTTGCCCTTCTCCCGCTCCTCACGTCGAGCCTGCTCGCAGCGGGAGAGGACGAGCCTCCTCCCAGGCTCGTGGGCTCGCAGCTCCGCCGCATCGCCCTGACCATCGGTCTCCCCCGAAGGAGGACCGTCACCTTCGTCCACCGCGTCAAGAACGCCTCTCCCCACCCACTGCGGCAGGTGGAGGTGGCCCTGGCGGTCCCGCGCACCGACGACCGGCAGTCCATCCACTCCGTCCGCTTCTCCCAGGAGCCCGCGCGCCGCACGTCCGATGGCTGGGACCAGGAGCTCGCCCATTTCGTCGTCGACGAGGTGCCTCCCGGCGGCGAGGCGGAGGTGCGCCTCACGGTGGATGTCGCGCTCCGCGACCTCCATTGGCTCATCACGGGACGCGACGTGGGCGCGCTCGACGAGGTCCCCGCCCGCGTCCGGAGGCACTACTTGAAGGACGGTGACAACTACAGGCTCGACGAGGCCCTCCTCCGCCGCGTTGCGAGCAGGATCCCCCCGGCCGCCGCCGGCGTCTTCGAGACCATCCGCGGGATCCACGACCTCGTGGTCGACTCCCTCGAGTACTGCCGGGACGACCGCTGGGACCCAGCCGACCGCGTGCTCCGCGAGGGCAAGGGCTCGTGCTCAGAGTATGCGTACCTCATGATCGCGCTCTGCCGGCTCCAAGGGATCCCGGCCCGCTACGCCGGCGGCACCTGGATCGACGGGCCCGAGCAGGCCGCTCACGTGGACCGCGTCTTCCATCGCTGGGTCGAGGTGTACCTCCCGCGCGTCGGCTGGTTCCCCATCGACCCGACCGAGGACGACCGCGCCGAGCGGGCGGCCGGTGAGCCCTACCGCTACTTCGGCAGGCTCCCCTGGCGCTACCTCACCCTCCTCCACGGCGACGGCGACCGCCTCGAGAGCGGTCCCCTGGGCTGGGACTACCGCTCGAGCTCGCGCTGGAGCGGCCCCGGCGCCGCCGAGGCCAACGTCGTGGTGGAGCGCTACGCGGTCTGGACGAGGCCGGAGGCGGGGCTGGGGAGAAGCGGATTGGGGAACTGAGCGAGCCGGGGCTCCGGCTGTGCCCGCCCATCCGGCTCGTTGGGGTCGCCTGTCCCGCCTCTCTGCCCCCCGCCAAGTCTCCGCGCCTACAGGTCGTCGGCCTCCCCTTCCAGGCCGCCCGCTCGTCGTGCTACCCTCCCGCCAACGCGCCTCATGCCCACCCTAAAGCTCTTCTGGGCGTGGCGCCCCCGCGTCGGCCCCTCCGCAGCGCTTACCTTCCTGCGGCCGGCGGGCTCTGCTCCTCTTGCCGCCGGAGGAGGCGCTCGCGAATGCCGTCTTGCGGGAAGCGGGCCTCGTGCTCCCGGCGAGCCTTCTCCCCCGCCTCGCGCTCCCCGGAGAGGTAGGCCTCCACCTCACCCCGGTGGTGGAGGTAGTAGGCCAGGACCGCGTAGACGTCCGCGAGACGGAGCGCCGGGAACTTCTGCACGATCGCCTCCGCCGTCGCGCCCTGCTCGAAGGCGGTGATGACGGAGAGGAGCGCCACACGGGTCCCGCCGACGCGGACCGTCCCGTGCGCGTCGGCTTCCAGAGGAGCTCGGTCGGCTTCGAGGTTCAACGGGAGGACATCCCGTCCCCAGGATACCTCACGATCCCCGCTCCACCCCTCAGATCTCCACGCTCTCGCCCTCGCCGCCGGCACCGTCCGCCAGGGCCTGGGACCGGGGGCCGATCCTCACGCGCCCTCCTCCCAGACGCTCCGCCAGCTCCAGGGCATGGCCCGCCAGGACCTCGAAGCGCTCGCGGGCGGTTGGCTCGGCCTCGCCCTCGGCCGCGGCGAGGAGCCCCAGGTGCGTGAAGACCCGGGCCTCCACGCCCCCGTCGCGGCCCCGCTGCACCGTGAGGAGGAAGGCGCAGGTGAGCCGTCCGACCTGGAGCTTGTGGTGGAGGCCCACGTTCACGAGCCGCCCGGCCGCATTCGCGGGGTTCGAGTCGGCGAGGCTCACGCTGTGAAGGAGCGCCTTCACCCCCGAGCTCTCCAGGGCCCCGCCGGCAGGGACGTCCTCGTCGGCCGCGCCCTCCCCGCCGATCACCTGGAGGGCGCCCCACCGGACCGGCGCGCTCTCCTCGTCGACGACGGCGATCTCGCAGGTGTCTTCCGTGCCCTCGTCGCGGTCCTCCGCGGCCTCCGGCGGCGGGAGGAGGCCGGACCAGTCCACGCGCCGGAGGCGGTCCTGGGTCGAGGCCGTGCGCGAGGGGAAGCCCGTGGCGCTCGGAGGCGCGCCGCGGGTCCTCGAGCGCGCGGAGGTCCTCCAGCCCGACGGCCTCCACCCCACGGAGGGCGGCCAGGTCCTCCTCGCCGTCCTCTGCCTCGAGGCGGTCCGGGCCTCGAGGCCGGGCTTCCTCGAGGGAGACTTCGTCCTCGAGCCCGGGAAGCTCACGCGCAAGCTCACGGGCCTCCCGGCCGCGTTCTCGGTCGAGGTCGTCGACGAGGACGGAAACCGCGTGCGCGAGGGCGAGCTGCGCCTCGACTGCGACCTCCTCTGGCTCCTGAAGCGCTCGCTCCTCGAGCAAATGGCCCTCATGGG
>JACQVW010000187.1 GCA_016209535.1 Planctomycetota bacterium | reverse complement strand
GTCGATGTCCTCCTCGACCATCCCGGGCAGCGCCAGGTAGAGGTCGTAGCCCTCCCGCGTCTCGACGATGTCCAGGGCCGGCAGGAAGGCGATGGGCTTTCCGGGCTCCACCTGCCGCAGGCGGTCGAGGACGGAGCGGAGGTGCCGCTCCATCTCCTCCTGAACTCGCTCGATCTCAGACCAGGGATTCCATGCCTTCAGGTCCATGAGCTCCTCCGCGGTTCGCTCCGGGACGGAATCTTAAGACCTGAGACCGAGGTCCTCAACGGGCCAGGAAGGGCGGCCGCGGTCTCAGCAGTTCGTGTACGCCAGGCAGCCGAGGTCCCCGAGGGAGCCCTCGGGATCGCGGCCGCAGGCCGCGGGAGGCGGGCCCGGCGCGTCGGGCGGCGGGCCGCCCAGGAAGAGGAACCCGAGGATCCGGATCGCGTCGGTGAGCTGGAGCTGCCCGTTGTCGTCGGCATCCCCCGCCTCGAGGCAGGTCGGGGCGGCCTGCCCGAGGAAGAGGAAGCCGAGGACGCGGATCGCGTCCGTGAGCTGCAGCAGGCCGTTGTCGTCGGCGTCGCCGCGGTGGAAGGTCGGCTTCGGAGGAGGCGGCGGCTCCTCGTCGGGGTCGGCGCCGTCCCCGGCGCAGATCGCCTCCCAGTTCTCGGTCACCTCGCCGGGCGTGAGCGCAACCGCGAGGACGCGCACGGCGTCGAGGTGCGTGCCCGCGGGCGATCCGCGGTACGTGCCGACCGACGGGTCGTCCTCGCCCGAGAACAGGAGGAACCGCGCGTGCTCGTAGCCGTCGGGCGTCGTGAAGGACCACTCGGGCGGGAGGTCCCTCCGCGCGACGGCCTTGCCATCGACGTAGCCCGTGGCTACCTGCCCCACGCGGTCCACGCTCAGGACCACGTAGTGGCGCCCCGCGGGGATGTCGAAGAAGGGCTGCAGGTGCTGCTCCGGATCCTGGGGGAAGCCGATCCTGGGCACGCCGTCCACCACGGGCGAGAGGACCCAGGACCACTCGTTGGGCGGGTTCGCGTCGCGGTCGTTGCGGATGAGCCCGTAGCCGTACCAGGCTCCGTTCTGGTCGGGGTTCCCCTGAGCATCGTCGAGGAGGTTGCGGCTGTGCCATGTGCCGGCGAGGATCCCCCAGTTCGCCGAGCCCACGACGGTCTCGCGGTTCACGAAGAGCTCGACCGTGAAGCTCGCGTCGGGGGGCATCTCGAACGCGTCGCCGTCGTCGTTGATCGCCAGCCTCGCGTTGTGGCTCGTGAAGAGGGGCCGCTGGACCTCTCGGCTCTCCCCGGGGGGCGCGTCGTAGATCATGCTCCCCGGGCCCATGACCAGGTCGCCGCCGTCGTTCGCCTCCACCGTGGCGTGGTAGCCGTTCCCCGAGAGGTCCTCGATCCCCTGCCCGTTGGGGAGCGGCGAGCCCTCGGGGACCTCCGGAAGCCCGCTGAGCTCGAAGTGGACCAGGGTCTCCGGCGTGTTGTGGAAGAGGAGCCCGCTGCGCCCTGCCTCCACGACCTTGACCTTGAGGCTGGCGTTCGCCTGCTGGCCGGCCTCGTTGCGCACCACGAGCGTGACTGGGCGCTCGCCGAGCACGTCGTACGGCGCCGTGTCGAAGACGGCCGCCGTGGACTCCGTCGTAAGGGGCTTCCCGTCGAGGTCCCACCGGTACTGAACGATGGGCGCGGGCGGCACCGCCTCGCCCGTGGCGATGGGGCAGCGGACGGCGTTCGCCGGGACCAGCGTCGCCGACTGGCTGCCGTCGAGGGTCAAGACGCTGCCCTTCGGCACGATCAGGAAGGTCCCGGGCAGCGGGAGGCCGCCGAGGCTCACGGCGATGCGGGCGGCGACCGGCGGCTGCCGCACCTTGATCCGCGTCCTGGCGACGGAGGTGTCGCCGGCGCCGTTCGTGACCCGCAAGGTCACGTCGTAGCCGGCATCGTTCGCCCCATCGAAGGAGATCTCCCGGATCGCAGCTCCTTCCTCGAAGGGGCCGTCGGCCACCTTCCACTCGTGCTTGGTGATCGTCTGGCCTGCGCCGGCGTAGCTCGACTCACCGCTCAGGCGCACGCACTGGCCCACGACGACGCTCGTGCTCGAGGCGGTCAGCGCGGCCCGGATCGTGTCCGTCGGCTCCGGCGTGGGCTCCCCGGCCTGGATGTTGTCCCAGACCTCGAGGACTTCCTCGGGGGCCATGGCCTTCCTCTGGACGCGCACCGCGTCGAGGTGCGTGCCCGCCGGCGAGCCGCGGTAGGCGCCTCGGGTAGGGTCGTCCTCGCCGGAGAACATGAGGAAGCGCGCGTGCTCGTAGCCGTCCGGGGTGGTGAAGGACCACATGGGGTCGAGGCCGAGCCGCGCCACCTCCACGCCGTCGACGTAGCCGATGGCCACCTGGTCCACCCGGTTGACGCTCAAGACGACGTAGTGGCGGCCCTCGGGGATGTCGAAGGCGGGGAGCTTCACCTCCGGAGCCTGACCGAAGCCGATCCTGGGCACTCCGTCCACCACCGGGGAAAGGATCCAGATCCACTCGGCCTGGCCCGTCGAGGCCGTGTCGTTGCGGATGAGCCCGTAGCCGTACCAGGCGCCGTTCTGGTCCGGGTTGCCCTGGTTGTCGTCGAGCAGGTTGCGGCTGTGCCAGGTGCCGGCGAGGATGCCCCAGTTCGCCGAGCCGACGACGGTCTCGCGGTTCACGTAGAGCTCGATGGAGAAGTCGTCCGAGGGCGCCATCTCGAAGAGATCCGCGTCATCGTTGACGGCGACGCGCACCGCGTGGCTCGAGAAGCCCGTCCGCTGGCACTCGCGGTTCGAGCCGGGCGGGTCGTCGAAGGAGGGATCGCCAGCGCCGGCCTTGAGGTCCCCGCCCCCGTTCACCTCCACCGTCGCATCGAGGCCCTGGCCCGTCAGGTCCGGGATCAGCGTGCCTTCGGGGATGGCCTCGCCGTCGAGGATGCCCTGGAGCTCGTTGAACTCCCAGATGCCCACCGTCTCCGGGACGGGGAAGAAGATGCGCCCCACGTTGCCCTGGGCGCGGACGGCCTGGGGCGCCGCGGCGAGAAGAAGCCCTGCCAGCAGACGAAGCATCGTTCTCATGGCTCGACCTCGGAAGCTCCTTTCCTTTCTTGGGACCCTTTGCAGCCGTTGAGTATACGCGCGGCGGCAGCCGAGGCCAATGGCGTCCCGGCGCCTGCGGTCCCCGGCACCGTGGAACCGCGGTCACGGTCTCCCGGCCTCGTGGCTTCCCGGTTTCCCGGGTTTTCTCGGGTTGACTGCACCTCCGCGCCGGGAGTACAGTCCGGGGTGCTTGGCGGCGCATTCCGGGGGGTGATTACTGGCGTCAGCGGGAGGAGGGTGCCATGAAGGCGTCGAGTCGATTCGGACGGCTGCGCGGGGCGGTCTGCGCCGCCACAGGGCTTTGCTTCTTCGCCTCCGGCGAGCTGGGAGCCGACACGCTCATCGCGCCGGCCTCCGCCTGGAGGTACGACGACACGGGCACCGACCTCGGGACCGCCTGGGGCACGGCCGCCTTCGATGACTCGAGCTGGGCGTCCGGGCCGGCCCAGCTCGGCTACGGGGACGGCGACGAGGCCACGGTCCTCTCGTTCGGACCCGACGCGAACGACAAGCACCCCACCTGCTACTTCCGGCAGGCCTTCAGCCTGCCGGACCCGAGCGCGTACCAGACCTACACCGTGAGGTTCGTCAGGGACGACGGCCTGGTCATCTACGCGAACGGCCAGGAGGCCGTGCGCTCCAACATGCCCTCGGGGACCATCGCCTACGGCACCTTCGCCTCGAGCGCGGTGGGCGCCCCGGACGAGTCCGCCTGGCAGGAGCTCCCCCTCGACGCCGCGCTCCTCGTGCCCGGAGACAACCTCATCGCCGTCGAGGTGCACCAGGCGAACTCCACGTCGAGCGACCTGAGCTTCGCCCTCGAGCTGATCGGCACCCCCGCGCCGCCGCCCGTGCCGGTCGTGACGCTGGTCTCCCCTCCCGACCAGAGCACCGTGAACACGACGGAGGTCTCCTTCACGGTCTCGGCCACCGATGCGGTCGGGCTCCTCGACGCGACCCTCTACGTCGGGAAGGCGCCCAGGACCGTCACCTTCGGCCCGGCGGACTCGGCCGACGCGCACTTCACGGCGGACCAGCCGAGCACGAACTTCGGGAGCAGCACCACGCTCCGGATCGATGGCCAGACGCCCCACGCCCACGCGGTCATCAAGTACCCCTACATGTTCGGGAGCGGGGCGGGGAACGTCCCCCCGGGCTCGACCATCAGCTCGGCGACCCTCGAGGTGAGCGTCTCGAACGCCGGGAACGTCATGAACGTCTACCGGCTCACCGAGGACTGGATCGAGGCCGACGTCACGTGGAGCCAGCGCATGGCCGGGGTCCCCTGGACGAGCCCGGGAGCCGACGGCCCCTACTCGAACGCCGGCACAGCCTTGAGCGGCGACTGCACCGCGACGGGGCTCCGGACCATCGACATCACGCAGTTCGTGCAGGAGTGGTCGAACGGGTCGCCGAACTACGGGATCGTCCTCACCGACGGCGGCGCGGACGGCGTGGAGTTTTCTTCGAGCGAGGGGACCACGGGCCCCGTCCTCACGGTGACCTACCAGACCTCGTGGCCGCCCATCGAGACCAAGCCCCTCTCGGGGACGAGCGCCGGCGTCACGTTCACGACCACCCTCGCCGACCAGGAGCAGCACGCCTGGAACTGCCTCGTCACCAACACCTCGGGGGAGCAGAGCTGGGCGCCCGCCGACTTCCTCCTCACGGTGGACACGAACGCCCCCGACGCGCCCGCGCTGGTCTCGCCGCCCGACGGGGCCACCGGGCAGCCGCTCTCTCCCCTCCTCGAGGTCGCGGTCAGCGACCCCAACGGGGACCCCCTCGACGTGACATTCTACGGCCGGCCCGCAGCGGCCCCCGGGGACTTCACCATCATCCCCATGCCCGACACGCAGTTCTACTCCCAGACCTACCCCCAGATCTACACGGCCCAGACCCAGTGGATCGCCGACAACGTCATCGCCCGCAACATCGTCTTCGTGACCCACGAGGGGGACATCGTCCAGACCTGGGACAACACGACGGAGTGGCAGCGGGCCGACACGAGCATGAGCATCCTCGACGGCGTCGTCCCGTACGGCCTCGCGCCGGGGAACCACGACGAGCCCACCACGTACTACAACGTCTACTTCCCGTTCACGCGCTACGAGAACGAGCCGTGGTACGGGGGACACCGCTCGACGACCAACGACAACAACTTCCAGCTCTTCTCGGCCGGCGGCGTGGACTTCCTCGTGGTCCACCTGGACTTCTGCCCGGCCAGCGACGTGATCGCCTGGGCCGACTCGGTCCTGGAGGCCTACCCCGAGCGCAAGGCCATCGTCACCACCCACGGCTACATCGACGGGAGCGGCAACCGCGGCGTGCACCTGTGCACGAGCACCCAGTACATCTGGGACGGGCTCGTCGTGCCCAACCCGAACGTCCACTTCGTCCTCTGCGGTCACTGGAGCGGGGAGTACGCCCGCACCGACGTCGCGAACGGCCACGAGGTCCACCAGCTCCTCGCCGACTATCAAAGCCGGACGAACGGCGGCGACGGCTGGCTCCGGATCCTGCGCTTCGCCCCTGCCGAGAACCGGGTCTACGTCCAGACGTACTCGCCCTGGCTCGGCCAGTACGAGACCGACTCGAACAGCCAGTTCACCCTCGACTTCGACATGACGCAGTTCTCGGTCATCGGGACGAGCGCGGGCGTCCCGAGCGGATCCACGGCATCCGTGAGCTGGCCGGGCCTCGCCGCCAACACCGAGTACGAGTGGTATGCCAGGGCGACCGATCCGAGCGGCCGGAGCCAGACGAGCGCCGTCGGGACCTTCACCACCGGCTCGGGAGACGTCGATCCGCCGTCAATCTCCGGCGTGGCCGCGCTGAACGTCACCGCGACGTCGGCGACCGTGGTCTGGAGCACGGACGAGCCCGCCGACTCGCTCGTGGACTACGGCCTCGACGCGACCTACGGGTCGCAGGCCTCCGACGCCTCCCTCGTCACCTCCCATGCGGTCGACCTCACCGGCCTCTCGGAGAGCACCACGTATCACTACCGTGTGACTTCCAGCGACGCCTCCGGGAACTCCGCCTCGAGCGCCGACATCACCTTCACCACGCTCCCGCCGAACGTGCCGCCGGTCGCCCAGGACCAGTCGGTGACGACGGCGGAGGACGCGGCCGTCGCGATCACGCTCGAGGCGAGCGATCCGGACGGCGACCCCCTGACCTACAGCGTGATCGCGGGCCCGGCGAACGGCGCCCTGAGCGGCGCGGCGCCGGACCTCACCTACACCCCGGCCCCGGACTGGAACGGCTCCGACAGCTTCACCTTCCGCGCGAGCGACGGCCAGGCGGACAGCAACGTGGCGGTGGTCTCGATCACGGTCACCCCCGTGACCGACGCGCCCGTGTCGAGCCCTCAGTCGGTCGCGACCCCCGAGGACACGCCCGTCGCGATCACGCTCACGGCGACCGACGCCGACGGCGACGCCCTCACGTACACCGTAGTGGCGGGCCCGGCGAATGGTGTCCTGTGCGGGACCGCGCCGAACCTCACCTAGACGCCGGGCCCGGAGTGGAGCGGCTCCGACAGCTTCACCTTCAAGGCCTCCGACGGCCTGGTCGAGGGCAATGTCGCGGCGGTGTCGATCACGGTCGCGGCGGTGAACGACCCGCCCGTGGCGAGCTCGCAGTCAGGCTCGACGGCCGAGGACACGTCCCTGGCGATCACCTTGACCGCGAGCGACGTCGAGGACGATCCCCTGACCTACAGCGTGGTGACCGGCCCGGCGAATGGTGTCCTGAGCGGGACGCCCCCGAGCCTCACCTACACCCCGGCCCCGGACTGGAACGGCTCCGACAGTTTCACCTTCCGCGCGAGCGACGGCCAGGCGGACAGCAACGTGGCGGTGGTCTCGATCACGGTCACCCCCGTGAACGACGCGCCCGTGTCGAGCCCGCAGTCGGTCGCGACCCCAGAGGACACGCCCGTCGCGATCACGCTCACGGCGACCGACGCCGACGGCGATGCCCTTGTCTACACCGTGGTGACCGGCCCGGCGAATGGTGTCCTGAGCGGGACGCCCCCGAGCCTCACCTACACCCCGGGCCCGGAGTGGAGCGGGTCCGACGGCTTCACCTTCAAGGCCTCCGACGGCCTGGTCGAGAGCAATGTCGCGGCGGTGTCGATCACGGTCGCGGCGGTGAACGACCCGCCCGTGGCGAGCCCCCAGTCCGTCGCGACGGCCGAGGACGTCCCCGTCGCGATCACCCTCGCCGCGAGCGACGTCGACGGCGGCGCCCTCACCTACACCGTCGTGACGAGCCCGGCGAGCGGCTCCCTGAGCGGCGCGGGGCCGGACCTCACCTACACCCCGAGCGCGAACTTCAATGGCTCCGACAGTTTCACCTTCAGCGCGAGCGACGGCCAGGCGGTCAGCAACGTGGCCACGGTGTCGATCGCGGTCGCGGCCGTGAACGACGCGCCTGTCGCGAACCCGCAGTCGGTGACGACGGACCAGGACGCGCCCGTGGCCATCACGCTCAGCGCGGCCGACGTCGATGGGGATCCGTTGACTTACGCCGTCGTCGCGCCGCCCTCGAGCGGCGCCCTGAGCGGTGCGGCGCCGGACCTGATCTACACCCCCGGCCCGGGCTACAGCGGCCCCGACAGCTTCACGTTCCGCGCGAACGACAGCCAGGCCGACAGCGGCGTGGCCCTCGTGAGCATCACGGTCGTCCCGGCGCCGGTGATCGAGTTCAGGACGCAGGTCGTCAAGATCACCATCCCCTCGCGCGCGCAGAGCGCCACCGCGACGGCCCCGGGGGCCTTCGCCGCCGTCGACCCGAGCCGCACCATCGCCCTCATCTCGGGCGTCACCCAGCACGCCATGGGCTGGACGGCCCAGACGACCCAGACCCCCGTCCAGATCTCGGCGCGAGTGATGCTGGCCGACGGCAGCACCCTCACCGCCAGGCGCTCCTCGGGCTCCGTCGCCCAGACCGACACGGTCTGGGTCCTCCTGCTCGAGTACATCGGGGCGCCGGGCGGCCCCAACGAGCTCATCGTCCGCGACCGGCGCGTCCACGCCTGGAGCTCCGGGGCCACCAGTGCCTCCTACGGCCCGATCGGCTCGGTCGCGAGCACGAGCAAGGTCGTGGTCTTCAACGCGAGCGCCGAGAACCCCAACACGAAATCCGGCGACTACGACCGGGGGGACGTGCGCGCCTACATCGACGGCCAGAAGACCGTGCAGCTCCGCCGCGGCGACGGGGCGGGCGCGATCCAGTCGTCGCACCAGGTCGTCGAGCTCACGGGCGCCAACTGGCAAGTGCAGACTGGGGACGCCGTGCCGTCCCCGCACGTCCCTGCGGGTGGGCCCGAGGCGGGCGGCACGGACGTCGCGATCGCCAGCGTCGGCGACGTGTCCCGCGCCTGGGTCTACTTCACCTGGCAGACGAACACCGCCAACCTGGACGAGCGCGGCCACCGCGTCTGGCTCACGAGCCCCACCAACCTGCGCGTCCAGGAGCACGCCGAGGCGACGGGCTCGAAGACGATCCGCTGGCACGTGATCCAGAATCCGCAGATCCGCGTACAGACGGGTGCCGCCGACGGCCAGTTCGGCACCAGCGTGACCGCGACCGTGGGCGGCTTCGCGCCCGTGACGGACCCGGGGAGCTCCTTCGCCTGGGTCCAGGGCATGACGGCGGGTGGCGCCAACAACCACCCCCGCGACATGTGGCAGTTCGAGCTCCAGAACGGGAGCACCATCTCGCTCCAGCGCGGATACAGCGGAGCGGATCTCTTCTACCGCCACGTCGTCGTGGAGCTCTCCCCGTCCAACTGACCCGCGCGCAGATCCATGGGACCGCCCGCCCGAGCCGTGACGAGGCGCTGGACCCTGGCGGCCGCCCTCGCCGCCGGGATCGTCGGCGTCCTGGCCGGGCTCTGGAGCCTGCGGCGAGGACCCGTCCCGGTAGCATCCGTCCCTGCGGAGGGGCCCGAGGGGTTCGCACCGGGAGGGGATCCGATCGCGACCTCCCCGGTCCCGGCCAAGGGCGCGAGGCCGCCGGAGGCCAGGCCCGGAGGGGAGCCCGCCGCCGGCGCGGGAGGCGCCGGAGAGAAGCCGCCGCCTGCGGAGGCGACCGACGGCCCCACCGAGCGCTCCGTCGCTGTCTGGGGTCTCGTCCTGGGCCTCGACGAGCGGCCTGCGCCCGACATGCTCGTCGAGTGGAACCGCTCGCAGCACGCCTTGAAGCCCGTCGCGGCGGTCACCGACCCGACGGGGCGCTACGAGCTGAGCGGGCTCGAACCGGGGCAATACCTCGTGCGCGCGGTCCCGAGGCTCCTCGCGCCCGCCTGGGAGGAGGCCCCGCGCAGGCTCGTGACCCTGCGGGAGGGCGCCGCGAACCGGTTCGACTTCACCGGCGACGCCGGCCGCGACCTGGCCGTCGTCGTCCTCGACGGCGAGGGCCGAGCCGAGGCCGGGATCCAGGTCCACTTCGAGCTCCGCACCGCGGCGAGGGGCGTCTCCGGGTTCCTCCCCGCCACGGCCGGCGACGGAAGGACCCTCTTCCGCGGCCTCCCGCGGGCCGGGACGCTCGCGCTCGATGTTCCGACCGGTGGCGGGAAGGCCGTCGAGCTCGACCTCGAGGATCTGCCGGCGGAGGCGAGGCTCGCGCTGCGGTAGGCTGGCGAGGCCCTGCCCGCACCGCGCCCGCTGCTGCGAAAGGCCCCGCTCACCCGCCCGCCCCCCTCCTCGCCGCCAGCGCCTCGATGCTCCGGCGCTCGATCGCCTCCATCCTCCGGCGCTTCTCGAGGAAGTGCCGGTACTTCCTCGCCTCCTCCTCGGTCCAGGCGTTCGACTCGGTGTAGTCGCCGCAGCAGGGCACGAGGAGGTCGATCCAGCAGGCGATCACCTCCAGCTCCCCCCGCGAGAGGCTCACGTCGCGATGGCCCGCCTCGAGGAGGGCCAGGAGGCGGCTCCTCGCCGCGCCCGCGTGGTACGGCGGCAGCACCGGGGGCGCCGACTGGACGCTGATCCAGTTGACGAGGTCGCTCGGGCGGCCGCCCTGCGTGAGCGCCAGGTAGGCGTCGCTCCAGCGCCGCTTGGCCTGCGGGTCCACCCTCTCCTCTCCAAGGAGGCTGAAGGCCACCTCGCCGCGCGACGGCGGCGGGAAGGGCGCGACCCGAGGGGATGGGCCGTCCGCGCGACTCTCATCGACCGGCTCCGGCACCCCGCTCCGGTCGTGGTGGCAGCGGACGCATCGCCGGTCCAGGATCGGCTGCACCTCCCTCGCGAAGCTGAAGCCCCGCGGGGGCCCGTGGAACGGCTCGAGGGGCCGCGGTCCGGCCCTCGAGGCCAGCGTCGGCGCGCTCCGGGCCGGCGGCGCGGCGTTCTTCGACTCGTGGCAGCCGCCGCAGGAGCGCGTCTCGCCGGGCTGGAGCGTCGACCAGCTTCGCATGGTCTGCACCGCGTGCCCCCTTTCGTCGATGGCCTGGAAGTAGACGGGCGTCCGCGCCGGCACGGTGAAGCAGGCCGAGCCGTCGTGGTGGACCTCGGCCTCGCCCAGGACGACCTTCACGTCCCAGGATCCGTTCGAGACCGCCACGGGCGTGCTCACGAGCGCTCGGCCTCCCGGGCCGCGGTTGTAGTTCGCGCCGATGCCCGCGGCGCGGAAGTCGAGGGCCACGACCCTGAGGCGCCGGATCGTGCCCCGCGGGATCCCCTCGAGACCGTCGCCCGAGTAGACGTCCTGCACGTGGTAGGTTCCCGTCGCCTCGAGGTAGTCCACCGTGCTCGGCCACGGAGAGGGCCGCGGCCGCGGCGCGAGAGGCACGGGCTGGCTGCACGAGACGGCCTGGTCCCAGGCCAGGAGCTCGCGCCGCCCATCGGCGGTCATGAAGTAGATGCCGAAGAGCGCCGGCCGGCGTGCCCATCCGTGCGGCGCGTAGGCGACGAGGTACTCGGTCTCGCTCATGGGGTAGGGGTGCTGGAAGAGCTCGCCCTGCTGGCCGTACGCGTCGACCCGGACCGCGGGCGTCTCCCGGACCGGCGCGACGAGCTGCACGCCCTCGTTCTCCTGCCGGCCCCGGGCCGGATCGATGAGGATCAGCTTGCCCGCCTGGCGGGTGTGGTGGCCCGCGGCCACGGCCACGACCTTCGCCGAGCCGGGCACGCCGCGGGCATGGGCGATGGTCGTGGGGAACCAGGAGCTGTTGCCGTAGAGCTCGGCCTGGCCCGTGCCGTCGGGGCCCATCTGGAAGAGCCCCTGGGGGAAGATCTGCCCGCGGTCGCTGTACTCCCAGCGCGTGTAGATCACGCGGCCGTCGCTCGTCACCGTGGGGTAGTTGGTGTGCACCTGGTCGAAGCCCAGCCGCCGCAGGGAGCCGCCGTCGGGGTCGCAGGCGTAGAGGTTGCTCACCTCGGTCCACCAGCAGTCCACCGTCTGCACGCAGCGCGTGGAGCTGAAGACGATGTCGCCGCCCGGGAGGTACTGGCCCTCGTAATCGGCGAAGCCGAGGCCGCTCGTGAGCTGGCGCACTTTCGCGGTTCCTAGCGAGGTCTCGACCTCGAGCTCGTAGAGGTGGTAGTCGTCCTCCCGGTCGGACTTCTTCCAGGCGAAGAGGATCCGCTTCCCGTCCCAGGACACGTCGGGGTCGCGGATGACGCCGCCCGGGTCCTCGAGGAGGGCCCGGACGCGTCCGCGGAGGCTGCCCGCGCTGCCGGTGCCGCCCTCCTTACCGCCCTCCTTGCCGCCGTCCAGCTCGAGGACGCAGAGGCTCGAGCCCGGCTCGAAGCTCCTCTCGTGCTGCGCGTCGGACTGGGCCTCGGTGTACGCGTAGTGCGACCCTCCGAGGTCGAAGTGCTTCGTGAAGACGACGGCCCCGCACCTCGCGAGGAGGGGCCGCAGCCGCAGATCGCGGCGGCGCTCGCAGGCCTCGACGTAGAGGTCGAGCCAGCGCTTCTCCTCGGACACGCCGGGGGCCGCCCCGAGCAAGTCCGCGCCGAGCCGCCCCGCCGCGGCCTCGAGGCGGGCACCTTCCGGCCCGAGCTCGGCGATGGCGCGGCCGGCCATGGCCCTCCAGCGCGCCGTGGCGGTCTCCTCGCCGAGAGCACGCAGGATCCCCGGGCCGCCGTCCTGGAGGACCCAGTCGTGCTGGACGGGGTGGTCCTGCTCGACGCAGCGCCAGACGGCCTCGAGGCGCCCCCACCGCTCCGCCTCGGGCAGGCGCGCGGCCCGCCACGCCGCGAGCGACGCGAGGACGCTCTCCTGCCACGTGCCGCGCCGGACGTAGAGATCCTCGACCGGCGCATCCGCGGCCACGACCGCGGCCGCGACCAGCTTCAGCCAGGAGGCCAACCCCCACGCAAGGGCGATCTCGATCCCGCGTCGCACGCCACCAGGGGAGCAGGGGCGCCGGCGCGCGGCCGTGATCGCCGTCACGGGGGCTGGGCCCGCCCGCGCAGCTCGGCTCCGGGCAGCCCGGTCCGCTCGATGATCCCGACGGCCACCTCGTCCCCCTCGAAGGCCAGCTCGACCTGGAAGCAGTTGATGTTGCCGATCTCGCCGTACTCGAGGGCAAAGACGTCCCCCGTCCCCGTCTTCCACTCGCCTCGAAGGCCCACGGGCAAGCCGTACCGGCCGCCCGGCGAGGCGCGCGGGACCCCGTCGAGCCCCACGGGCCGCCAGTCCCTGGGCTGGCCCGCCAAGCCGAGCCGCAGCCAGGCCTCACCGCCCGCGTCGAAGCGGAGGGCGACATCCTCGAGCCCGTAGGGGTTGGGCTCGAGGCGATAGGTCCTTCCCGACACGTCAGCGACGAGGGCCGGGAGCGCGGGCACCGGCCGCGGCGCCGGCGGCCTGCGGATCTCCTCGAGGGCAGCCTCGAGGCGCGCGCGGGCGGCGGGGCTCTCGGGCAGCGGGCCGTCCGAGCGCACGGCGCGGGCGAGGAGGCGCCCGATCTCGCCGGGGTCGAAGCCGCCGCCGGTGAAGACCACGACGAGGTCCTTCTCGGGAAGGACGCTGATCCGCTGGCCGCCGCGCCCGACGGCCTCGCAGAGCCCGGGCCAGTCGCGGTGGCCCACCCAGAAGCCGTAGCCGTAGGCCGAGTCGCCGCCGGTCGCGGCGTGCGTCCGCATCGCGCGGTCGAGCCACGCCTCCGAGACGAGCTGCTTCCCTTCCCAGGCCCCGCGCTGGAGCCACAGGAGGCCGATCTTCGCCATGTCCAGCGGGTGGAGGCGCAGCTCGCCCCAGCCGCAGGTGACGCCCTGCGGGTCGGCGGGCCAGAGGGCGTCGCGGATGCCGAGGGGCTCGAAGAGGGCGCGGCGCGCGAGGTCGAGGGCGCTCGTCCCGGTCGTCCGCGAGATGACTCCCGAGAGGAGGTGCGTGCCCCCGCTTCAGTAGACGAACCGCGTCTCCGGCTCGGCCGCCATGGGCAAGTCGAGCATGAACTGCACCCAGTCGGGGCTCTCGCGCATCTCGCGGAGGGTGGCCTCGGCCGGCTCGTAGCGGCAGTCGAGGCCCGAGGTCATCGTGAGGAGGCTCTCGATCGTGACCCGGTCCTTCCGCTCGTCCCGGTGGGCGATCGGGCGCGACGCGAACACGTCGGTGAGGCGCTGGTCCACGCCCGCGAGGTGCCCGCGGTCGATGGCGATCCCCACGAGCGTGCTCGTCACGCTCTTCGACACCGAGGCGACGTCGTGCGGCGCGTCGCCGTCGTAGGGGTGGAAGTAGGCCTCGAGGACGAGGTAGCCGCCCCGCACGACGAGCAGGCTGTGGACGTGGGACCCGCTCGCGCGAGCGTGGAGGAGCGCCTCGGCGAGGGCCGCCGAGTCGATCCCCCGGCTCTCGGGGGAGGCCGTGCGCCAGCCCGAGGTGGGCCAGTAGTCGGGCTGCCGGGGCCGCGCCGGAGCGCGCGGACCGGCGCAGCCCGCGGCGAGGGCTGCGATGCAAGGGACTGCAGCGAGGAGGGGTCGCGAGTGCATGTTCGGGACGTCAGTACTCCAGCGCCACCCTCTCCCCCGTCCGGCTCGAGCGGCGGATGGCGGCGATGACGGCCGCCACGCGGTAGCCGTCCTCGAAGGTGGCGACCGCGGGGTCCATGGGGCTCCCCGTGCAGGCCTCGAGGAAGCGGAGCTTCTCGATCACGTGGCAGTGCTCCCAGCCGACGTTGTGGCCCGGCGGCCACCACTCGGCGGCGCCGGAGTACTCGCGCCCCGTCACCGAGATCTCCGCGAAGCCCTCGAGCCGCGCGGCCCCGGGCCGCGGCAGGCATGCGAAGAGGCTGTTGGGGTGCTCCAGGTCCCAGCGGAGCGAGCCGCGCGAGCCGTGGATCTCCCAGGCGAGGAAGTTCTTCCTCCCGGTGGCCACGGCGGAGGCCTCGACGACCGCGATCGCTCCGCCCTCGAGCTCGAGGACCGACGCGGAGGCCTCGTCGGCCTCCGCCCCGCCGTCGCTCGCCGACGCGACCGCCCGCTCCGGCCGGTACGTGCGCACGGCCCCCGACGCGCTCCTCACCTCGCCCACGAGGTACCGCACCTGGTCGATGGCGTGGCTCCCGATCCCCTGGAGGACCCCCGAGTGGGGCCACCTCGCGTACCAGACCTGCTCCGGCGGCGTCGAGGGGTCGTGGCCCGCCTCCTGGAGGTAGCTCATGCGCGCCTGGTAGACCTGCCCGATCTGGCCCGAGGCGATGATCTCCTTCGCCAGGAGGACCGCCGGCACGAAGCGGTAGTTGAAGACGCACAGGTTGCGCCCCTTGGCTGCGGCAGCGGCATCGCGCATGCGCCGCGCGTCCTGGAGCGACACCGCGAGCGGCTTCTCGCAGATCACGTGCTTCCCCTGCTTCAAGGCCTCGATGGACGGCTCGACGTGCAGGGGATCGGGCCCGCAGTTGTCGAAGACGTCCACGCGAGGGTCCCGCACCACGTCGCGCCAGTCCGCCGTGTGCTCCTCGAAGCCGTACCGCAGCGCCTCGCGCCGGAGCTTCGCCTCGTCGCGGCCGCAGAGGACGAGAAGCCGCGGCACGAAGGACGCGCCGGGGTAGATGTAGGGCATCTTCCGGAAGGCGTTCGAGTGGCACTTGCCCATGAAGCCGCAGCCGAGCATGCCCACGTTGAGCTGCCGGCGCTGGTCGAGCGGCGCCTTGGTCACGGTCATCGCGATGCCTCCCTCCGGCCTTGCGACCGGAAGGCCTTCCATTCCCTCTCGACGTCCTCCCGCTCGAGGCGGCCCGGACGCACGAGGATCCTGTACTCCAGCACCAGGTCCTTCCCCGCCGGGAGCGTGTAGGGCTCGCTCCAGAGCGGCGCAGGGCTGAAATATCCGAAGGGGATCGCCGCGTCAAGGACGTTGTGCCACTGCGACGGGAAGCGCAGGTTCGAGGGGTGATCGAGGACCGCGATCGATGCGGCCTTCCCCGTGTCCGCGCCGGTGAGGCTCAAGGCCATCCACCGTGCCCTCTGGCCGTGGGTGCTCTTCGCGAGGCCGCCCGAGGGCTCGTCCCGGCGGCCCTCGCTGTCGAGGAGGCGCCAGTCGCGCGTCGCGCGAGCCGCGCGCACCGAGAGCCCCGCGTAGCCGCCGCCGGCGGTGCCGCCCTTCAGACTCACGTCCTCGGCGCCCGCGGTGAAGACCGAGCTCCAGTCGATGCGGTAGCCGCCGTCCGGGCCGGGGGCGCTCACGGCGAGCGTCCGCTTCTCCGTGAGGACGGCCGGCAACTCCCGCGGGTGGTAGCTCAGCGCTAGCTCGATCCGGGCCGAGAAGTCCGCCGCGGGCTCCACCTTCGCGTCGAGGAGCTCCGTGAGGCCCTGGGAGAGGCCTGTCGGGCCGTCCTCCTCCCAGTAGTTCACGCCGTTCAGCTCCTTCCAGGCGAACCAGAGGCCGCGGTGCCACGGGTGGTCGGGCGGGCTGAGCCACGTGAGCTCGGGGCCGCCGGGGAGGGCCACCGGGTGGAAGTAGGGCTTGAGGCCGCCCCGCGGGAACGCCAGGGCCCAGACCGGGTCCTCCCCGCTCACGAGGGCGATCGAGCCCTCCGCCCGCCGCCACGCGAGGGCCGAGCCGCCCCGTGCCGCAGCCGGCGCCGCAGCCTGCGCCGCGCCCACCGCAGCGGCGGGCGCGCTCGCGGCCCCCGGGGGCGCCGTCGAGTAGATCTCCAGCTCGCGGATGCCCGGCGACCCGCCGTAGTACCCCGTGATGCGGAGCTCGATCGACGCGGCGCGAGCGGGCGGGAAGGCCAGGGCGACCTCGTTCGTGGCGCGGTCGTACTCCGCGTCGCGCACGGTCGCGACGACGCGGCCGTCGCAGAGGACCTCGAAGTCCTTGGGGCTGTGCGAGCGGTAGGCGTGCCCCTTGACCTTGATCCAGCCCACGTCGAGGGGCCGCGGGAGCTTCACCACGAGCCGGTAGAGCGGCCGGCCGTCCGTCTCGTCCCAGTACGTGTCGGGGTTCCCGTCGATGGCGGCCGCGTCGGGCCCCGACCCGCCGTCCGGCTCCAGGCCGTCGGGGCTCTCGGCCGTCGCACCCCGGGCCAGGTTCACGGGCTTCGCGGCCTCGCGGAGGACCGCGTCCGCCTTCCGGACGACCTCGGCGTCCCCGCCCGCGGCAATGATGCGCTGCATCGCGGTCACGATCTCGCCCCGCAGCGCCGGGTCGAGCAGGCCCGGAGCCATGCGTTCGAGGCCTTCCAGGGCGGCCGGGCGGTGGGCCGCGTCTCGCGCCGCGATCGCCAGGACATCGGGGGCCGCCGAGGCCGCGGGCCAGGCGCACAGGACGCGCGCCGCCTTGTCCCGCACGCCCGCGTCGGCGTCCGCGAGCGCCTCGCGGGGGCCCGGGAGCCCCTCGTCGTCGCCAAGGGCCCCGAGGACGCGCAGGAGCGAACGCTTCGCCTCGGGCCCCTTCGCGCTCCGGAGCCTCTCGAGGACCGCGCCCGCGCGCCGGCCCTTGGGGGCGCGCTGCGCCGCGGCCGCGACGGCCGTCTCGGCGAGCCCGCGCTCGCCCGTCTCGAGGGACGCGAGGAGGCCGACCAGCCGCGGAAGCTGAGCCTCGCCCGCGACCTCGCGCAGCCCCTTCCAGGCCGCCTCGCGGACGCCGCCGTCCGGGTCGGTCGCCGCCGCAAGGAGCAGGGCGGCCGGGTCCGCGCCCCTGCGCGCCGCGGCGACGCGGACCAGCTCCGCCTTGAGCCCGGGCTCCGCCTCGGCGAGGAGCCCTGCGATGGCCGCGCCGGCGCCGGGGCCGCGCAGGGCCTCGAGGGCCGCCCGGGTCGCGTCGCGCTCGGGCACTTCGCCCTTCGCGAGGCGCTCGGCGAGGAGGCCGGCGCACGAGGCGTCGCCGAGCCTGCCGAGCGCCGCGAGCGCCGCGAGACGCACGGAGCCGTCGGGGCTCCGGGCCGCCTCGAGCACCGCGGGCAGGGCGTCACGCCTCCCCAGGTCGGCGAGGGCCTCGACGAACGCGGCCTGGGCCGCGGGCGGGAGCTTCGACAGCCGGTCTCGGGCCGCCTCGCCGGCTCCGGCGGCGAGCTCCCGGGCCGCGGCGATGGCCCAGACCGAGGGCGCGCCGCCCTCCGCGATGGTCTCACCGATGCGGCCCAAGGCGCGCTCGGGGCTCGATCGCGCCAGGCCCACGAGGGCGCCGAGCCGCACCGCCGCCGGCTCCCCGGGCGCGCAGAGCCGCTCCTCGAGCGCCGCCGCCCCCGCCGCGTCGCCCGCGGCGAGGAGGGCCTCGGCGCGGGCGAGAAGGGCCTCGCCGACCGCGGCGCGCAGGCGGCCCGAGGCCCTCGGGAGCGCCTCGCTCAGAGCCCGCGCCGCCTCGGCGCCGCCGATCTTTCCGAGAGCCCCGGCGGCAGCCTGCGCGAGGTCCCCGTCGGACGCAGCGAGGAGCCCGGCGAGCGCCGCGACCGAGGCTGCGTCGCGCAGGGTCCCGAGGGAGCTGACGACACCGGCCTTCAGCGAGCCGACCACGGCCGGCAGCGCCTCGCGCAGCGCCCGCGCCGGCGCGGGGCCCGGGATCCGCTCGAGCGCGTAGCGGGCCATGTACGACAGCGCCTCGTCGCGGAGGAGCGGCGCGACCGCGGGCACCTCCGTCGCGCCGCCGACGACGGCGAGCTGCTTGAGGAGGTGCGCCTTCGCCTCGGGGGCCCCTTCGGCCCCGAGGGCCGCGGCGATCTTCCGCGAGAGTGCCCCCCGCGTCTCGGAGCCGGGGGCGTCCGCGCCGAGGCCCGCCGCGGCCTGGACCATGGACTCGAGCCTCGCGAGCGCCTGCCGGGGCCGACCGTGCCGGTAGGCCAGGACCTCGCGGAGCGTCGTGTCAAGGTCGGCGCCGCCTGCGGAGGTCACGGGGGCCGTGGGGGCGGCGGCGGCGAGGAGCGCGGCCCAGGCCGCCAGGGCGACGGTTCGATGCGCTGCGGTCTTCATGGCTCCTCCTACAAGCTCCAGGGCCCGCGCATCGCGCGCGACAGCATGCGGTTCGCGTCGGGATCGCCCACGAACGCCTCCGCCTCGGGATCCCAGTGCAGCTTGCGCCCCAGGCGCATGGCGATGTCGCTCAAGTGGCAGACCGTGTCGGACCGCACCGCGACGTCGATGGGGCACACGGTCGGCCGCCGCGTGCGGGCCGAGTCGAGCAGGTCCTGCTGGTGGCCGCGGCTGGCGGGAAGCCGGACCTCGTCCGGGCCGATCACGGACCCGAGGAGCGCCTTGGGGTGCGCGTCGGTGAACCCTCGGCGCACGTAGACCCACCCATCGTCGCCCTCGAAGCGGATCCCGTGCGGGTTCTTGCCGCCGTCGCTCGTGAAGCTCATGGCGACGCCGTTCGAGTACTTGAGGTCCACGTCCCAGCTCAGCGCGTTGTCGCACAGGCCGTCGTCCTCCGGGAAGACGCCGGACCCCTCGACCTCGACGGGGCCCGTGAGCTCGGTGCCGTTCCCCCACTGGGCGATGTCGACGTGGTGGATGCCCCATCCCGCGACGTAGCCGAGCGAGTAGTCGCTGATGTGGAACCAGTGGGGGTTCACGACGCGCTTCGGCGTGTACGGCGCCCACGGGGCCGGTCCCAGCCAGGAGTCGTAGTCGAAGCCGTCAGGCACCGGCGCCGGCTCGTAAGTGGCCGAGCCCGTGCGCTCGGCGGCGCCCGACGGCGCCGACACGCGGATCGCGCGCAGCCTGCCGATGCGGCCGTTCAAGACCAGCTCGCAGGCGTGGCGGAAGTTCGCCTCGGAGCGCTGCTGGGTCCCGAACTGGAAGCTCCGCCCGTGGCGGTGCACCGCCGCGCGCAGCGCCTTCAGCTCCTCCACGCTCAAGCCGAGCGGCTTCTCCACGTAGACGTCCTTCCCGGCCCGCACCGCCGCGAGGGCGTGCAGGACGTGCCAGTGGTCGTTCGACGCGATCGACACGAGGTCGATGTCGGGGCGCTCCACGAGCTCGCGGAAGTCTCCGTGGGCCGCGCACCCCTTCCCGCCGTAGTGCCGGTCGACCGCGTCGCGGGCCATCTCGCGCTCGGGCCGCTTGACGTCGCAGACGGCGACGACGCGCGCGTCGCTCGACGCGAGGAACCCGGCCATGACCCCCTGCCCGCGGCCGCCGACGCCGATGGCCCCCACCGCGATCCGCTCCGAGGGCGCCACGGCGCCGCCCCGGCCGAGGACCTCCGAGGGCACGAACGCCGGGCAGGCGGCGGCCGCCGCCAGCGCCCCGGCCCGGCGCAGGAAGGCGCGCCGGGCCAATGTCGATTCAGCACGGGACATGGTTTCTCCTTTCACCAGAGCCAGGCATAGATCGCCACCGAGACGAGGGCGAGGACGAGCCACTGGAGCCTCCAGTCCTTCAGGCCCCGGAAGGGCTCGAGGCCTCGCCACTGGTAGGTCGAGATCGCGAGCTTCTCCGCTGCGGTCCTCCGGGTGAAGGCCGAGACGGCGAAGAGCACGACCGTGATCGCGACGGTGCCCCAGAGCCCGCGGTAGGTGTAGTTGAGGGTCAGCGTGTGGTGGAGCCAGGGGAAGAGCCGCCCTCCCGCCTCGGGGCCGGCGAGCTGGTCGGCGACGAACACGGCGGCGAGCGCCACGCCCGCCAGGACCGAGGCCGCCGCCCCCGCCGCGGTGACCCGGTGGCTCAAGATCCCGAAGACGATCGCCGGGGTCACGGGCATGACGAGGTAGATCGAGATCGTCTGGAGGTACTTGTAGAGGCCCTCCTGCGTGCGGTAGACGAGGTAGGCCGCGCCGATCCCGAGCCCCGCGGCGGCCAGGATAGCGGCCCGGCCAAGCTGGACCTGGGCGCGCTCGGACATCCCCGGCCGCAGGCGGAGCGCGAAGTCGCGGACGACCATCGTCGAGACCGAGTTCATCACCGAATTCAACGACGAGACCAGGGCGGCCATGAGGGCCGCCAGGACGAGCCCGCGGAACCCGGATGGCAGGAGCCGGTTGAGGAGAAGGACGAACGTCCCCTTCGTCTCCTCGCCCTCGAGGCCCGGGTAGAGGGCGAAGGCGATCACGCCGGGCAGGGCGTAGAGGAAGACGGGCGTGACCTTGAGAAGCGTCGCGAACATGGCGCCCCACCGAGCCTGGTCCAGGCTCGGGGCGCCGAGGACCCGCTGCACGTTCACCTGGTCAATCCCCCAGTAGAAGATCCCGCCGTAGGCCGCGCCGGCGATCACGCCCCAAAAAGGGTAGACCGGGTCGTCGTAGGGCCGGGCGATGCGCAGGGCTTCGGGCGCCTTCTCCACGAGGGCGCTCCAGCCACCCACCTCGCCGAGCCCGAAGGCGAGCATGGCCCCGCAGCCCACGAGCATGATGGCAGTCTGGAGGCTGTCCGTGTAGGCGACCGCGGTGAAGCCCCCGGCCATGGTGAAGAACGCCGTCAGGAGCCCCAGCGCCGTGACCGTCCACATCACGTCCCAGCCGAGGAGGCTCTTCAGGACCAAGGCCCCGGCGAAGAGGCTGAAGGCCGTCTTCGTCATGATGCAGATCACGACCATGAGCCCCGAGAAGACGAGGCGGGCCGGCGGGCCGTAGCGGATCTCGAGGAACTCGGGGATCGTGTAGACC
>JACQVW010000186.1 GCA_016209535.1 Planctomycetota bacterium | reverse complement strand
GGAAAGAGCTCAGCAGGGGCAGTTTGGTAGGGGCAGTATCGTGGGAATGAACGCGTGGTTCATAGCCGGGTGTAACCCGGCGTTGAACCACGCCCGAAAGCGGCTCCCCCGCCCGCCCCAGGGGAGAAATCGGTTCAGGGAGCCTTGTCAAGGAGTCCACGCGCCCACGCCGAGTCCTCTTCCCCGAGCGGCGGGTCGGGTGGCAGGTCGTAGCGGATGCGGAGATCGAAACGGGCTCGCTCGTAGAGCGCGTGGAGCACATCGCCAAGCCGCAGCTCCGGTTCCTTCTCTTCCGGCCCGAGCGGCACGGGAATGGGCGGGATCGGCTGCCGGAGCCCGAGAGCGTGCAGCTTCGCCCGCGGACGGGTCCAGCCTCGGCTCACGAGGATGCGGTAGTCGCTCTCGGGCCGCCTCCCGACGACAGGCATCGGCCTTCCCGCGCGCAGGAGGTCGATCTCGATGAGGTTGGTCCTCGAATCAAGGATGCGCTGGCGCTTCCTCTCATAGTCCTCACGGTGCTTTGGGTGCAGCTTGTTCGCGGGCGACAGGAGCTCGAGTGCGGTCACGAGCGCTCCGGTCTCCACGTCATGGACCTCGAGGTAGTTCTCGGTCACCTCGTCGCTCACGGCGACCTCGACGTCGATCACGCCCACGGCCTCACGGGGGGGCGTCCGCTCGGCCGGTGGAGAGGACTGCGAGACCACGCCGACGTCCGGGCGGCCCACGAAGATCAAGTCGTCGGGCTGGAGGAGATACGTCCGACGCCCCAAGGCGACGTAATACCTCGGCACGACGAACGGCGTGATCTCATCGCGGATCGCGGCGAGGAAGCTGTCGTGCACATCCGGCCACAGGGCGGGGTGCTCCAGCCAGGGGTCCATCCCAGGGAAGGGGCACTTCATGACAGCCCATTTTACGGCGGAATGCCGGAGGAACAACGCGGTGATGACAGCATGATCCGGGAGGGCCCGCCAGGCCAGGCCGGCCGGGAGCCCTGGCTCTCGTCCGGATCCGTTTGGCCACAGGCTCCACCGTGGTTGCGTCGAGCGATACAGCGATACTCCACCCCTCGCCCCGCCGCGCCCGCGGAGGTACCATGACGCCTCGGTCCGAGCTCCGGCTACGCCGCAAACCAACCCAGCATCTCCAGCGAGGCACCCATGACCATCACGCTCCCTGTCCTCGGGCTGTCGATCGCCGCCTTGTCGGCCGACGCCCCCGATCCCGGCCGCGCTCCCGACGCGGCGCGCGAGTGGTTCGAAGACGCGAAGTTCGGGCTCTTCGTGCACTGGGGCGTCTACTCGCTCCTCGGCCGCGGCGAATGGGTCATGCAGAACGAGAAGATCCCCGTCGCCGAGTACGAGAAGCTGCCGCCCAAGTTCAACCCCACGGGCTTCGACCCCGCCGAGTGGGTGAGCATCGTGAAGCGCGCGGGGCAGAGGTACATCACCATCACGAGCAAGCACCACGACGGCTTCTGCATGTGGGGCACGAAGCAGACCAAGTACAACATCGCCGACGGGACGCCGTACGGGAAGGATGTCCTCCAGATGCTCTCCGACGAGTGCAGGAGGCAGGGGATCAAGCTCTTCTTCTACCACTCCCACCTCGACTGGCACCACCCGGACTACTACCCGCGAGGCTCGACGGGCCAGCACGCGGGCCGGCCCGACTCGGGCGACTGGCACCGGTACCTCGACCACATGGACAAGCAGCTCGAGGAGCTCTGCTCGCCTCCCTACGAGGCCGCCGGGATCTGGTTCGACGGCTGGTGGGACAAGTTGGACGCCGATTGGAGGCTCGCGCGCACCTACTCGACCATCCACCGCCTCCGGCCCCAGGCCTTGATCGGCAACAACCACCACGTGGCGCCCTTCCCCGGCGAGGACTTCCAGATGTTCGAGCAGGACCTCCCGGGCCACAACACCGCCGGCTTCAACACGGCGGGCGTCTCGAGGATGCCCCTGGAGACCTGCCGCACCATGAACAACTCCTGGGGCTACTCGAAGGGCGACAAGGGCTACCGGCCGCTCGCGCAGCAGATCCGCTACCTCGTCGACGCCGTGGGCCTCGGCTCGAACCTGCTCCTCAACGTGGGCCCGACGCCCGAGGGAAAGATCCCGCCGGAGGCCGTCGAGATCCTGCTGGGCATGGGCAGGTGGCTCGAGGAAAACGGCGAGGCGATCTACGGCACGCGCCAGGGCCCCTGGGCTCCGAGCAAGCTGGGCTACGCGCTCCGGAAGGGGCGGCGCGCGTACTTCCACCTCGTCGAGTGGCCCGAGGGCGGCGCGCTCGTCCTCCCGAAGGTGGAGGGACTCGCGCGGGCGGCGCTCCTCCGCGGAGGGAAGCCGCTCGACGTCGCGATGGACGCGGGCGCGATCCGCATCGCGGTCCCCGAGAGCGCGCGCGACCCCGTCGACACGATCATCGCCCTCGACTTCGACCGCGACCTGCCGCCGGGGCCCGTGGCCGTGCCGCCGCAGCGGGTGCCCGTCGCGGGGGACGCGGTGACGCTCGTGGCATCGCAGGGCGAGGCATCGGGGAGGATCCGGCTCGAGGGCCCGCCCAAGGAGGCCTTCGGCTTCTGGACGGACGCGAAGGACTCCGTGGCGTGGCGCATCGAGGCCGCCGAGGCCGGCGAATACGACATCTCCATCACCTTCGCGTGCGATAAGGGGAGCGGCGGGTCCGAGGTCGAGGTCGCCTGCGGCGAGTCGCGCGCCCGCGCCAAGGTCCACGAGACCGGCGACTGGGCGAGCTTCGTCACGGTGCCCGTGGGGCTCCTCAGAGTCCCGAAGGGGCCCGCCGAGATCACGGTCCGGGCCCTCTCGAAGCCCGGATCGGCCGCGGGCGTCATGAACCTGCGCTCGCTCGTGCTCGAGCGGGGCTTCGTGAGCCTCTTCGACGGGAAGACGCTCGAGGGCTGGAAGGGCGCGGTCGATGGCTACGGCGTCGAGGGCGGGGCGATCTTCGCGAAGCCCACGAGCGGAGGCAACCTCTATACGGCGCGCGAGTACGCCGACTTCACGCTCCGCCTCGAGATTCGCCTCGAGCGACGCTCCAACAACGGGATCGGCATCCGCACGCCCGAGAAGGGCGACGCGGCTTACGTGGGCATGGAGATCCAGGTCCTCGACGACCCTACGTACGAGAAGGAGATCCAGCCCTGGCAGCGGCACGGGTCCGCCTACGGCATCGTCCCCGCCGAGCCGGGCCACCTGCGTCCCACGGGCGAGTGGAACGTCGAGGAGATCACGGCGAAGGGACGCCGCCTCACGGTGAGGCTCAACGGCGCCGTCATCGTCGACGACGACCTCGACCGGGCCCTGGAGGAGCTCAAGCGGAAGGACGAGAAGCTCTGGAAGAGCCACATCGAGGGCGCGAGACGCGAGAAGGGCCGCATCTGCTTCTGCGGCCACGGGGCCCGCGTCGATTTCCGGAACATCCGCTTGAAGGACCTCGCGGAGGGCAAGTGAAGTCTCTTGCGCTCAAGACGATCCGCGTCGCGGCCTGGCTGAGCCTCGTCCTCGCCTTCTGCCCCGGCTTCAGCTTCACGGCGAAGGACGAAGGCGGCGTGAAGGAGGAGCGCACCGTTTACGCGCTCGGGATCATCCCGTCGCCCCTCTTCAAGTACGAGGTCGTGCGCACGGAGGCGAAGGCGCCCGAAGGAGGCTCGAAGCACTCGGTCTCTTCGGGCTTCGAGGTGAGCCTCGGGTCCCTGGGGGCGGGGTTCGCCCTGTTCGGGATCGGACTCCTCCTCGTCGCGCGGGTCCTGCGGAAGAGGGCCGCGAGAAGCGCCGCGTCGCCGGAGAGGACGGAGAAGGCGGCGCAGAAAGGACAACCCACGTGAGCACCCATCCCACGCCTCCGAGCAAGGTCTCCCGCCGCCGCTTCCTCCGGGGAGCGGCCGGCGCGGCCGCCGCCCTCACGGCGGCCTCGCACCAGAAGGCGCTCGGCGCCGCGGACCGCTTCCGCCTCGGCCTCATCGGCTGCGGGAGCCGCGGCCAGCACGTGATGGGGCTCTTCCAGCTCGATCCGTCGGTCGAGGTCGCCGGCCTGTGCGACGTGTTCGAGGAGCGCGTGCTTGCCGCGAAGGCCAAGGCGCCCGGCGCAGGTGGCTGCTCCGACCACCGGAGGCTCCTCGACCGGCAGGACCTGGACGGGGTCCTGATCGCCACGCCCGACCACTGGCACGCCGCGATATGCATCGAGGCCCTGGGCGCGGGCAAGCACGTCTACGTCGAGAAGCCCCTCACGCTCGAGATCGAGGAGGGCCCCGAGATCGCGAAGGCCGCGCGCATCGCGAACCGCGCCTGCCAGGTGGGCATGCAGCAGCGCTCGGGAAAGCACTACCTCGAGGCGAAGCGCGAGATCGTCGGCGCGGGGAAGCTCGGCAAGGTCACCCTCGCCCGCACCTGGTGGCACGGGAACACCTACCACCTGCGCCGGGCGCCGGAAAGCCTCCAGCGGAAACCCTCCACCCTCGACTGGGCCCGTTTCCTCGGGCCGCTCAAGTGGCGCGAGTACGACCCGCAGCAGTACTTCAACTGGCGCGCGTACCTCGATTTCGGCGGCGGCCAGGTGACGGACCTCTTCACCCACTGGATCGACGTGGTCCACATGATGCTCGGCCAGGAGATCCCGGTCTCGGCGGTGGCCGCGGGCGGCGTCTACCACTACAAGGACGGCCGCACGGCGCCGGACACGATCAACGTGCTGCTCGAGTACCCCGGCGAGCTCACCGCGACCTTCGAGGCGACGCTCGCGCCCGGGATCCAGGGCGAAGGCGTGGAGCTGTGCGGGACCGAGGGCCGCCTGTACATCGACCGCCGCGGCTACGAGTACCACCCTGCCGGCCGGGGCGCGAAGCCCGTGGCCGTCAAGGCCGAGGACCGGGAGATGACGATCGACCACGTGCAGGACTTCCTCGATTGCGCGCGCACGGGGAGACTGCCGCGCGGCGACGTCCTCGTAGGCCACCGGTCGGCCCAGGCCTCGCACCTCGGGAACCTGGCGTACCTCGAGAAGCGCCGGCTCAAGTTCGACCCGGTGCGGGAGGAGATCCTGCCCTTGTGAGGGGCGGCCGCGGAGGATCCCTCAGCCCCTGCCGCCGCGGCGCAGGACCTTCAGGGCATCCTTGACGTTCCGCGCCTGTCGGATGGCGCCCGTCTCGACGATGCGTTGGCTCTCCTGGGTGAGGTGCAGCGCGGCTCCGTCGCCGACGCCCGTCACGACGCCGTCGCTCACCCAGATCCTGGGCTTCTCCTGGCGCGCAAGCCACCGGAGCGCGGGGCCGTCGACGACGTTCCCCGAGCAGCGCTTGGCTGCCCATGCGTCGAGGTCCGCCACCCGCGCCCCCGCAGCCAGGATCCAGAGGTGACCGTGGTCGTCTTTCCCCGCGTAGGCCGCCACCGTCGCGCCCGGCGTCGCGCGCACGAGGGTATCGACGTCCGCCGCCGAGAGCCGCATGCTCCCCGAAGCGTCGATGAGGACGCTCCCCCCCTGCACGCGCCGCCGGCAGCCGAAGATCGCGCGGTCGACGCCGTAGCGGTGCATGTAGCGCACGCCGACGCCTTCCAGCGCCGGCCGCCACCGCCGCGCAAGGCGGCCGCCCTGACCGCGCACCAGGGGTAGCCGGTCGATCTCGAGCCGCCCCCAACGGTTCCCGGGCCCGGGGCCGCCGCGGTGCAGACCCTCGATCGGCCCGAGGTCCGCACCCAGGTCCGCCTCGAGACCGGGCCCCTCGGCGAGATCGACGCCGTCCTCGCAGTCCCTCAACAGGCGGGAAAGCACGGCCCGTGCGACGGCCCCTTGCGCGGCCGCGGATGCGCCCTCGGCGCCCAGGACGGACTCGAGGCGTTGCGCCACGCGCTCGCCCCAGGCCTGGCTCGGCGGCCGGCGCGCGAAGAGCAAGCGCTCCGCCTTCCGGCAGAGCTCGATCGCCTTTCGGAAGAGGGGCTCGGCCGTTCGGAGCAGCGCCTCCTCGAGGTTCGAACGCAACCGGCGTGAGGACGACGCGGCGAGGAGGGAGAGGACCGCGGCGCGGAGAGAGCCCGACGCGGCAAGCTGCCCTCCCAGCGCTATCGCGTCCCGCGCATTCAGCCCCCCGCCGTCGATCGCCTCGGGATCGTCGATGACCTCGAGGAAGAAGCGGTTGATGCGGGCGTCCTCCATGGCGTTGAGGCAGTCGGGGCCGACGCCGAGCGCCGCG
>JACQVW010000202.1 GCA_016209535.1 Planctomycetota bacterium | reverse complement strand
GTGTTTACCCAGTAGGGACGGGGGCGCTCGCTCTTGTGCTTGATTTAGCTAATGACGGACCATGGGTTGTATATCACGTGCCCTCCGAAGCGTTAGCCTTTGTACCAGTAGCGCAGCTCACGGCGCTGCTTCGGGGTGAGGCGAAACGTCCTCGAGAGGCCTTTCACCTCGGGCTCCGTGAACCCGAAGCACGTGGCGTAGCTCTTTCGGAGCAGCGAGTGGACCTGGAGGTTGTTCAACCCCGAGAACATCGACTCCTTCGCGACGCGCAGGATGCCCGTGAGGACGCCTTTCTCGAGGTGCGGGTTGTCTTTCAAGCCCGCCGAGAAGAAGTTCCGGAAGAACGCAACGACCTTCTCGTACTGCTTCTCGTCGCCGAAAGCGTCGTGGATGGGCGTGTCGTACTCGTCGATGAGGATGAATACCTTCTCGCCGGTCGCCTTGTGGAGCCAGTCGCTCAACAGGTAAAGGGCTTCCTCGAGGAGCGCCGGTGCGGCCCGCCGACAGGTCAGGTCATCCAGGCTGGCTCGATCCGTGGGCTTGAGCACGGTCTCGAAGAGAGGCGCAAGGCGCATGACTTCCCTGCCGATCAGGTGGGCGAAAGCCCCGCTCGGCGACCAGCCCCCGCCCTTCACGTCCTTGAACGTGAGGAAGATCACCGGGTGCTTCTGGAAGAACCCCCAGACGTCCTCCCCGCTCTTCTCGACCTCGAGACCCGAGAAGGCGCGGCGCACGTCGCCATCCTTTGGGCCGGAGTCCACGGGCCGCTCGACGAAGTGGCGCAGGGTCGAGAGGTTCAGCGTCTTCCCGAAGCGCCGCGGGCGCGGAAGCAGGACGACTTGAGACCGGTCCCGAAGCACTTCGGCCACGAAGGGACTCTTGTCGAGGTAGAAGTCCCCATCGCTCCGAATCTGGAGGAAGTCGGATCTACCGAGCGCAATCGGACGGGGCATAGACGGGAGTGTAGCACGGGCCGGGAGGGGCCGGCCAGGTCACCCCAGGCCCCAAGGCGCCGGTGCGCCTGGCGGGGCAAGGCTCGGGCCTCGAGAGGGCGACCCTGCCCCTCCAGCCCGACGGCTCGCTCGCGATCGAGGTGCGGGACAAGGAGGGCGCCGTGGTCTTCAAGGACCCCTGGCCGCCGTGCCGGGGATGGCCGCAGAATGCGGCCTCGCTCGCCGGGATTAAAGCCTCGGCGCAGGCGGCGCTTGGAAAGGCCCTTGACCACCGCCAGGACCCCAAGCGATCATCCGACCGGTCGACGCGGGGGCTCTCCTGCGTCCCCTGCCTGGCACCTTGAGAGCACCGCTGCATGGACGACCGCCGGATCCTCGAGCACTTCCCGCTCCCGATCGCACGGGGATACCGCCGCGTTCGCAACGCCGGAGAAGTGCGCGAGCGCCACGACGCCGCCTACTACCTCTTCGAGGTGTACCTCAAGTACGCGGCGGCGGTCGCGATCGCCCACTACCTCGCGGGAGAAGCGCGGGACCACCGGCTGAACGCGGTCTTGAAGGGGCTGGCGCGGCCGAGCATCGGGGAGTGGGTCCGCTTCCTCCGGGAGACGCTGCGCTGTCTGGCTCGGGACTCGGACAACGATCCAGCCATCCAAGCTCTCGGGGCGCTTTACGAGGAGAAGGGGACCCGGTGGCCAGGCGTGCTCGCGCTCTACAACGCCCTGCGTTGCTTCCGGAGCGGCAGCTCGAGCGAACGCTCGAGCGCGAGCCTCGCCCAGCTCCTCGAGGAGCTCGTCTCGTACCGGAATCGGGTCCTCGGCCACGGAGCGCCCCTCGATCGGGCGCACTACGAGCGTTTCGGCGAGCTCCTCCCCAAGGCCGTCGTCGAGCTCCTGGAGGCCTCGCCGTTTCTCGCGGCGCGCCGGCTCGTCGCGTTCGACTCGGTCCAGGTCGAGGCCGGCTCCCGCATCGAGTGCTCCGTGATCGAGTTCATGAGCGACCGGCCGATCCGCCGGGACCGGCCGCTGGTCATCGATTACGGCAGCAGGACGCCGGAGAAGAACGTCCTTCACCTCCTCGATGAGGGGGGCCGTTTCCTGAAGCTCGATCCCCTCCTCGTGGCCCACCGCGAGGACGTCTACTTCCTCAACGAGGCCGACGGCGCCCTGGAATACCTCTCTTACTCGACCGGCGAGCGCTACCGCGCCCCGGGGCTCGGCGAGAGCCAGCGCCGACTCCTCGGGAGCATCCTCGGCTACGAGGTGGACGAAGCGCAGCTCACCCGGATCGGTGACGATCTCGCCGCCCAGCCGGGAGCCCCGGAGGCCAGGTCGCCTGACACCGCGGAGCGCCGCCTGGGAGACTTCCGGATCGTGCGCGAGCTAGGTCGAGGAGCCATGGGGGTCGTCCTCGAGGGCTTTCAGGAGTCCCTGGGGCGGCGCGTGGCCTTGAAGGTCCTCCCGGGGAGCTTCGCGCTCGACCCGCGGCGCGTCGAGCGCTTCCATCGCGAGGCGCGGGCGGCGGCGCGCCTTCACCACCCCAACATCGTGCCGGTCTATGAGGTCGGAGAGGCCGAGGGGAGCCACTTCTACGCGATGGAGCTCATCGACGGGCCTTCGCTCGAGCAGTCCCTCGCCCAGGCGAGAGAGGAGTCGGCCCGCAGGAGGCCCAAGCGCGGCAGCTCGACCGCCTCGGACCCGGGGTACATAGCCCAGACGGTCGACCAGTTCGCCGGCCTGGCGGATGGGCTCGAGCAGGCGCACCGCCAGGGGCTCGTCCACCGCGACGTGAAGCCCTCGAACATCCTCGTCGGGTCCGGCGGCCGCCTGATCCTCATCGACTTCGGCCTGGTGCATGAGGAGGAGGCCCGTACGCTCACGCGCTCCGGCGAGATGCTGGGCACCCTGGCCTACATGTCGCCCGAGCAAGTCTCGCGAGGGCGCGTAGAGGCCCGCAGCGACATCTTCAGCTTGGCCGTCACGCTCTACGAGGCGCTCACGCTCAAGAACCCCTTTGAGCGAGAGAACGAGCATGAGATCCAGAAGGCCATCCTCTTCGAGGACCCCGTCCCGCCGCGCAAGCTCAACTGGCGCATGAACCGCGACCTCGAGACCATCCTGTTGCGCGCCCTCGAGAAGCATCCCGACCGCCGCTATGCATCGGCGGCGGAGCTCGCCGCCGACTTGCGTCGCTTCCTGCGCCACGAGCCGATCCAGGCCCGTCCTCGCTCGGCCTTGAGCCGCTGGGGGCGGCGGTTCTGGCGGCAAAGGTACCCGTGGGCGGCAGCCCTGGCCGTCCTGGCGGCGGCCGTCCTCGGCATCGTGGTCCTGAGCCGCCAGTCCGGCGAGCGGACCACGGTCGCCGACTTCGAGCGCGTGACGGCCGACCTCGGCTTGTCCACGGACCCCTCGCTCTCGAGCGACGGAGCGCTCCTCGTGTACGCATCGGACCGCGCCAGCGGCAAGGACCTCGACCTCTGGAGCCAGCCGCTCGCCGGCGGCGAGTCGCGGCGGCTCACGTCGGATCCTCTCGATGAGCATGAGCCGGTCCTCTCCCCCGACGGCGCGCGCCTCGCGTTCCGGTGGGAGAAGGATGGGGGCGGCCTCTACGTCCGGTCGCTCGCTCGAGGCGAGCAGGACGCGATCCTTCTCGCCGCGCTGGGCCGCCGGCCCCGCTTCTCGCCCGATGGCCGCTGGATCGCCTTCTGGACCGGCACCGTGCAGCACGATTCCATCCTTCACGGAGAGATCCACATCGTCCCTGCCGCCGGAGGTCCGACGCGAAGACTCCAGCAGGACTTCTTCGCCGCGCGCTACCCGGCCTGGTCTCCGAGCGGCGAGCATATCCTCTTCGTTGGTGCCAAGGCCGCCCCTGCATCCGAGGCATACGATTTTTTCGTCACCTCCATCGAAGGTGGGGCGCCGGTCGCGACCGAGGCGTACATGGCCATGTCGCCAGGGAGCAAGCACCTGGCGAGCTCTCAGCCCGGGACCTGGACCGCACGGGGCAACCGCCTGTTCTTCACGAGCTACACGGTCGGCCCATCGAACCTCTGGTCGGTCCAGATCCATCCCACGAGCGGCAAGGTCCTGGGCGCGCCGGAGCTGGTCCGGAGCGGCACCAGCGCCGAGCTCCAGCCCTGGATGGCCGAGAACGGATCCCTCGTCTTCTCCAGTCAGGAGCAGAAGGTCGATGTCTGGAGCCTTGCGATCGATCCCGAGACGGGCGAGGCCTCGGGGGAGCCTGTTCCCGTCACGCGGACGGCCGCGGTGGAGAGGACCCCGACGATCTCGCGCAACGGGAAGAGGGTTTCGTTCAGCGCCGACGAGGGAAAGACCAGCAGGGTCTGCGTTCTCGATCTGGACCGACCGGACGTTCCCGTCTATCGAACGAGTGGACCGGGCGCGGAGTTCTATCCGTCGCTGAGCGACGATGGCGCGTACGTGGCCTTGCGGCGCCGGGTCCCGGACGGACCACGCCAAGAGGGCAGGATCGTGCGGCTCGCCGACGGCGCCGAGGTGCTCCAGCTCACGGATCATGGGCACTCGTGGGGTTGGTCCCCCGATGGCAAGACGCTCCTCTACTGGCCAGGTGGAGCCTGGCCACGGGCGAGCATCGCCGCCCTCGAAGTCTCCTCGGGGGCCACGCGGCAGGCGGTCCAGTCCGACCGCTACGCCCTCTACCACGGCCACCTTTCACCGAGAGGCCCATGGCTCTGCTTCAATGCCGTCGCGGAGGGCGAGCTGTCCAAGGTCTTCGTTGCGCCCTACCACGAGGACCGGATCACCCCCGAGGAGGAGTGGATCCACGTGGCCGGCGGCTCCGCGCTCGCCGACAAGCCGCGCTGGTCCCACGACGGACGGATCGTCTACTTCGTCTCGGACCACGACGGCTTCCGCTGCCTCTACGGGCAGCGGCTCCACCCCGAGACCCGAAAGCCCGAGGAGGGGGCCCTCTTCGACCTGCGCCACTTCCATGAGGCCCGGAGGTCGCTCGCCAACATCTCGATCGGGGACTTCGAACCCTGGGTGGCCCGGGACCGCATCGTCTACAACCTCGCCGAGATCACGGGGTCCATCTGGCGTGCCCGCGTCGAGCGCAACTAACCCCTGGGCTGTAAGCATGCCAGCCCTCGCCACCGTGCTGCTTTGCGGGCCGCTGCTCGCCGCCGAGGCGGCCGGCGGTGCCGGCGCAGCGCAGGCTGCCGAGTCCGCGCAGGCCCGCTGGCTGGACCACCCCGAGAACGAGTGGGTCCGCCGGAGCCCGCGCGAGGGGGCGCCCGCGCCGGGGTTCACCTACGAGGGAGGCGGCGGCTACGACCCCTACGAGCGGAAGTGGATCCACCACGGCGGCCACGACGGGATCCCCCAGGGCTTCCACACCTTCACCTTCGACCTCGACACGGGGGCCTGGAAGCAGAGGTTCCCCCCGACCTCGCCGCCGGGGGCCTGCTGCATCGACGGCTCCCTGGCCTTCGACCGGGCGAACCGCAGGCTCGTCCGCTTCCCCGGCGGCTCCCTCGGGCACGGCTACCAGTGGAGCCGCGGCGTGTACCTGAAGGGGTCTCCGGTCTGGCTCTACGACCTCGCCGCGGACGCCTGGACGGACATGCGGCCGCCTCCCTACAAGCGGCCCGAGAAGTACTCGCGGGCCGTGGTGGGAGGTCTTTGCAGCGGCGCCGTCTATGACGAGGGCCGCGAGCTCGTCCTCTCCTTCGGCGGGACCGGCGCGGGCGGCGCGAAGAACGCCCTCTTCGCCTACGACGCCTACGCGAACGCGCTCCAGCTCCTCGACGCGGCGAACCCTCCTCCGGAGCGGGACGGGATGGGCCTCGCCTGCGACGCGGACCGCGGCCTGCTCGTCCTCTTCGGGAGCCAGTACTTGACCGACGCGCGCACCTGGCTCTGCGACCTCCGGGCGGGCCGCTGGGAAGCCCGCGAGCTGGACCCGCACCCGCCCGCGGCCAAGGTCACGAAGGACTACTCCACGATCCCGCGCATGGCCTGGGACTCCCTGAACGGCGTCGTGCTCTGCCTCGCCTGGCTCGGGGAGGAGGCCCACGAGACCTGGGCGCTCGACCCCGGGGCGATGCGCTGGACCAAGGTGAGCCCGAAGGCGGAGGCCGCGGGGTCGAAGAGCCGCTCGCGGAACCTCTGCTTCGACGCGGAGCGGAACCTCTTCATCCTCGAGACCACCTCGGCCGCCACGGGGCGGCCCGAGGTCTGGACGTACCGCTACCGCAAGGCCGCGGCGAGCGCGAGCGCGAGGCCGAGGCCGGAGCCGCCGTCGGACCTGAAGGCGACCACCGAAGCCGGCGGCAGGGCGGTCCTCGAGTGGAAGGCGAGCCCGAGCCCCGGGGTGAAGGAGCACCGGGTCTACCGCGCCCGCAGCACCCACCCTGGCCGGCCCGATGAGGCATGGAACGCGGAGCCCGTGCAGGTCGCGGCGGTCCAGAGTACGCGCTTCGAGGACGCGGGCCTCGAGCGCGGCGCGGTCTACCGCTACCGAGTCACTGCCGTCGGCCCGGACGGCCTCGAGAGCAGGCCGAGCTTCAGCGCGCGCACGCAGCCCCGCGTGCTCCCGAGGCCCGTGGTGTCGGTCCTCGCGGCGGACCGGGTCGAGGTCCGCTGGAGCCGGCACGCCGCGGAGGACGTCGCGGGGTACAACGTCTACCGCGGCCTGGCGTCGGTGCGCACGGTGAAGCGCGGCGAGCCGGCGGCGTGGCGGGACAACGACCCGGAGCACCCGGAGCCGGTGGTCGCCGAGGTCCTCGACATCACGGGGATCGAGCGGCTGAACGCGGAGCCGCTCGAAGGGACGCGCCTCGAGGACAGGATCGACCTGAGGGCGAAGGGGCCCGAGGCCGCGGACCACAGGCATGCCGTGTACGCCTACGTTGTCCGGGCCGTGAACCGCCTCGGCGTCGAGAGCGGCCCGTCGCCCTACGGCCTCACGATCCCCTCGGAGCCCGCGGGCCTCCTGTGCCGCGAGGCCGGCGAGGCCGCCGAGCTCAGGTGGGACCCCAACCCCGAGGCCGGGATCGCGGGCTACCGCGTCTACGTGCTCGGCCGCGGTCCCTTCGAGGTCGCCCGCGTCGGCGAGGACCTCGTGCGGGGCACGTCGTTCCGGCACCAGGCCGGGAGCGGGCCGACCCGCTACTGGGTCACCGCCGTCGACGCGCTCGGGCAGGAGGGCCAGCCGTCGTCGCCCGCGTGGTTCGGTCAGTCCTACAAGGGGTTCTTCGAGGGCGAGTGGCACCCGTGAGGCGGACCCCTGCAGAAGGTGTGAAGGAGCTGCGACGTCCATGACCGCTGACAACAAGACTCCTCTCGTGCTCCTTCTCGCAGCGCTCCTCGCCCCGCTCCTCGCGCCGTCCCTCGCGAGGGCCCAGCCCCAGGCTCCCGAGAAGCCGCTCCGCTACTATGCCCACCCCGCCGCCGTGGACGGCCAGGGGGTCATCGCCCCCTGGTACCGCGGCCAGAACGGGCAGCTCGACCTCCGGGTGAGGGTCGCCGCCGAGACCGTGAAGCGCTACCCCTGGGCGGTCCCGCCGAAGGCCGTCCGCCCCGCGCCGGAGTACGTCTACAACGGCACGTGGGCCATCGCGGCGGACGGGACGATCTCCGTCCCGGCGCTCCGGGACTGGGACAACGGCGACCTGGGTCAGCGTGCGGCCTACGTGCTCGCGGGCCTCGTCGACTACTACCGCTACTCGGGCGACGCCGCGGCCGTGGCCCACATCTCGGTCCTCGCGGACACGCTGATCGAGCACTTCTGCACGGGCCCGGAGCACCCCTGGCCGGGCATCCTCGTGAGCTGCCCGACCCGGGGCAAGCCCTACGGGAAGTGCGACCCGCACGGCTTGATCCAGCTCGACATCGTGGCCGAGGTGGGGCTGGCCCTCGCCCGCGCCTGGCAGCTCGCCGGGGAGCCCCGGTGGCTCGAGGTCCTGAAGGGCTGGGGGGACCTCTTCGCGAAGCACTGCAACACTTCGCCGCTCGAGCCTCCCTGGAGGCGCTACGCGAACCCCGCGGACGCGGGCTGGTCCGACGTGCAGACGGGCGGCGTGGTCTTCATCCTCGAGCTCCTCGAGGAGCTGATCCGGATCGGCCACGCGGGCGAGGGCGGGAGCCTCGTCAAGGCGCGCGACGCGGGACGGGCCTACCTGCGGGACGTCCTGCTCCCCCGGTGGACCGTCAACGACGTCTGGGGAAGGAACTACTGGGACTGGGAGGACCCCGTGCAGGCGGAGAACGTGACCGAGCTCGCCGTCCGGCACCTCCTGGAGCGCCCGGAGGTCTTCCCGCTCTGGCGGACCGATGGGCGGAACGTGCTCTCCCTCTTCCTGAACCGCACGAGCGTGGCCCCCGAGTCGCGCGGCGACGTCTACAGCGGGGCCTGGGCCTACCCGGAGTCCTCGGGCTGCTGCGGGCGCTCGCTCTGGTACGGGCCCCTGGAGCTGGCGCCCGTCTACCTCGAGTACGGCGCCCGGGCCGGGAGCGAGTGGGGCCGCGAGCTGGGGCGGCGGCAGGCGATCCTCGCGACCTACGACGTCCACGAGACCGGCGTGGTGGAGGACAACATCGACGGCGGGCAGGTCGTGGCGGGCGGCTGGTTCAAGATCGCCCACCCCATGGCGCTCAAGCACGCGCTCGCGGCCATCGCCTGGCTCCCGGAGGTCTTCGGCCCGGCCAGGGAGAACCACATCGTCCGGAGCTCCTCCGTCGTCTCCCGGGTCGAGTACGGGAGGGGCAAGGTCGCCTACAGGACCTTCGATGCGCCCCCCGAGGCCGCTGACGTGCTGCGCCTGGCCTTCCGGCCCGAGCGCGTCCTGGGCGGGAAGCCGCTTCCCCTGCGGGAGGACCTCCGCGAGCCCGGGTACGTCCTCAAGGACCTGCCGGGAGGCGATTGCCTCGTCACGATCCGGCACGACGGGGAGAGGGACGTCGTCGTCGAGGGCCGGGACCCGCAGGAGGAGGCCGGCGTGGAGGCGCTCTCCTTCTCCGGCGAGTGGAGGGAGGAGCGCGGCGAGGTCGTCGAGCGCGTCGCCAGGGCCCGCGGCGCGGCCGTCTCCCTGGCGTTCACGGGGAACCAGGTGAGGCTCCTGGGCTCGGTGGGGCCCGAGGGCGGGACCGCGGACGTCTACCTCGACGGGGCGAAGCAGCTCGTCCCGATCGACTGCTGGAGCCCTTCGGCGAGGAGGCGCCAGGTGCTCTTTTACCGGAACGGCCTCGCGCCGGGGCGGCACGAGCTGAGGGTCGAGGCGAGGGGCGCGCGGAACCCGGTCTCGCGGGGCGACGAGCTGCGCGTGAGCGCCGTGCAGTGGTCGGCCGCGGAGGGCTCGAGCGGCTCCGGCGAGGGCGGCGGGCCGCGCGACGCCCAGCGCGTGATCTGCGGTTACCCCGGGAGGGAGGACTACCGGGACTCCAAGGGTCAGAGCTGGCGGCCGGCGACGGAGGTGGTGGTCCGCCTGGGGACCATGAAGGACTCGGTGACCGAGTCCTGGTGGACCGAGAGGCGCGGCGCCGAGTTCGTGCGCACTCCCGATCCCGAGCTCTACCGCCACGGCATGCACGCGCGGGACTTCACGGCGTACTTCACCGTGGGGCCGGGGACGACGTACCACGTGCGCCTGAAGCTCGCCGAGACGAGGAGCGCCGACGTGCGGCTGCGCCTCTTGACGGTCGTCGTGAACGGGGAGGAGGTTGCCTCGCGCGTGGACATCGCGGCCACGGCGGGGGGCCTGAACCGGGCCGCGGACCTGGTGTTCAACGGTCTCGAGCCCGCGGGCGGCGTCATCGCCGTCCGCTTCCTCGGCTCCGAGGGCGGCGAGGCGATCGTCCAGGCCATCGAGATCGGCCCGGGAGACGGCGGCGAGGGCGCGCGTGCGGTGACGGTCCCGGCGAAGTGAGGCTCTGCCGTGCGGGCGGGCGCGGAGGCCGTGGCCGCCGTGGCCGTGGCGGCTGCCGCGTCGCGAGTCCCTCTTTCCCCTTCGCCTGCTCGGGCGCCCGAGGGCGGGTCAGGCCGTGCCGGTGGGGGCGCGCCAGGAGGCGGCGGCGCGCCAGCAGGCCCCGAGCCACGTCTGCTCGCTGGGCGAGAGCGTGAGGCCCTCCGGTCTCCCCTCCACCACCCGGCTGGGCTTCTCCCAGCCAGCATCGCCCAACCAGAGCCACGCCTCCCCGCTCTCGCGGGTGTAAAGGAACAGGGCCTGCTCCCCGTGCTCGTTCTCGAAGTAGCCATGGTAGGTCGTGGGATCGTCGCCTTCGACCGCCGGTGGCTTGCCACAGTGGGGCGTGTGATGGTTCGACACGGTGAATAGGGCTCTGGAAGGCGTGGGTTGGGACATGGCTCGGCAGGCCTCGCTGGGTCTGAGATGCCCCGGGAGTCTACGGGCTTCCTTCAGGAGCGCGCAAGCCCCGCAGCTCCCGCCTCCTGGCCTCCGGACTCTTTCCCAGGGCACCTCGGGCCACTGGATCTCACTGGGTCCCCTCCTTGGGACAGCCTGGGCC
>JACQVW010000272.1 GCA_016209535.1 Planctomycetota bacterium | reverse complement strand
CCCCCCCACCGTACCAAGGTTGGACAGGCCGGCCATGTCCGGAAAACCGCCGCGCCGGCAAGCTCGTCCGATCCGTCAGACCCGTTTCCGTGAAGCGATCCCCGACTACAGGACGCTGCTCGAGAACGCGACCCGACTCCCCCTCGAGGTCTTTCCGCTCTCCTGCTTCTCGCGCTGGGGGGAGCGCTGGGGGCTCGAGCCGATGTCGGCGCTGGGCGCCGACAACCTCCAGGCCTACTTCCGCGAGCTCGCGCTCAAAGGGCACGAGCTGCGCGAGATCGAGAAGGAGAAGGCCTTGCTCCGCGCGTTCTATCGCTGGGCCCGGCGCTCGGGCTGGACGGAAGACGATCCGACCGAGGCCCTCGAGCGAACGAGGGCTCTGCCGGAGCACCCGCTCACGACCTGGACGGGCCCCGAGCAAGACCGCCTCCTCGCGACGGCATGGCTGCCCTGGCGCCGCAGCCTCGGGGAAGCCTGCGCGCCCGAGGGCCGGCGCCGTGAGGCCAGGGCTCAGGCGGAACCATCGAAGGCCTGGGTGCCGCCCCTGTACCTTCACCCGCTCGTCCTCATGGGCCTCCGGTGCGGCCTGCGACTCGGCCACGTCCTCCACCTGGAATGGCGGCATGTGGACCACGAAGCGCGCCGGATCCGCGTCCCGGCCTGCGAGGTCAAGGGGGGCCGGGACATCGATCTCCCCGTCGACGCCGACGTCCATGCGGCGCTCTCCACGCTCCGGCGGAGGGGAGCGGCGCTGAGCCCTGCGCCGGTACGCGTCCTCGATCCAGTGGGCCTGCCGCTCTGGAAGGGCGCCCCGGACGAGCATGCGGTCCTCCACGCATTCCGGCTCGCCCGCAAGCAGGCGCGGATCCCCGAGGGGGACTTCAACTCGCTGCGCCTCACCTTCGCCCGGAACTGCGCCCGTGCCGGCGTCCCCATGTCCTACGTCCTCCGCGTTAGCGATTGGGACGACCCGAGCGCCGTCCAGGAGGTCTACGGGGTCCACGCCCCCGCCGCCGGCGCAGCCTCCCCAAAGGACACAACGCGGGCGAGGCGGTGACCGCGGTGACCGCAGTGACCGCGGTAATCGCGGTGATTGCGGTGATCGCGGTGATTGCGCATCGGCCTACGAGGCTGGCGCCGCCTGGAGCGCTCCGTCGCGCTCCTGCTCCTCGGCCCGCGCCTCCTCCCTGGCAAGCTCCCTGAAGCCGGTCAGGCGCCGCCGCTTTCGGCCGCGAAGGAGGGAGAAGACCGTGCGCTCAGCGTGCAGGCGGCCTTCGTCGAGGATCATGGGCGGAACGAAGAGCGGCGCCTTCACGAGCCCTTGGCGCAATGCCTCCTTCACGTGGCGTACCTGGGAGAGCGGGAACTTCCCCACGAAGAGGATCGCGAGGTCGCCTCCCTGGACCCAGTAGTTGAACACGCCGAGGAAGCCGGGCTGGTAGATCACGTCCTTGGTATACCCGCCGCCGCGGAAGCAGCGGAGGCAGGTCGAGAAAGCCTCGTCGGCGCTCAAGCTCAGGCCCGCGGTGAGCGCCGCGTAGACCTCCGCGAAGGAGGCTCCCCGGCAGAGGAGATCCGCGGCGAGGACGCGGGCTCCGAGCACGCGGAGACGGTTCGTGGTGATCGCGCCGGCGCGAAACTCCGCGAAGAGGGCCAGCCCCTCCTGCGTCGGGTCGTAGCCCGCGAGGCCGCCCCGGAAGATGTTCAGCGGCTGGCGGTCTCCGTTCTGGGCCGTGACGAGGTGCACACCGATCTCGTGGTGCTGCAGCATGAGCAGGAAGCGCTCGCTGTAGCCCGCGTCCTTTCGCACGTTGAGCTGAGCGTCGGAGATCGAGGCCTCGGCGAGGCTCGAGTCGACCCACTTGACCCTGCACGCGAACGACCGGTGCTGCCTCCGGTAGTCGCGGATCGTCGCGCGCAGTACCTTCTCGACCTGCGCCGCGGAGAGGCGCTTCTCCTCCTCGTGGCGCGGCAGGCACGCCAGGACCTCGGCGTCGTGCGCCATCCGCCTCGTGGGCGGCGGGAAGAGGCGCATGGAGTAGGGCAGGAACTCCGCCGTGCCGCGCGCCGCGACGAGCGCCAGCTTGAGGGCCAGCTCGCGGCACTTCGCGCGGAACACGGACCGGAGCCAGGGGCTGCGGATCCGCCCCGCCCGCCGGGCGACGCTCCTCAGCCGCGCTCTGAGCTCGCGGGGGTCATACGAGAGCTCTCGGTAGACGAAGACCGGGCTCGCGAGGGCGTGGCGCTTGAAGAAGCGCTCCCGCTCCTCGGCCGTGTTGCGCGGGTGCAGGGCCTGGATGAGGAGCACCTGCCGCCCGATGTCGCGGAGCGCGTGATCCACGTCCACGGCGTGGTGGCAGAGGGAGTAGTCGTCGGAGACCATTCGCCGTAAGGATACAAAACGCCCGCCGGGGAGCCCAGGGGGGCGGTCACCCGGCCCTCCAGCGTGCCGGCTCACAGGGCTGGAGGGCCTTGCGGTATGCCCTCGTAGGTTTGCCTCTGGGCCGCCGGCGCGTGCCCTGCAGTTGTGCAAGGCGCCCGCAGTTCGTTGGCGATGCGGCAGTCGGGGTGCCGGCCATGGCGAAGATGAGGTCGTGACGCCGCGAGCGAGGGCCTGCCTGGAGGAGGCGGCAAGCTGGTGCGCGGCGCGGGCGACATGGCTCCAAACGTCTATCTGAAGGACTCGCCGATCATGGCCGGAAGCAGAAAGAACGGAACGGCCGCGACAGCCGGGCGCCGCTCGGCGAGCGCACAAAGGCGGGAGGCCGCCCTGCGGCGGTCACGTGGCCGTGGCCGGGGACCCAGGGATCTCACCCTCGACGAGCTTCGGGAGAGCGCCGAGGAGCTTGCCCGCCGGGCCGGCCTGTCCGGGGCCAACGAGGCCTTCGGCCTCCTGGATGCCGGGAAGCTCGACGGCACGATCCTCGAAACGGAGCTACGGGCGATTCGATTCCTTGCGCGGGACCGAGGGCTGACGACCGCGTAATGCCAATCGTTGAGAGGACTCCGCAGGAGTGCCTCGACAAGCTACGGAGGCACGTCGCGACTCTCGTGGCGGCCACCATCGCGACCAAGTCTCCGATCCTGGTTCGGCCAAGCGCGCCTCGCCAGGTGCTCGGCTTCCGCCACGGGAACCTGACCGCGGTTCCCCTCAGAGCAGGGACCCGGAGATCCTGGCCGCTGCCTTGGCCGCTGCCTTGGCCGCTGCCTTGGCCGCTGCCTTGGCCGCTGCCTTGGCCGCTGCCTTGGCCGCCATCGGGGCCTGGCGACGCGCCTGGGAAGAGACCCTCGCGTAGGGGAGCTCCCCACGCCTGGGTGACACCCGAGGGCCCGAGCCTCTCCCCGGTCTCCCGTCGCGGCCACGTCCCGCTTCGGCTACCATGACTCGGAGCTGGGGCACGGCGCCGCGGATCGCCATCCGCCCGGGTATAATTGCCGCAGGAACAGCAAGGTTGACACCAGAAGTGAAGATCGGAGGAGAGGAAGGAATCCTGACCGTGCCAGCCACCCAACCTTCTCCCCTCGAGAGGGAGCTTGAGCTCTTCCAGCGAAGCAAGGAGGAGCTCCTCAAGCACCACGAGGGCAGCTTCGTCCTCATCAAGGACGATGCGCTCATCGGCGCGTTCACGACCGAGGCCGAGGCATACCAAGCTGGCATCGAGCGGTTCGGGAACGTGCCGTTCCTTATCAAGCTCGCCACGCGGGAGGAGGAAGTAGCCAGTCTTCCCGCCCTCGTGCTCGGGCTCCTCGATGCCAATCCATAACTACTTCGCCCGCAAAGGCACCAAGATCACGGCGGAGGCCCTCAGGCTCGCTGGGCCGGTCTTGGCGGTTGAGATCGAAGTGCCCGGCGCTCTCGCCCAATGGCTCATGGCCCAGAGCCGGCAGGTGCCGCAGCCCGTGACGGGCCTCGCATTGATCGACACCGGCGCCAGCCGGACGTGCGTCGACGGCGTCGCAATCACAGGGCTCGGCGTGAATCCGATCGGAACCACGCTTTCCGCCACTGCAGCGGGCGCCAAGCAGCAAAGTCTCTACCCGGCGCGTCTCCGCTTCCCGGGTACGGCGATTGACATCGAGTTCAATTCCATCTTGGGAGCGGACCTCTCGGGTCAAAGCGTCGGCGGCCGGAAGATCATTGCGCTCGTGGGACGAGACATCCTGAGCCGATGTTTGCTCGTGTACAACGGGCCGGGCGGGTTCTATGCCTTGTCGTACTGAGGGACCGGCGCGTCCCTCAACGGCCCTTTCCCGTCTCCCCTCGCGGGCGCTCCTCGGGTAGCACTGCTCTGACCTCGTGCGGGGGTACATCACGAAGGCGTCGCCTCGTACCGGGCACGCCGGGCAGCCTACGCGCGGCACCGCCGCCGGCTTCTCCGGGAGCGCAGGCCGGGCTGCAAGCCGCCTCGAGGGAAGCCGCGAGCATGGGTGCCGCCCGTGCCGTGGGACGCGGCCCCGCCTGGAGCGTCCGCGACTGGGTCGCCTGAGAGCTCGACCTGACGACACGTTGCGCTCGAGGCCGAAACCAGTCCCCGAGACAAAACTGCGCCTGCGCCCCTCGCGCTTGGGCCGGAGCGCCCGGCCGGGGGTGGGGCCCTCCCTCGCGGCCAGGCCGGGCTGGCGGCAGCCTCTCCGGCGCCGTCATGAGGACTCGGCTGCGAGCCCGACCGACCGGACCTCGGAGGCGGGTCCGGCCGAGCCTCGTCGGGGGTCGCGGGGCCCGTCCTGTCGAGGGGGCAGGGGGATCCGATGCCGTCCCACCTTGCCGGGATCCCTGGGGCCCAGGAACCCCTAACAAAGGACGAGCCCTGAAAGTCACGAGTCAACCACGAGTCAACGGCGCTCCAGCTTGACCCATGGAAGAGAAGCAGCCCGCCGCAACTCCTTCTCGCGGCGGGCCTTATCTTGGGGTGGGTGACGGGAATCGAACCCGCGACAACCAGATCCACAGT
>JACQVW010000271.1 GCA_016209535.1 Planctomycetota bacterium | reverse complement strand
GTGCGGGTCGGTCTCGGCCATCGGCTTCCCGTCGGACTCCGGGTAGTAGACCTCTCGAGGCTTGAGCTGGGGGCGACTCATGGGACCTCCCTCTTGCATAGACGTCGATTATAGCCCGGTGCGCGGCGAAAAATCTGGCCGGCGTGTCGGGTCAACCAGTTTGGGACCTCCCTCCCGGTTCGGCACAGCGGGGGCCGCCACGGCGGCCCTTTGCCCGTTCATCGCCGCGCCCGGGGACGCCACGGCCTGGCCCGAGGTCTGGTCCCGATCGAGGGCGGTCACGCGGTCCGAGAAGGCCTCGGGGCTGTCGGGGAGCCGATCGCAGCGGCGCTGAGGGGCCTGGGACGTGGCATTTGCGCGCTCCTGGCGTATGCTGGAGGTCATGTCACCTGTTGTCCTGGAGGTGCCGCCATGCCCAAGGCCGTAAACGAAGCTCCACCAGTTGCCAAGGATCCCGGTCGACTCCCCCCGCTTGAAAGCGGCGACAGGCTCACCAGGGACGAATTCGAGCGCCGGTATGACGCGATGCCGCACCTGAAGAAGGCGGAGCTGGTCGAAGGAGTCGTCTACATGTCGTCCGCAGTCAAGCACCGGGGCCACTCGAAGCCACAAGGACAGATCGTGTGGTGGCTCGTTTCCTACGAAGCTGCGACGACTGGCACGGATGCCGGCGACAACGGGAGCCTTCGCCTCGACCTGGACAACATGCCGCAGCCGGACGCGTTCCTGCGCCTCGAGTCGGAGTGCGGAGGGCAGTCCCGGCTGGGCGACGACGGCTACGTCGAGGGCGCTCCCGAGCTGGTCGCGGAGGTGGCTGCAAGCAGCGCCAGCTACGACCTCCACGCCAAGCTGCACGTCTACCGCCGGAACAGGGTGCAGGAGTACGTGGTCTGGCGGGTCCTGGACAAGGAAATCGACTGGTTAGTCCTTCTCGGCGGCGAGTACCAGCGGCTGGCCCCGGACGCCGCGGGCATCTACAAGAGCGAGGTCTTCCCTGGGCTCTGGCTCGACCCCGAGGCGCTGAAGCGGAAGGATCTGGCGAGGGTGTTCGCGGTCCTGCAGGAGGGGCTGAGCACGTCGGAGCACGCTGCGTTCGTCCAGCGCCTGGCTGCAACGAGGCAGCGAGGCGGCGCCGAGAGGTGAGCCAGGCTCAGCCGCCCGTGATGAGGGCCTCTGCAGCCTCTCGTGTGGCCATCGTGGCGGGCCTCCTCGGCTCCTCTTGGGCCGCTCCCGCGCGCGGCGGCGATGGGACCGTTGGGTTCCTGCGCGGGGACTCGAACGCCGACGGCCGGCGGAACCTCACCGACGCCGTGTTCACGCTCGCGCATCTGTTCCAGGCAGGGGAAGCCCCTCCCTGTGCGGACGCGGCGGATGCCAATGACGACGGAAAACTGGACTTGAGCGACCCGGTCCGCCTGCTCTCGTACCTGTTCCAGGGGGGTCCCGCGCCGCCGCCTCCCTTGTCTCGGTGCCATGGTGATCCGACGCCCGATGCGCTGGACTGCTCGAAGTATCCGCCCTGCTTGGGCCCGAGCCCAGCGCCATGGCTCGAGGAGCGCAACGAGAGGGGCGAATACAGCCCCTACTACGCGACCGGCGAGATGCACCGGCCGCGGTACATGTTCGAGGTGGTCCTCTCGAAGAGCGGCTATCCCATCGTCCTCGGCGGCTCGGACGAGCGCGGGTACTCGGGCATCGACACGGTGGAGGTGTTCGACCAGTCCACGTACGACAAGGACCTCCCTCGGCCCCCGAGCCTCACGGGGATCTGGATCGACACCGACTTCGAGGGGGACCCGGTCGCCTTCAAGCAGGGACCGCGGATGCGGTTCACGGCGGACCGGCTGCCCGACGGCCGCGTGATCGTGGCGGGCGGGGCTCCGGACCTGACCGGAACCAGCCTCCACGCGAAGGCCGAGATCTACGACCCCGAGCTGCGGCGATTCGAGGTGCTGGAGGGGGAGATGGTCCTGCCCCGGTGCCGCCACGCGTCGGTCGCGCTCGGCGACGGGAGCATCCTCTACATCGGCGGTCAGAACCAGATCGTCGTGATGCCCGAGGACCCTGTTCCGGGGGGCATGCAGGTCCGCCCGCGCCCGGGTTTCCCCACGACGCCACTCTGCGAGCTCTACTCGCCCCGGGAGAACAAGTTCCTCCGGTTGACCCTGCCCGGGACCGAAAGGGCCTCGGAGCTCCAGACGCCCCACGGCCGAGCCGGCCACGCCGCGGGCCGGCTCGCGGGCCCCGACGGCTCCCTCGGCAGCACCGACGACCTGTTCCTCGTCGCCGGCGGCTTCCAGGCCCTGACCGGGCGGTTCGCGCCGGCCGGGAAGTTCCACGGCGCCGTCGCGCGGGGCCGGGGCGAGCCGCTCTCGGCCATCGAGGTCTTCGACCCCCAGACGAGCGCCTTCACTCTCCTGAGCAGCGCCTCCCTCCTCGGTCCGCGCATCAACGACCCCCACATCGTGAACCTCGGCCAGTTCAACGACTTCACCCCCGACGGCGTGAGGGGCATGGGGAACCTCGTCCTGATCACGGGCGGGAACGACGACGCCTCCTTCTGCACGACCCTCGGGGCGGAGCTCTTCGCCGCGACCTTCACGGGCTTCGGGCCCGTCCAGGGGCTCCAGCTCCTCCCGATCCGCGAGGACCAGTTCACGAGCCACGCCGAGGGCGCCGAGCACTTCCCGCCCGCGCCGCAGATCGACCCGCGGGACAACCTCATCGCCCGGTGCGGCACGAACCCCCTCGCCCTCCCGCGAGCCCTGGTGACCGTCCCGGGCGTCGAGGAGGTCGCGACCTGGGTCGTGTCGGTGGCGGGCGTCGACATCTCCCCGGCGCCGGAGGGCTGCGTCGAGGGCTTCTCCCCGACGGTCCGGGCGGGCGCCGTCTTCGATCCGTTCTTCAGCCTGCCCGCGGCACGGTTCGGGCCGTCGCCGAGGGACCTCGCGAGCCACCGGTCCCCGGCGAACCCTCTCGGCGTGATCGGCTGCTGGCTGACCCTCGACGGCGCGATCCCCACGGCGGACCTGACGGGATTCCGGAGCACCGCGCCGGAGCTCTGGGCCCGCTCGGCCGCGCCCCGGCGCGTCTACGGGAGGAACGTCCCGCTCGCCGGGGAGGACGGCCGGATCCACACGCCGGACGACCGGGTCCTCCTCGCCGGAGGCGGCGAGTCCTTCGGCGGCCCTGACTGGATCGGCGGCGAGCCGGCGTCGCCATCAGCGGAGATCCTGGTCGTGCCCGGGTCGACGTCCGCGACGCCGTCGCCGTGACGTGGGGAGGCGCCGGCCCGGCCCGGCAGGGGACCGAAGCGAGCCCTCAAGCCCGGATCGGATACGATCCGTGCTCGCGCAGCGCCTCCACCATGGCGAGGTAGTTCTCGGGCCTCACCGAGGAGTGGATGCTGTTCGAGCTCGAGAGGCAGAAGCCGCCGCCGGGGGCGGCGGCGCGGATCGTCTCGCGAGTGACGCGCCGGACCTCCTCGGGCGGCGCGCTCGAGAGGAGCTCGCCGCAGTCGATGTTGCCGAGGAGCGCCACCCTGTGGCCGTACTTCCGCTTGATGCGGCCGATGTCCATGCCCGCCGCGGGCTCGAGCGGGTTCAAGCCGTCGATCCCCGTCTCGACGATCATGTCGAGGATCGGCAGGATGTTCCCGTCGGTGTGCTTCACCACGTAGGCGCCCGCCGCATGGGCGTCGTCCACGGCCCGCTTGAGGCCCGGCAGGATGAGCTCGCGGAAGTGCTTCGGCGACATCATGGGCCCGTTCTTGTCCGCGTAGTCGTCGCCGAAGACCACCACGTCGAGGCCGGCCTGGATCAGCTTCCTCGTGACGCGCAGGTCGTAGGTCTGGGTCATCTCGATCAGCTCGTGGACGAGCCGCGGGTGCTCGATCATGTCCATGAGGAAGGCCTCCATGCCGCGCAGGTGGCTCGGGTTGAAGAAGGCATCGCGGCAGATGGCGCCGACCGCCTTCTTGCCCCTGTACCGCGCCACCACCTCGGGGAGGGCCCCGAGGACGTCGCCCTTCTCGGGGTCCGGCGGCACGTAGGTCCTCAGGTCCTCGGGGGTCTTGATCGGCCCCTCGACGGGGTAGGGGCTCGACTCGGGCCCGAAGGCCCGGATCACGCCCCACTGGTCCCGGAAGAGGCCCTTCTCGCGGTCCACGTACTCCACGTTGTCCCGGCGCCAGGAGCTCCGGTTCAAGCCCACGTTGTCGAGCCCGATCCAGTCGACGAAGCCGTAGTAGTCGCAGCCCGGCAGGAGGGCGTCCATGACGCCCTCGTCGATGACCCATTCCACGAGCGGCACCCGGTCCGGCTGCCGGTGCTCCAGGGCCGCGATCACTCGTTCCCGTGAGTTCATCCCGCTGTCTCCAATGGCTCCGATGGCTCCGATGGTCGTCCTCCAGTACAATGCGCGCCGTGCCCGACTTCGAGAACTTGAAGACCGCGCTCCTCTGCCGGGGCGAGCCCGAGAGCGTGCCCCTCTTCGAGGGCAGCGTCCATGAGGACGTGAAGAGCCGCTTCCTCGGGAGGTCCGCCGGCAGCCTCGAGGCCGAGGTCGAGTTCCACATGCGCGCGGGCTACGACTACGTGCCCCTCACGATCGGCCTCCGCCAGACGATGCGGGGCGAGAAGGCCGGCATCATGGGCGCGAAGCGCCTCGAGACGACGGTCCTGAAGGGCGCCGAGGCGCGCTACAACCCCTTCCAGGAGGGCACGAGCCGGCGCGTGTGGGCCGAGGAGGGCGAGGGGATCATCCACGACGAGGCTTCCTACGACGCGTACCCCTGGCCCGATCCCGACGGCTTCGACTACTCGCCCGTCGAGCGCCTCGCGAAGCTCCTCCCCGACGGCGCGAAGGCCATCGTGAACGTCGGCTACGTCTTCATGGCCTCCTGGATGCTCATGGGCCTCGAGCGCTTCCTCGTGGGCCTCGCGGGCGGCGAAGAGCTCGCGGCGGAGGTCGTCCGGCGCGTCGGCGCGACGCAAGAGAGGGTCGTCGAGAACCTCCTCCAGCTCGACGGCGTGGGCGCGGTCCGCATGCCCGACGACATCGCGTACTCCACGGGGCTCATCGTGAGCCCCTCGCTCCTCAGGAAGCACATCTTCCCCTGGAACAAGCGCATCGGCGACCGCGTGCGCGCGAAGGGCATCCCCTACCTCTACCACTCCGACGGGAAGCTCTACGCCGTGATCGAGGACCTCATCGACTGCGGCTTCCAGGCGCTCCACCCCTGCGAGCCGGCCTCCATGGACATCGAGCGCCTCAAGCGCGAGTACGCCGGCCGCCTCTGCCTCTGCGGCAACGTCGACCTCAACTCCACGCTCACCCTGGGCACGCCGGAGGAGGTCGACCGAGAGGTGCGGGAGCGGATCCGGACCCTGGCGCCGGGAGGCGGCTACTGCTGCGGGTCCTCGAACTCCGTCCCGGAGTACGTCCCCTACGAGAACTACGCCGCCATGATCGACGCCGTGAAGAGGTACGGGCGGTATCCGATCCGGCTCTGAAGTCCCGGACCTCACGGCCATCGCGCCGTCACCACCTTCCTGCGCGTGTAGAACTCGACCGCGTCCCTGCCCTGGGCGTGGAGGTCGCCGAAGAACGAGTCCTTCCAGCCGCTGAAGGGGAAGAAGGCCGGCGGCGCCGGCACGCCCACGTTGACCCCGAGCATGCCGGCCTCGATGCGCTGGCGGAAGGCGCGAACGGCGGCCGCGCTCCGCGTGTAGATCGATGCCGAGTTGCCGAAGGGCCCACCGTTGACGGCGTCGACCGCCGCCTCGAGGTCGGGGGCCCGGACGAAGCCGAGGACGGGGCCGAAGACCTCCTCCCGCGCGATGGGCATCTCCATGGTGATGCCGTCGAGGATCGTGGGGCCGATGAAGTAGCCGCCCTCGAGCCCCGGCGCCCTCTCCTTGCGTCCGTCCCGGACGATCGTCGCCCCGCCCTTGACGGCCGCGTCGACGCAGCGGAGGACGCGCTCCCGCGCCTGCGGCGAGATCACGGGCCCCATGGTGGTCTGCGGGTCGAGCCCCGAGCCGAGGCGCAGGCGCGAGGCGGCCGAGGCGAGGCCGTCGAGGAGCGGCCCCGCCACGGAGCCCACGGCCACGACGTTGGACCCGGCGAGGCACCGCTGTCCCGCGCAGCCGAAGACCGAGGAGATGATCGAGTCGACGGAAAGCGGGAGGTCGCAGTCCGGGAGCACGATGAGCGCGTTCTTCGCCCCGCCGAGGGCCTGGACGCGCTTCCCGCAGGTGGCTGCGGTCGTGTAGACCTTCCTCGCGACGGGGCTCGAGCCCACCACCGAGACCGCCCTCACGTCGGGGTGCGACAGGAGCGCCTCCGCGGTCTCGCCGACGCCGTGGACGACGTTGAAGGCCCCCGGCGGCGCGCCGCAGCCCGCGAAGATCTCGGCCAGGCGCGCCG
>JACQVW010000183.1 GCA_016209535.1 Planctomycetota bacterium | reverse complement strand
CGCTCGCCGCCGAGCAGCTCCCGGCCGAGGAGCCACGCGAGCGCCGCGCCGTGGAACCCTGCGGCGACTCGCGTGAAGAAGCTCCGGCGGGTGACGGGGGCGGGAGAGCTCGGGAGCTCGTCGGCGGCTCGAACCATCGCCTCCTCATGGTACACGCTTTCCCGGGGGTTTACCCGCCCGCATGCCATTGCGCCCGCGTGTGGCGCGCGGTAGAGATGCATACATGTCCAAGGCCGTCACAGAGGGGTCGGTCGCCGCGCCGGACCCACCTCTCTCCTTTGGCCCACTGGCGCGGCTGACGGTGGCGCAGTACCACCAGGGAGCCCACCTACGGCGCGTGCTCGGTCTTCGCGCCGGGCGACGAGCTGCCCGTGACGCTGGACGGGCGGGAGGTCGGGCGGGTCGCGGTGAAGGATCTGCTTCCGTGAGCCCGCCTCCGTAGAGGTCGGTGAGCCCCGCCGAGCGCGTCGTCGTGCGGCAGCGGGCGTCGTGGCCGGCCCTGCCCTCCCCTTCGAGGCGATCCCGGGCTATCATGGCTCCGCCATGGCGGCCACCCTGCTCCTCCTCGCCTCGCTCCTCCGCCCCGATGCTCCGGGAGGCGACCCCGACGGGCTGCGGAACGTCGCCGCCGAGAGCTCCCTGCCTCGGGGCCCCGGCCTCGCCTCGAAGCTCGCCCACGACCGCGGGATCGCCGCGCACGCCGCCGTGATCTTCGCCGACGACTTCGAGGGCGAAGACCTCAAGCGCAAGTGGAACGATGCGCGCGACGAGGGCGGGGAGGTCCTGTCGCTCGTCGACGAGTCGGGCGCGGCCCCGTTCCTGGGCAGGAAGACCCTCAAGGTCACGGCCACCCTCGGGAAGAACACGGGGGGCGGGCTCACGAAGTGGTTCGAGCCCGCGGACGCCGTCTTCATCCGGTTCTACGTCAAGTTCGACCCCGGCTGCGACTACGTGCACCACTTCTGCACCCTGCGCGCGAACAAGGGGCTCCGCGGCGGGGACCGCTGGAGCGGCTTCGGCGGCGCGGGGGTCAAGCCGCAAGGCGACGAGCGCTTCTCCACGGCCCTCGAGCCCTGGGGGAACTGGGGCCGCTGGGAGCCGCCGGGTCGCTGGAACTTCTACAGCTACTGGCACGAGATGGCCCCGAGCCCCGACAGCAAGTACTGGGGCAACTCCTTCCGGCCGAAGGAGGGGGGCGCGATCCCGCGGGGCCGCTGGATCTGCGCCGAGCTCTACCTGAAGCACAACGAGCCCGGGAAGGCCGACGGCGAGCAGGCCTTCTGGATCGACGGGGAGCTGCGCGGCCACTGGAAGGGGATCGACTGGCGGAAGACCCCGGGGCTGCGCGCGAACGCCTTCACCCTCGAGAGCTACGTGACCGACCGCTGGACGAAGAGCCCCGTGAACGTGGTCTTCTTCGACAACGTCGTGATCGCGCGCGAGTACATCGGTCCGTGCGGGGACGGGAAGGGTCCGCCCGCGGGCGCCGGCGGCAAGCGATAGCCTCTCGAGCATCTCAGTCCACGCAAGCGACCGCCGCCGAGCTCACAGAATGTCTCGTCGTTTGATCTTCTCGCGGGAACTCATCGGGTGAACGGACGAGACGCCAACACCCATGACCGGCTCCGAAGAATCCATTCCTCTCGACCAGCTCCTCCAGCACAGCGCCTGGCTGCAGGCACTGGCTCGCCGCCTGGTGAGCGACGACGCGCGAGCCGAGGACTTGGTCCAGGAGACCTACCTTGCGGCCGCGCAGCGCCCGCCCCGGCGCGCCCCGCGTGCGTGGCTGAGGGCGGTCGCCGGCAACCTCGCGCGCCGCCTCTACCGGGACGATATTCGCCGGCGGCGTCGTGAAGAGGTGGCAGCCCGGCCGGAGGCGGTCCACGCCACGGCGGAAGAGCTGGTCGAACGCGTCGAGGTCCAGCGTCGGATCGTGGACGCGGTGCTCGGGCTGGAGGAACCCCAGCGATCGGCGATCCTCCTCCGTTTCTATGAGGGCTTGAGCGCGGCGGAGATCGCGCGCCGCCAGGGCGCCCCGGTGACGACCGTGCGATCGCGTCTCCAGAGCGCGATGGAGACCCTGCGCGGCCGCCTCGACCGGTTGCACGCCGGGGACCGTAGGGCGTGGCTGGCCATCTTGGCTCCGCTGGCGGCAGCGAGCGCCCCGCTATCCGCGGAGGCGGCCAGCGCCGCGGGAGCCTCCCCCGCCGGAGCCGCTTCGAGCGGGGCGAGCTCCATCTTCTGGGCCTCCGGAGGTCTCAAGGCCGCCTGTGCCGTCGGCATCGCCGGCGTCGCCCTCGTTGCCGCGGCGATTGGGTGGGGGCGACTCTTCGTCGCACCGCCCGAGCAGACAGACCCGGAGAAGATCGCCGAGGGCGCGCCGTCCGACCCGATTCCCGGATTCACCTACTTGAGGAAGAACCCTGAGGGGTACGGCGAGTACCGTCATGAACCCACCGGCATCCTCTTCGTACATCTCCCCGGAGGTCGATTCCGGATGGGAAGCCCGGAGACCGAGGCGGGCTCCAAGGCTGAAGAAAGGCCGCGCCATGAGGTCGACTTGAGCCCGTTCTTCATCGCCAAGTACGAGGTGAGCCAGGCGGAATGGGACAGGGCGATGGGCACCCGTCCGTCGAAGGAGAAGGGAGACAGCCTGCCGGTGACCATGGTGAGCTGGACCGACTGCCAGGAATTCTGTCGGAGGACGGGTCTCAGCCTGCCGACCGAGGCCCAGTGGGAGTACGCGTGCCGCGCGGGCACTGAGACGGCGTTCAGCGTGGGCGAGGACCTTCCCGAGGGCAAGGCGAACTTCCTCGGACCCGCCACGCTTCCCGTGGCTTCCGGCGAACCCAACGGCTTCGGTCTTCACCACATGCACGGGAATGTTTCCGAGCTCTGCGAGGACGAATACGAGGAAGGTTTCTACAGGCAGACCGAGGCCCTCGCCCAGGATCCGAGATGTGGACTGCCCTATGACCAGAGGCCGCTGCAATCCTACTTCCGTCTCAGGACTCCCCGGCGCGTGATCCGCGGCGGGCATGTCTCGGCGAGTCCCGGCTCCGGGAGCGCGGCACTCGAAGCGAAGAGCTACTGCCGTTCGGCGAGCCGAGCCTTCAGGTCCCCCAGCTGGGGCGAAGCGGCCCTGGGTTTGCGCCCTGTGAGGTCCATCGGCGCAAGTGGGGCGCGGTCGATCGATTCCCTGGCCCAAGCCATCGAGCGCGGCGCCCGCTGGTCCGACGTCCGAGAGGACATCGCTGGATGGGTCCACGAGAAGCGGAACGGGGTGGCGCCGCTCATCCGCTCCTTCATCGAGCGGGGAGACGCGACGAATCTCGAGCTTGAATCGGCGCTCGATTCGTTGCGCCGCATCGATCCGCTGGCAGCCTGCGAGGTCGCTGCGCGCTTCCTCGACAACGAGAACGCCGGCGTCCGCGCGCAGGCCGCGCTGGCCCTGCTCGGGGCGCCAGTCGAAGCTGGGAGCCGCGAGGAGGCCTTCCGGGCTTTGGAGGAGGTCTTCCGTCGGCCTAGGGACCTCGACTTGAGCGAGTACGCGGTCGCCGAGGCGGTGGATCAGCTCCTCGTACAGGGCTCGATCGAGGCGCGAAAGACCGTGACGGCCCTCCTCGCAAGCGATGACTTCGGAACGAGCCTCAAATGGGTCCGGCCGAGGATCGTCCGCAGCCTCGCCCTCGCCGGCATCCCGGATGGCCTCCGGTACTACCTCCGCGTCCTGGAGATCCGGGGAAACCGCCTCGGTCGGGCCCGCTTTGCCGAAGATGTCTCTGTGGCGAACGCGTTCGCCGGCGAGATCGTCGAGCGCTACGCGCCCCTGGATCCAGAGATCGCCGCCATCCGGGGCTCCACGGACTTCAAGTCCGAAGACCGCGTCGCCGCTCTCGGGAAATGGCTGAGGCGCCAGATTGAGAACCTGAAATGAGTACGGCTCAACGGTTCGCGCTTCTTCGGGCCAGCCCGCCTCAGTCCACGTAAGCGAACCCCGCCGAGCTCACGAGCGCGTGGCAGCAGGCGGCGAGGGCCCGGCGGGCCGGCTCGCGGTCCTGGTCTCCCTTGGAGTCTCGGTCTCCTGACACGGCCGACCCGCTCCGATACAATGCCCGCATGCGAGCGCGAACGCTGCGATTCGTGATCGAACAGCTTGCCGAGAGCCATCCTTGGCTGTTCCTCGAGCCGCACATCGTGGCCTGCGTAGCGGTCGTCAGCAGGTACTCCGCTTCACCTTGTGCCTTCGAGGTGGAGTGCACCGGCATTCGTTCCAGGTGGTTGGCGGGCGCCACGCGCTTTAGGCTCTACGTGTCGTGGTCGTCAGAGACAGAAGCCAAGGCCGATCGGCTGCGGGCCACCGTGCAAGCCAGGACGCTTGTGGAGATGGCTGCCGTCGTCTGCCTTTTCGCCCCAGAAGGAAGCCGGGTCCGCTTCTCGTACCACCCTGCCCGGGAGGCCGCCCATGGATAGACGAAGACGCGCAGCATATCCCAGACGTATCCGGAAACTCTTGGCGGAGAAGTCCAGGGTGCTCTCGCAAGCCCAGGCGCTTTCGGACATGGGCATGGGTGAGAGCGCGCTGCCGCTCTGGGCCGCGGCCGCGGCCTACGAGGAACGGATCGCGCCCCTGCTGGAAGCCATGGACCACCCTCGAGAAGCAGCGGCACACCGTGTCAGCGCCGCCTCATGCTTCCAGAGGACGATGGACTGGAGCCGGGCCGTGAACCTCTACCGCGCCGCGCTCGCTAGCCCGTTGTCCGGCGAGGTGCGTCGCGAGGTCAAGAAGCTTCTCGCCGAGTGCCTTGCCAAGCTTGCCGAAGCCTCCCGCAAGACGGCGTAGCGGTCGGCGGTCGAGAGGGCGGCCGTCAGTCCACGTAGACGAACCCCGCCGAGCTCACCAGCGCGTGGCAGTACGCGGCGAGGGCCAGGCGGCCCGGCGCGCGGGAGTCGGCGGGGCCGTCGGCAGGCCCCGCGCCGCCGGGGCCCGGGTGGGCGAGGTGTGCGGCCCACGCTTCGGTCATGCGGGCGAGGGCTCCGAGCGCGGCCTCGCCCTCCTCGAGGGAGGGCGGGCGGCCGAGGGCGATCCAGGAGGCCCTCTCCACCTGCCGCGCCGGTTCCGCGCCGGCCTCGCGCTCGACGCGCTCGGCGAGCCTCGCGGCGAGGCCGAGGACCCAGGCGTTGTTCATGAGGTGCAGGGCCTGGGTGGCCGTCGTGGAGGCGCGCCGCTGGGCGCAGCTCGGGCTCATGAGGGGCAGGTCGAAATCCTCGAGGATCGTGGGCCGGAGCTTGCGCTCCTGGCGCGCGTAGACGGCCCTGCGCCAGGCCAGGCCGCTCCCCACCGTGGTCACGAGCCCGTCCGGCCGCGCCTCGAAGGGGTCCGCGGGGCCGCCCATGGCCCCGTCGAGGCTCCCGGCGGCCGCGAGCAGCGCGTCGTGGACCTCCTCGGCGTCGAGGCGGCGCAGGGGCATGCGCGACAGGAGCGCGCCGTCCGGGTCCAGCCGGGAGGCGTCCTGGGTCACGGCCGACGACTGGCGGTACGCCGCGGAGGTGACCATCAGGTGGTGCATCGCCTTGAGGCTCCAGCCGCCGCGGACGAGCTCGACCGCGAGCCAGTCGAGGAGCTCCGGGTGGGCCGGCGGCGCTCCCGCCTTGCCGAAGTCGTCCAGGGTGGCCACGATCCCCGCGCCGAAGTGGTGCTTCCAGAGCCGGTTCACCATCACCCGGGCCGTGAGCGGGTGGTCCGGCCGCACGAGCCAGCGGGCGAGAGCGAAGCGCCGGCCGGTGCTCTTCGCGCCGGGCCAGGGAGGCGCGGCGGCGAAGGGCGTCCGCCCGTCCGTCAGCACGCTCGGCACGCCGGGACCGACGAGGCGCCCGGGCTGGAGCGGGTCGCCGCGGTGGTAGACGTACGTCGGCGACGGCTCCCCGCGGTCCCAGAGCGCGTGGATGCGCGGCTCGGACGGACGGCTCGCCTCGAGCTCGCGGAGACGCTTCTCGACCTCGGCGGACTTGGGCCCCGCCGCGAGGGCATCGATCTCCTTCTGCACCTGCGCGCAGCGCGCCTCCCATTCCCGGCGCTCGGCCGCCGTCACGTGGGGGAGGTGCCTCGGCGGGCGCCGGTCGGCGCTCACGGGTCCGATGCCCGGCACGATCTCAGGCTTGAGCCAGTCGTGCTCGTCGAAGGCCCCCTTGAAGACGTCGAGGAGGCGGTAGTAGTCGCGCTGCGGGATGGGGTCCACCTTGTGGTCGTGGCACCGGGCGCAGTGGATCGTGAGGCCCAGGACCGCCGAGCCGAGGACCTGGACCTCGTCCGCGATGACCTCGAGGCGGTCCTGCAGGAACCCCGTGATGTTGGCCCACGTGGCGTCCGGAGCCATGCGGAGGAACCCCGTGGCGATCAGGTTCTCGTAGAGCTCCTGGTCGATCTCGGGAGCGCGCTCGTAGTCCGCGAGCTCGTCGCCCGCGACCTGCTCGAGGACGAACCGGTCGTAGGGCTTGTCGGCGTTCGAGGCGCGGATCACGTAGTCGCGGTAGCGCCAGGCGTGGGGCCGGTAGAGGTCCTGCTCGCGCTTGCCCTCGGAGTCGGCGTAGCCCGCGACGTCGAGCCAGAAGCGGCCCCAGCGCTCGCCGTGGCGCGGCGAGGCGAGGAGCCGCTCGATGAGCTTCTCATAGGCGAGGGGATCGGGGTCCTCGAGGAACGCCTGGGCCTCCTCCGGCTCCGGCGGCAGGCCCGTCATGTCGAAGGTCGCGCGGCGGAGCAGCGTGAGCCGGTCGGCCTCCGGCGAGAAGGAGAGGCCGCGCGCCTCGAGCTTCTCGATGAGGAAGAGGTCGATGGGGCTCCGCGCCCGCCCGGCGCCCTTCACGGCGGGAGGCGCGGGAGCCGCCGGTGGCCGGAAGGACCAGTGCTCGCGGTCGCGGTCGCTAACGAGCGGGTCCGGCCCGGCGCCGGCGACGTCCGGCTCGAGCGGGACCTCGGGCGCGCCCAGGGCGATCCAGCGCTCGAGCAGGTCCGCATCGCGCGGCTCCACGGGCTTGACGCAGGCCTCGACGAGCCTCGTGCGCGGAGGCATCTCCCCCGCACGGATCTTCTTCACGATGAGGCTCTCATCGGGCTTGCCGGGCGCGATGGCAGGCCCCGACTTGCCGCCCCGGAGGAGCGTCGCTCGCGAGCGCACGTCGAGGTCCGCCTCGGGGCGCACCGAGCCGTGGCAGGCCGCGCAGTGACGCAGGAGGATCGGGAGCGCGTCGTGCTGCGTGGGCGTCGCCCTCGCCTCTTCGCCTGGTGCGGCGAGCGTCCCCGAGCCGGCGAGGGCCGTGGTGAGCAGCGCCGGGGCGAGGGCCGCCGCCGCGAGGCGCGGTCGTGGAGATCGCGGGAGGGGTCGGTCGGACGCGTGCACGGTGCGGGCTACCTGGAGAGCAGGATAGCCCCGGCGCCCCGGCGGGTCCACGGCGCCGCCGCCACAGCGGCGTTCACCGCGGGAACGCCGACGTATGGTCGTGGACGATCCGCCAGCCCTCCGGGAAGCGCACCAGGACCAGGCTGAAGACGCCGCCGGGCGCGTCCCCCGCTCGCTCGAGCCGCCACTGGCCCGTGACGAGCGCCGCGTCGCGGCCCAGGAGCCGCGCACGGAGCCCGCTGAAGCTCAGCCGCCCCATGGCGGCGCGGTCAGGATAGCGCTTCCGGTACCGCTCGAGCACGACGTCCCAGCCGCGGATCGTGCCGTCCGCGCTCGAGAAGCTCGCCTCCTCGGAGCGGTGGTACCCCGCCATGAAGGCGAGGAGGTCACCGCGGTTCCAGGCCGCCTCCTGCTCGCGGACGACGAGGAGGGGACCGCCGTCGCGCTGGGACCGCTCCGCGCACCCCGCGGGCAAGGCAGCCAGGAGGCAAAGGGTCGACCGGATTGTGCGAGGCCGCTGGTGCATCGGTATGGCGGTCCTTTCGCCCGAGGATGCGCTGGCTCGGTCGGCCTGTCTACCCCTTGTACCTGGTCCTCCTTGAGCAGGCGTCGAGATCGGGCTTCTGTGGATCAGCGGTCCCGGCCAGGTCGCATCAGGAGGCTCCTCGGCTTGACTCGATCGACCCGGGCGAGCTATCAATAGACTCCGACTCTCCATCCTGCCGGGGGAAGCCGATCCCGCCGGGGGAACCGCGGTGCACAGGTCTAGCAAGAGGTCACGAGGAGGGATTCCGTTGAGGGAACCGTTGCCAGGGGCGTGTTTGCTCGTGGCCGCCGTCGCCGTGTCGGGGTGCGCCGCCGGAGGGACGGCGGCAGGGGCTGCCGCAGGCGGTGCGGGGCCCAGACCTCAGCTCTTCCATGACCTCGGCTCCTTCCACGGCGAGGTCTCGACGCGCTCCGAGGAGGCGCAGCGCTGGTTCGATCAAGGGCTCCTCCTCACCTACGCCTTCAACCACGAGGAGGCCGGCCGCTCCTTCGAGGAGGCGGCGCGGATCGAGCCCGAGTGCGCCATGGCGTGGTGGGGCATGGCGCTCTGTGCGGGGCCCAACATCAACAACCCCGCCATGGACGAAGCGGCCTCCGGGCGGGCCCACGAGGCGTCGCGGCGGGCGCTCTCGCTCGCGAAGGCCTCCCCGGGCTCCCTCCGGGCCGTCGAGCGCGACCTGATCGAGGCCCTCGTGAAGCGCTACGAGCATCCTCCGCCCCCGGACAGGAAGGCCCTCGACGCCGCCTACGCCGGCGCCATGCGCGACGTCCACCGGAGGCACCCCGACGACCCGGACGTGAGCGCGCTCTTCGCCGAGGCGCTCCTCGACCTCCGGCCCTGGGACCAGTGGACGCCCTCGGGCGACCCGCAGCCGGGGACCCTGGAGGTCGTCGAGACCCTCGAGGCGGCCCTCGCCCGCCGCCCGGACCACCCGGGCGCGAACCACTATTACATCCACGCCGTGGAGGCATCGCCTCGCCCGGAGCGGGCCCTCGCCGCCGCCGAGCGGCTCGGGAGCCTCGCTCCGGGCGCGGGACACCTCGTCCACATGCCCGCGCACATCTTCGTGCGGCTCGGCCGCTACGCGGACGCTTCCATCGCGAACGAGAAGGCCATCGCCGCGGACCGGCGCCACGTCGAGCGCGCCGGGGCCGGGGGCACCTACGCGATCTACCGGGCCCACAACCACCACTTCCTCGCCCTCGCGGCCATGTTCGAGAGGCGGAGCGCCGCGGCGCTCGAGGCCGCCCGCGACCTCGTCGCGGAGCTGCCCGAGGCCGCGGTGAGGGCGATGCCCGAGTACCTCGACGGGCTCATCGCGACGCCGCTCCACGTGCTCGTGCGCTTCGGGCGGTGGGGTGAGATCCTCCGGGAGCCCGAGCCACCCGCCCACCTGCCGGCCACGCGGGCCTTCTGGCGCTACGCCCGCGGCGTGGCGCTCTCGGTCCTGGGCCGGCTCGCGGAGGCGGCCGCCGAGCTGGCCGCCTTCGACGCTGCCGTGGCGAGGGTCCCCGAAGGATACCTGGTGAACACCAACAACACCGCCCGCGCGGTCCTCGAGGTGGTGCGGGCCATGCTCGAGGGCGAGCTCCTCTTCAGGAAGGGCGAGCTCGAGCGGGCCTAAAGGAGCGGCCACCAGCCACAGCTACCTCCGATCGCTTGTGTCTTGCGACCACATAGGGTAAATTGTAGTCACGTTGGGTGAAGGAGGTGACCATGAGCCAGACGATCGTCGGAGTCCGGGAGCTGAAGGCGCGTCTCAGCGCTTACCTCCGTCTAGTGAAGAAGGGCGCGGTCCTCGTCGTTTCGGAGCACGGGGTGCCGATCGGCAGGATCGTTCCCGAGGCGGCCCCGGCGAAAGCGCGCGTGGAGCAGCTCCTCAGGAGCGGCCTCGTCGCCTGGAACGGAAAGAAGCTGCCGGGGCGGAGCCCTGTCGCGAAGGCTCGAGGGGCGAGGCCCGTCGCTGAGATCCTGCTCGAGAACCGCGAGTGAACCTCTACCTCGACGCGAGCGCCCTCGTGAAGCGATACGTGGCGGAGGCCGGCTCGACGGAGGTGAGGAACGCCGTGTCAAGGGCCGTGTCCGTCTCCACCTCCGTGATCAGCAGGGCGGAAGTCTCGGCCGCCCTGGCGAAGGCGGCGCGGCTCGGCGCCCTGACATCTGCGGCCGCGAGGGCATGCGGCGACGCCTTTCGGCGGGATTGGCCGTCGCTTCTGCGAATCCAGGTCAGCGAGGCCATCGTCGCTCGTGCGGACGCCCTGGCGTGGAAGCATGGGCTTCGCGGCTACGATTTGGTCCAGCTCGCTTCCGCCTCTTCCTGGCAGGATTCCCTGGGCTCTACCGTGACGTTGGCGACCTACGACAAGCCTCTCTGGCTCGCCGCCAGGACGGAGGGGCTGACCCCCTTCCCACCAGCCCTGTAGCTTCGAGGGACACGCAACAAGCGTTGCCCCGGCGGCCCCTGTCCACGATCTGGACAAAGACATCCGCCAGCGGATCGACAAGGTCCCGCACGGATCTTCTTCACGATGACGCTCTCCTCGGGCTTCCCGGGCGCAATGGCAGGCCCCGACTTGCCACCCCGGAGGAGCGTCGCTCGCGAGCGCACGTCGAAGTCCGCCTCGGGGCGCACCGAGCCGTGACAGGCCGCGCAGTGACCCAGGAGGATCGGGAGCGCGTCGTGCTGCGTGGGCGCCCTCGGCGCCTCCCCGCCGAGCGCGGCGAGGGCCGCGAGGCAGGCGAGGGCCACGGCGAGCAGCGGCTATCCGGGGTGCTGAGCGCAGGGTGTGCTACCAGGACACGACCTCGAGCTCGTCCCACCACGCGCGCCGGTCGGCGACCCCGCCGAGGATGTCGCGGTAGTAATAGGCGTCGGCCGAGGACGCGCAGTTCCCGCCCGCATGGGCGGTGGCCTTGACGCGCAGCTTGACCCGGTAGGTCTGGCCCACGGACGCGCTCGACTGGGTCACCGTCTCCTCGAAGCCCTCGTAGTAGGGGTTCTCGACAGGGCCGCCCACGCCGATGCCGTAGCTCGCCTCGCCGTTCGTCTCCCTCTCGTCGGCGATCTCGCGGGAGGCGACGGCGTTCCACTGGCCCGTGGCTGCCTCGAACCGCTCGAGGTACATGTCGATCTCCACCCTGGAGGAGGCTGCGCCCGCGATCCCCACGAAAGCCGTCAGGGCCGCCCGGAAGCCCCCCTTCATGGTCGCCTGGAGCTGGCGGACCGCCGAGGCCTTGAGCCGGGTCGACTCCCGGATCTGGAAGGGCTCCGTCCAGATGGAGGCCCAGGTCCCTCCGCCCGTGGCGAACCCTGCCGTGGTCTCGGCCCGTACCTGGTTCGCGCTCCCGTTCCACTCCCAGTGCCAGGCCGGCTCCCCCCACCAGTCGCTGGTCCTGTGGCCTCCTTCGCCTCCGGCCGAGCCGTAGATGGTCTTCTGGAAGCCCAGGTAGCAGGCGGACGCGTCCGACGCGCCGACTTCGAAGCCTCGCGTCGCCTCATCGTTGTACCAGTTGGACTGGCTGTTGGAGCCCGGGTTGATCCGCGCGCGGAGCGTGTGGGGACCTCGCAGGACCTCGCGAATCGAGGTCCGGATCGGCGCGCTCTTGCCCGCCCCCACGCTCCATGGCCCTCCGGTGCCGACCAGGGTGCGGGTGCCATCGGGGTGCTCGTCGAAGAGGTCGAGGAGGACGCCATCGGCAGGGATCTCGCCCTCGTTCCGGATCCTCGCCTCGATCGTGACCGTCTGGCCGTCCAGGGGCGAGGCCGGATCGATGGCGATGTCCGAGCTGCGGATGACGAGATCCGCAGGCTTGAGCGCCTCGACGGTCACCACGACCGTGTCGGAGGCTTCCGCCCCCTCGTCGTCCTTGACGGTGAGGACCACGTAGTAGACTCCCGCGTCGCCGAAGGAGTGGTTGGCGGTCCGCCCCGTGGCCGCAGCCCCCTTGTCGTTGAAGGTCCAGGTATACGTGGCGATGGACCCATCGGGGTCCCGGGAGCCGGCCCCGTCGAAGCGGACGCTCGCCCCGACCTTCACGCTCTGGTCAGGCCCGGCGTTCGCCACGGGAGGCTCGTTCGCGGGCACGAGGGTGATGGTGGCCGTGACGGTGTCCGAGGCCGTCTCGCCCGCATCGTCCTCGACGGTGAGCGTCACCGTGAACGTCCCCGCTCTCGAGTAGGCGTGGCTCACGGTGGGACCGGTCGCGCCGGAGCCGTCGCCGAACTCCCACCGGTAGTCCTCGAAGAGCACGTACCCGTCGGGGTCGTCGGCGAAGCCGTGGAGCTCGATCGCGTCGCCCACGTCGGCCGCCTTGTCCACCCCCGCGTCCACCTGGGGAGGGATGTTGGCCGGGAAGGGGTCGGCCCCGTCCTGGACCCCGTCGCCGTCCGTGTCGGGATCGTTGGGATCGGTCTTCTTCTTGACCTCGTCCGAGTCCGAGAGGTCATCGCCGTCCGAGTCGGGATCGTTCGGGTCCGTGTGGTGAGCTTTCACCTCGGCGCCGTCGGAGAGGCCATCGTCGTCGGAGTCGGCATCCGTCGGGTCGGTGCGGTGGCGGATGACCTCCTCGCCGTCCTCGAGGCCGTCGTCATCGGAGTCCCGGTCGTTGGGATCCGTCCCGTGGTCGCCCTTCTCGGCGTCCGAGAGCCCGTCTCCATCCGTGTCCTTCCGGTCGGCGCGGGTCTCGCCGGCCTCGGGGTCGGCCCGCCCATCGGCGCCCTCCTCCTGCCCGTCGGGGATCCCGTCATCGTCCGAGTCGGGCCTGGTCGGATCGGTCCGCGTCGAGGGATCGACATCGGGCTGGAAGCCGCCTCCGGTCCCCTTCGCGATCCCCTGCGCCGGCACTCCCTGCGTGATTCCCCTTTCCGTGCCGTCCTGGATCCCGTCCGTATCGGTGTCGCGCCTGCGCGGGTCGGTCTCCCCGAAGTCCACGGCGCCGTTGTGGTTCGAGTCCTCATCACCGTCCTGGATCCCGTCATCGTCGGTGTCGGCGTCGAGCCAGTCGGTCTCGTTCAGGCCCGGGTCGAACCGGCCGTTCCGGTTCGCGTCCTCCCAGAAGTCGAAGAGGCCGTCGCCATCCGAGTCGGCCGAGCGCGGGTTCGGGTCGGTGGCGTCGTCGAGCCCGTCCGAGTCCGAGTCGGCGTCCAGGGGGTTCGTCCCGATCTTCCTCTCGTGGGCATCGGTCAGCTCGCCTGCCGAGCCGGGGAGCACGCCGTCCTGGGGCCTGACGCCATCGCCGTCGGTGTCCCGGTCCATGGGGTTCGAGAGGCCGCTGGGGACCTGGGTCAGCGAGTACACGTTCACCGGCGGCTGGCCCGGATCCGTGCGCCGGTAGGAGTAGGGGATCGCCTCGAAGAAAAGCCTCGCGAGGAGGACCTCATCCACGTGGATCTCCGAGGCCACACCGAGGGCGTCGATCTCGATGGAGATCGTGTCCTCGGGCGGGCCCACCACGAAGAACGGGCCCGGGAACCAGTCGTAGAGGTTCTCGAAGAGGGGTGTCCCGTCCAGAGCGGCCCCGTACTGGACGACCAGGTCCACGGTCGCCGTGGCCGCCAGCCTACCGCCCACGATGGCCCGGACCTTGAGCTTGTTGTTGCGGTTCAGCGTGTCGCTCTTGGCCCGGACGAAGATCGTCCACGGGCCGGCCGAGTACTTTGCCTCCGGATCGGAGATCCTCGAGACGGGCATGGGGGCTATGATCACCGGCGGAGGGAGGCCCGGACCGATGGGGCCGGGGTCGACGGCTCCGGGCGGCGGCGGCTCCGGGGATACGTCCTCGGAGTTGGAAGCGACGGGAGTCTTGCGGACCTGGGAGGGGTCCAGGGCGAAGTGCTCGGCCTCGAACCAGTAGGCCTCGGCCCCCGACTCCGCGCCATCCGGGACTCCATCGCCATCCGAGTCCGGGTCGCGCGGGTCCGTGACGGGAGAGCTCACGAGAGGGCTGTGGGCGAGGAGGATCCGGTCCAGGGCGGCCAAGGCCAAGGCGCTCGTGACGCGGACCGAGATCTCCCCGGCCGCCACCTCGATGGCCGGCGTCGAGTGCCACCGGTAGCCCGTCATGGCCGTGACGCAGGAGCTCGAGTAGATCCGCTCGCCTCCCTGGAAGGCCTCGAGCACGAAGGGTGCGGGGTGTGGTTGCAGCCCCCGGGCGCGCAGGAGGACCCTGTACCGCGCCGCCCGCGTCGAGAAGGACTGCTCCGCGAGGAGGCCTCCCTGGGCCGTGACCGCTTTGAGCGCCTTGGCCTGGGGGTCGGCGAGCACGGCCCCGTGCCTCTCGGCCTCCTCGGCCTCGACGGCCCGTGAGTAGTTCGATGCCTCGCGGCCGTCCAGGAGGCCGTCGCCGTCGGCGTCCTGGAAGAGGACGTTGGGGTCCCAGCCGTCGAGGGCCCCGTCGGCGTCGGAGTCGGGGTCGTGCGGCTTCGATCCCAGGGCCGCTTCCTTGCCGTCGGACAGGTCGTCGTCGTCCGAGTCGGAGTCCCTGGGATCGGTCCCGTGGAGGTTCAGCTCGTCGCCGTCCGAGAGTCCATCGCCGTCGGTGTCCGGATCGGCCGGGTCGGTCCCGTGCGTCGAGACCTCCTCGCCGTCGTCTAGGCCGTCGCCATCGGAGTCGGCCTCCCTGGGGTCCGTGCCGCGACGGAGCTCATCCGGGTCCGAGAGGCCGTCCTCATCGGAATCCCGGGAGAGCGGGTCCGTACCCAAGTCGATGACTTCCTCGCCGTCGGAGAGCCCGTCGCCGTCGGTATCCCGCACCAAGGGATCGGATCCCGAAGCGATCTCCTTACCGTCGACGAGGCCGTCTCGGTCCGTGTCGGTCGACAGCGGGTCCGTCCCGCGGGACACCTCGTCGCCGTCGGAGAGCCCGTCGCCGTCCGTGTCGGCGTCCAGGGGATCGGTCTTCCGGGAGAGCTCCTCGCCGTCCCGGAGGCCATCGCCGTCGGTGTCCGCCTTCCGAGGTTCGGTGCCGAGCCGGAGCTCCTCGCCGTTCGAGACGCCGTCCGCGTCCAGGTCACCCGCTGCGTCCTTCGCGTTCCGGGGGTCGAGCCCGTTCGCGACCTCCCAGGAGTCCGGAAGGCCGTCCCCGTCCGAGTCCGACGACGGGGTCTCCCCGCAGTCCAGCGGGTCCGGCGTCGGGTCCAGGCCCGCGAGGGGAAAGGGCGCCGGCGGCGCGGCGCCGCCCAGGTAGAGGTAGTTCAAGGCGTACTTGGGGTCCGAGATGTCGAGGCGCCCATCGTCGTTGGAGTCGCAGGCGTCGTCGCAGGCGAAGCCCCCTCCGGACAGGAACAGGCCGGAGAGGGAGTGGATGGCATCGGAGATGTCCAGCGCACCGTCCATGTTGCAGTCGCCCCGGATGAGCTCGTTCGCACGGAGAGGCGTGCTCAGCCCAAGCCCAAGCCCCAGCACGAGGATCCCCGTCGCGATCACCAGCGAGAATTGCTTCGTCATGGCTCAGTCTCCGTGTCTCTGGAACGGCCCAGGACGGCCTCAGGCCGTTCCCTCCTGTTGTCCTGGCGAGCTCGCGCGGTCCCTGCGTCTTGGGACCTCCGCGAGCCTGCGCTCACCAGGGTGAGTGCCGTCGGCCACGCGGTCTGCCCTTCGAGGGCGCCCGCGGCTGAAGGTGTTCCCGGGGCGAGGCTTCCTACCGGCTGTTCCAGACCAGGATGCCGTCGCCGGAGCTCGTGATGAGCCTGCCGTCCGCGGTGAAGACGACGGAGCCGAAGGACGTGCCGGGAAAGCGCAGGACGAGGGAGGGGAGGGCCAGGTGGCGGAGAGCCTCGTCGATCTTCTCCGCGTGCTCGCCGCGTGCCCTGTAGCGCGCCGCGAGGGCGGAGGCGGCCAGCTTGAGGGCGGCCTCCAGGAGGTGAAGGGCGTGATCGTGGCGCTCGCGCTCCCCCTTGGAGTGGTGTGCCCGCGTGTAGAGGCGGGCCAGCGGAAGGGGAATCTCTCCCTGGAAGGAGCGGTCGAACAGCGATGCGTTCGCCATGGGGCGGGATACGTCCTGGGCAGGCCGACGCGTCATTGAACCGCGCGATCAAGACCGGAACAAGGGACCTGCGCCGCGCGCCGCCCCCCCCAGGCCCCCATCGCGTCACCGCCCGGCCGCGGGCTGTGGGAACGCCGAAGTGTGGTCGTGGACGATCCGCCAGCCCTCCGGGAAGCGCACCAGGACCAGGCTGAAGACGCCGCCGGGCGCGTCCCCCGCCCGCTCGAGCCGCCACAGGCCCGTGACGAGCGCCGCGTCGCGGCCCAGGAGCCGCGCGCCGAGCCCGCTGAAGCTCAGCCGCCCCATGGCGGCGCGGTCGGGATAGCGCTTCCGGTACCGCTCGAGCACCACGTCCCAGCCGCGGATCGTGCCGTCCGCGCTCGAGAAGCTCGCCTCCTCGGAGCGGTGGTACCCCGCCATGAAGGCAAGGAGGTCGCCGCGGTTCCAGGCCGCCTCCTGCTCGCGGACGACCAGGAGGGGGCCGTCGTCGCGCGGGGGCCGCTCGGCACACCCCGAGGACAGGCCAGCGAGGAGGCATAGGATCGACGGGAGCGCGCGATGCCGTTGGCGTGTTGCCATGGGATACCTTGCGCCTGAAGATGACGCAGCCCCGGCCCCCCGTCCACCCCGCGCACCATGGTCGTCCGTCGCAGAGTGTGAGCGAGTCCCACGACGGTGGCCCGGGACAGGCGCCGAGCTCGGGCATGGTTCGCACGTGCGGCGAAGGCTGGCATCGAAGAGGCGAAGAGTCGCCTCGATGCCCTGTAGCTCCCTTCGGAGTTACCTTCTGGGTGCGCTATCGGGCAAGGAGGATGGAGACGTCGCTGGAGTTGAAGTGCGTGACCGCCAGATCGAGCTTGGCATCTCCGTTCAGATCGCCGAGGGCGAGGTGATAGGGCATATCCTGCACACCGTAATTGAGCGCCGGTCCCAGGGTCCCATCGCCAACGCCTGGCCGGATCGAGACCTCGTCGCTCCCCACGTTGGTCACAGCCAGATCGAGGGCCCCATCTCCGTCCATATCGCCGAGCGCGAGGGACCGAGGGTAATGGCCCGCCCGGCACCTGGTCGTCTCGGGGAAGGCGCCGTCTCCCGCGCCCAGGAGGATTGAGATGTCGTCGCTCCCCCCGTTGGCTACGGCCAGATCGAGCCACCCGTTGCGATCGAGATCGCCGAGAGCGACCGCAACTGGACCATCGCCCACAGCGTAGCTGTCGGTCTGGCCCAAGGTCCCGTCGCCAACGCCTGGCAGGATCGAAATCTCGTCGCTCCCCAGGTTGGTCGCGGCCAGATCGAGGGCGCCGTCGCGGTCGACATCGCCCATAGCGACGGAATAAGAAGCACCGCCCAGAGCGTAGCTCACAGCTTCGCCGAAGGTTCCACCTCCAGCGCCGAGCAGGATCGAGACGCTGCCGCTGCCAAACGCGTTCGCCACGGCAAGATCGAGCGCGCCGTCCCCGTCCAGGTCGCCCAGCGTAACGGAGAAAGGACCCGGGGGTACACGGTAGCTGACGGCCTCGCCGAACCTGCCATCGCCAGCGCCGAGAAGGATCGAAGCGTCGTAGCTGTCCTGGTTCCCCACCGCAAGGTCGAGCGCGCCGTCCGCATCGACATCCCCGATGGCGATGGCTTGGGGACGAAAGCCCGCGCCATGGTCCGCGGCTTTACCAAGGGTCCCATCCCCAGCGCCCAGCAGGATCGAGACGCCGGCGCAAAAGTTGGCTGCGGCAAGGTCGAGGGCATGGTCCCCGTTGAAATCACTGAACGCGACGTCCGTGGGAAGACACGCCGCGGTGTAACTCACCGGATGGCTAAATCCCACGTCTCCACCGGAAGGCAGCTCCTCGCATGCAGGGAAGACCTCACAGCCGAGGCCGTCGCGCGACGGGTCCGGGCCGCATACCTCGAAGGGCGGAGGCGGAGGTGCCGTGCCGAGGAAGAGGAAACCCAAGGAGTGCACTGCATCGGAGATGTCCACCCTCCCGTCATCGTTTGCGTCAGCGGCGTCCTGGCATTCAAGGGACTTGGGCCTGCCGATGAATCCGTAGAACAGAAACCGGAGGGTGAAGGTCGCGTCGCTCAGGTCGAGCTTTCCATCCAGGTTCGAGTCCCCGCGCCGGTAGAGTTGATTCCCCCCGCGAACGGGGTTACCGGCGCCGGCGGCGAGGGCGACCAGGACGAGGAAAGACGATCGCTTCATGGGGCTCTCCTTTCTGGCCGCCTACCGGCAGCTTACGAGGCCGCGATCGGTGGTTGCAGGCGGCGGCTGGCCCAGGAACAAGACGCCGAGCATCCGTATGGGATCGGAGATGATGAGCTGGCCATCGCCATCGTAGTCGGCCGCGGGCAGGCACCGGGGCTCGCTCTCGCCCAGGAAGAGGTAGCCGAGGACCGAGATCGGGTCCGAGACGTCGAACCGGCCGTCGAAGTTGGCGTCTCCTGGCAGGGTCTGGGTCGAGGCGCGGATGGTCAGGGTCCCGTTGCGATTCCGTGTGGAGAGCAGGGGAGACGGCCAGGCACGGGGCACTATCCGCGTGTCGTCGATCCCGCTGAAGTTGCAGGTTTCACGGTTCCAGCTCAAGAGCTCACCGTCGCAGAAGGAGATCTCGGCGCTCTCCCAGGGAAACCCGAGGAGCCTGTAGAAGACGGTCATGAGCGGCAGCTCCCCGACGACGGGGCTCCTGTCCACGATGATGCCAAAGTGGGCGTCGAACCCGTACCCCGAGTGTCTCGGGTCCTGGTCCTCGCGGACGGGGACGACGTACATCACCAGCGGGTTGCGGGCAAGGATCTCCTCGGAGTAGACCGGCTCGCCGGCGAGCTCGGCCAACGAGGGGTCGTGACAGACTGCGAGATCGATCGTATTGAGCTCGAAGTCGAACCCCGGCGCGTAGTGAAGCGAGAAAGTCACCCCGACGACATCCCCCGGGGCGCCCGAGGCCGACTCGGCCTCGAGCCAGAACTTCGAGCTCATGCAGTAGCTACCACTCTGGCACAGCCTCTGAGCCTCACAGGGGGATTCCGCAGCGCGGGCGAGCTGCGCGGCTGAGAGGGCTAGAAGGAAGGGGGCCGGGCGGAGAAGGCTCTTGAGTGTCACGGTACCCTCCTTTCGCTGAACGGTGCCCCCTGTACCGGAGCTAGTGGTAGATGACTATCGCCCCTGTGATCGGGGCCGTCAAGGCACGGTGAGGGTAGGTGTACCCCATCCAGTGCGGGGCTGGGGTCCAGGCCGGGAGATCCGCTCGGCGGAGGCAGCTTTCCTTCCGTGATCAGCAGGGCCGAGGTCTCGGCAGCCTTGGCGAAGGCGGCGCGGCTCGGCGCCCTGACATCTGCGGCCGCGACGGCATGCGTCGACGCCTTTCGGCGGGACTGGCCGTCCCTCCGGCGAATCCAGGTCAGCGAGGCCATCGTTGCTCGTGCGGACGCCTTGGCGTGGAAGCACGGCCTTCGCGGCTACGATCTGGTGCAGCTCGCTTGCGCCTCTTCCTGGCAGGATTCCCTGGGCAGGGCCGTGACGTTGGCGACCTATGACAGGCCCCTCTGGCTCGCCGCGAGGACCGAGGGGCTGACCCCCTTCCCGCCGGCCTTGTAGCGCCGGGGATCCAGCCCGACGGTCCAGAGGTGGGTGCCAGCGCAGGCTCCCGCGGCCGGCGGCCGGTCAGGTCGGTCAGGTCGGTCAGGCCGGCCAGGTCGGCCAGGTCGGCCCCTGTCCAGAATCTGGATAAAAACTTCGGCCAACGGGTCGACAAGGCCCCGACTTTTTGGGAAGATAGCTTCCGTCACCCTCGCCCGGGAGTCCCGAGAGTGCGGGGAGGGGGCACGGGAAGAGAGAGAAGGAAGAAGAGAAGAGCGTCACGGAGGAGAAGACCTATGCGCTGCGCCGTGCCACGGTGGGTCCTCGGGGGGAGCGTCCTTGGCTGGCTCGCAGCCCTTGGCTGCGCCGCGGTGCCGGCGCCCGAGCAGGCCTTCGAGCGAGGGCCGCTCCCGTACCATGTCGGCGTGTACCTCGAGGCTCGGGGCGGGACGAGGTCGGTCCCGCCGGCCCCGGCCGGCAGGGCCTCCGAGCCCGGGAGCACGGATCCTCGGGCGCTCGCGGCCGGCGATGGCGGCGGTGGCGGAGCCGAGGCCGAGGGCGAGGCGCCGGCGAGGCCTCGGCCCCCAGATCCCGCGGCGCGGCTGCCGCAGTCGCCGCAGCCGCCAAAGCAGCCGCCGCAGCCTCAGCAGCCGATCCGCTTCCGGCGGAGCCCCGCTGCCCTGGCCGCGGCCGTGGCGAAGGATCTCTCCCGCGAGGGGCGAGGAACCTTCAGCCGCACGAAGGTCATCGCGGCCTCGAGCCGCGCCGAGGCGATCCGAGCCGCGAAGGGCCTCGACGCCCTGGTGGTCCTCGGCTTCCGGACGAGGGCGCAGTACGACGAGCACTCGCCGAGCGTGGCCTGGGCAGCGCTCGAGGTCACCTGCTGGCTCTTCGGCGGGATCCCGGCCTGGTTCGTCCCCACGGTGGAGTTCTTCACCGACGGCCGGCTCGACGTCGAGGTCGTCGACCTGCACCAGGCGAGGCTGCGCCAGTGGCTCGAGGCGAAGGAGGGCTCCGCGAGCGAGGAGGCCCCGCGGCCGGACTGGACGGCGCGGCTCGAGGCCCCCGCCGAGAACGTGAGCCTCTGGGACCGCTCGCACCCCTTCGACCGCCCCCTGGACTACCTGCTCACCATCGTCGTGCCGCCCATGGTGCTCGCACCGGGCGACCGCGACCGCGTGAGCGAGGAGCTCACGGGCGACCTGACGGCGGACCTCTCGGGCCAGCTCTCGCGCGCCTTGAGGCGGCGCTTCCTCGATGCGGAGAGGTCGAGGGCCCTGAGCATCGCCTTCCTCGCTCCCGACCCGCGCGGCGCCGTGGGCGAGGCGGCGCTCAAGCTCAAGCTCGCCGTGGCGAGCCGCGGGAAGGGCCGCGTCGCGGCCTTCGACGTCCACCGCTTCGCGGCCGGCGGCAAGAGGTTCCGCTGGGAGATGCCGCGCTCCGACGTCCAGCGCCTCGCCACCGGCGCGGCCGCCGCCCCGGCGGGGGGCTACTTCGCGCTCGACCTGCCGGCCCCGATCCCCCTCGAGGCCGGCGAGAACACCATCAAGGTCCGCATCCTCCGCGACGACGGGGAGACGGTGACGCGGACCATGGTCTACACGCGTTGAACCCGGCGAGGAGAAAGGAGCGGAGAAGCGGCGAATGAGAGCACTCACCTGGATCGCCCTGGTCCTGAGCGGTCTCGTCCTCCCGGGCTGCAACGCCGGCGTGGGGGGCATCCTCCTCGCGGTCTTCCTCCAGGACGACGACCACCACGGCAGGAAGGCCCGCGAGGCGGCCCTGGCGGCGGCCGAGCTCGTGGACCTCGAGAACGAGCGCACGCGGCCGGACGACACGATCATCTTGCTCAGGCTGAGGAACGCCGAGGAGGAGCCGGCGGACCTCTTCGTGGAGCTCTCGGCGGGCGGAGAGCCCTTCCGGTCCATCACGCTGCGCCCTCTGTTCCCGCAGCTCTCGACGGGGCCCGGGCGCCTCACGGGGCTCGCCACTTCCTCGGCGGGGGTCGTCCACCGGATCGGGTGGCACGCCCTCCGGGACCTCGGCACGGACGAGCTCCGGACCGTGACCCTCCGCTTCACGGGCGACCTCGTCGAGCCGCTCGAGGCGGTCGTGGTCATCGGCAACGACGCACCCGCGATCCTCGAGGTCGGGACCACGCAACCCGAGGGGGGCGACGTGCGGGTCTTCGTGGCGCTCACCGACTCGAGCTCGGACCCCTCCGACGTCCTCCTGGAGTTCGCCGTGGGGCCCGAGGTCGAGGGCGGCGACGAGGGCAGCCCCCCGCGCTTCGAGCCCGCCACCGTCGTCGGCGACGCGATCGGGCTCGAGACCAGCCCCTCGGGCGTGGCGCACGCGTTCGGCTGGGCCGCGGTCCAGGACGCGGGCCCCTTCGACAGGCCCGCGAGGATCCGCCTCACGCCGATCGACAGGATCGAGGGTGAGGTGGGCAAGACCGGCGCCTCCGTCGAGCGCGAGATCGTCCTCGACTCGAACGCGAGGCCGCGGGTCGAGATCCTCGCCGAGGAGGTCCTCGCCGGCGAGGACCAGCGCCGCGGGATCGCTCTGAGGTTCATCGTCCGGGACGGCGAGTCGGACCCCGTCGACGCCGTCGTCCAGTGGGCGCCCGACGGCGGACCGTTCCCCGAGCTGGACGCGGCCCTCGACCGCGACCCGGCGGCCCGCGCCGCGCTCCTCGCGAACCCCCAGGCCCGGCGGCCGCTCCAGGTCGCGACGCTCGCCGTGGAGATGCTCGAAGGGACCGTCGAGGAGCCCGCCGCCGGCGCGCTCGGCTCCGACTCGGTGCTGGCCTCGTGGCTCCGCGCCGAGGGCGAGCTCCGCGGCCTCGCCGCGGGGGCCCTCGCCGGCAGGCGCCTCGAGCTCCTCCAGCCCGGGTCGGAGGCGCCGGAGGCTCAGCACCGCGTCGCCTGCGCGTACTCCGCCGCGGATGGGGTCCTCCGGGCCGACAGGCCCTTCGACCCGCCGGCGGCCCCCGGGGCGCTGCTCCGCATCGCTCTCGGCGGGAGCGAGGGCTCGCTGCGCCTCGCCTCGAGCCCCGAGGGAGTCGCCCACCGCCTCGCGTGGGACGCCCAGGCGGACCTCCCCGGCGGCGGGCCCGTGCGCTTCCGCATCACGCCCTTCGACCGCGCTGCCGGCGACGGCTCGGAGTGCGTCGCGTACGGCCCCTCGCCGGGCGCCGCCCCGGGGGACAGGGGCGTCGCGAGCGACCTGGGGGGCGTGAAGCGCCTGCGCGGCCCGTTCCCCGAGGGCGATGCGTGGGCGGTGCCGATCGCCGCAATCGACGTGCCGGCGGCCCTCGCCGCCGGCGACCTGAACGGCGACGGCCGCGTGGACCTCGCCTGCGCGGCGCGCGGCTCCGACTCGGTCGTCCTCCTGTTCCAGAGCACCCCGGGCGTCTTCGACACCCTGCGCCTCGCCGATTCGGGCCTCGCCGGCGCCGCGAGCCTCGTCGTCCGCGACCTCGACTCCGACGGCGACCTGGACCTCGCCGCCTGCGGCGAGGAGAGCGGGAAGGTCCTCGTGATCCGGCAGCTCCCTGGCTTCGACTTCTTCGCCGACCGCTCGGCCCTGACGGCGGGCGGCACCCTCGTGCGGCCCGCGGCCCTGGCCGCCGAGGACCTGGACTCCGACGGCGACGCGGAGCTCGCCGTCATCGAGGCGGGCGGAGCCGACCGCGGCGTCGTCGTCTTCTTCGGCGAATCGGGTGCCCGCGGCGCCGGTTGCGGCGCGGCCGAGGGCGGGTACCGCGCTTGCGTGCTGCGCGACCCGGCGCAGGGG
>JACQVW010000182.1 GCA_016209535.1 Planctomycetota bacterium | reverse complement strand
GCTCGGCGGCGATGCGCTCGAGCGGATCCGCGGGCCAGCCGCCCTCCGCGACCCAGTCCTCCCGCAGAGCCTCGGCCGGCGCCCCGCCGCGCAGGCCCCTCGCGGCGGCGAGCGTCTCCGGGAGGCGCCAGGGGAAGAGGCCATCCCGCGCCAGGGTCAGGACGTCGGCGAGGTGCGGCGCGGGGCCCGGCCGGCCCGCGAGCGCGGCGAGGTCCTCGAGCCCCCTCTCGCTCGCCCAGGCCGTCCAGCGCGGCCGCGCCCGGGGGGCGTGCCGCAGCCAGGAATAGGCGGCCTCCGAGAGGACCTTACGGTCGCGGCTCCCCAGGAAGCGCCGTTCCCGGAAGAAGCGACCGACGCGTGCGTCGGCGGGAAAGCCGCCCGGGGTGTCCAGGACCTGGATGATCTCGAGCGCGATGCCGAGGAGGCTCTCGGGCTTCATGGCTGTGGATTGTGCTACAATAGGTGGGCTTTCCCGGGACCACCAGGGGGTTTTCGTGGAGCCGCGAGCGGCCCCGCCTCGAGTGGACCTCGGCGATCGAGACTGCGGATCATCAGGACCTCTTCAGGACCACGGTGGGAACGGACGACTCCGACGAGAGCACCGAGGCCTTCGAAGCCCAGACGGCCAAGTACGACCTGGGCTGGCTGCAGAAAGCGCAGCTCGAGAAGAAGACGCCGATCCTCTACGTGCTGCGGGGGGCCGACGCGGGCCTGCGCATCCCGCTGACGAAGGAGTCGCTGACCCTCGGGAGGACGATCGAGGCGGACCTCGTCTTCCACGACGAGCAGATCTCGCGCCGCCATGCCCGGATCAGCCTCGATTCGAGCTCGGGCGCGTATTTCCTCGAGGACCTGAGCTCGACGAACGGCACCTTCCTCAACGATCGGCCCGTGACGAAGGGGCAGCTCAAGGACGGGGACAAGATCTTCCTCGGGACGACCATCCTCAAGTTCAGCCTCGAGGACGACGTGGACATGGAGTCGGGCGAGATCTTCGACCGCCTCGTGTTCCAGGACGACCTCACGGGCCTCGTCGTGAAGCGCCGCTTCTACAACGAGCTCAAGGTCCAGCTCCACTACGCGGGCGTCCAGTCGAGGCCCGTCTCGGTCCTCATGATGGACATGGACGGCCTCAAGAAGGTCAACGACACCCACGGCCACCCCATGGGCGCGTACGTGATCTCCGAGGTGGGGAAGTTGATCGGTGGGATCTGCGGCCAGAGCGGGCAGGCGTGCCGGTACGGCGGCGACGAGTTCGTCGCGTACCTCGTCGGGGCCGGGAAGGACGAGGCCGTGACCGTGGGAGAAGCGATCCGGAAGGCGGTCAAGGAGGCGGTCTTCTCGAAGGACGGCGTCGAGGTCAGGGTCTCGATCTCCATCGGCGTCGCGACCTTCCCCGATAGCGGCCGCACCCTCGACGCCATCACGAAGGCCGCCGACGAGGCCCTGTACCGCGCGAAGGCCAAGGGACGGGACGTCGTGAGCGAGTGAGGGGTCGCTCGCCGGAAAACGCTGGCGTTTCTTGAGCTCGTCGCATAGGTTCGCTCCAGGACGAGCTTTCGTCAGATCCATTCAGAGGGCGCACCATGGGCCTTCGGCGCATCGGATTCGTGTGGCTGCCTCTCCTCCCGGCGCTGTGCCTTGGAGCCGAGCGCCCGGACCTCGAGCCCGTCCGGATCGCGGTGGGGCTCCTCACGAGCCCCGTGAAGGCCGAGCGCGCGGAGGGGGAGCGCCTGCTCGCGGAGAACGCGGAGGCGTACCGTTCGGTGCTCCTCAGGGCCCTGAGGGAAGCAGAGCCGTCCGAGCAGACGAGGGCCGCGCGGTTCCTCCGCCGCATCGTGAGCCCCTGGGCGCGGGCCGCCGTGCGAGACAAGTTGACCTCGAGCTACGTCTCCCGCGTGCACAGGCCCGTCGATCGACCCCTCGCGCATCCCTGGAGCCCCGCGGCGCGGAGGGCGGCTCTCGAGGCGCTGGTGAGGCTCCTGGATCCAAGGGGGCCATCCCGCGAGGATCCGCTGGTCTACGAGGCCGTGGAGCACCTGTTGGTCCTCCTGATCGAGGTGGGCGACGGCGGGACCCTCGAGGCCCTCGCGAGCCTGCTCTCGAAGGAAGGCCGGATGCCCTTCGGCGAGGGCATCTTGCGCTCGGCGGAGCGCATGCTCGGCCTCCCGCCCTCCTTGGAGAAGTACGAGTCCACCAACTTCGATGCGGCGAAGCCCGCCTTCCTGAAGTGGCGCTTGGAGCACACCGGAGCCGACCGCGCGGCCAAGCTGCGAGCGACGGTCGAGCGGTGGGGACCGCTCCTCGCGGATGGGGGGTTGGGCTCCTGGCTCGCTCACTACGACCTCCAGGAGGCCCTCGCCCACGTGGAGCCCGTCGTGCGCCTGGGCCATGCCGCCGTCCCCGCCATCGCCGAACAGAAGGCCAAGGCGAAGGACCTGGGCTCCCAAGGGCGCTGGGAGCTGATCCTCGCGGCGATCACGGGGGTGGAGGACGGTGAGCTTGTCCGGCGCCTGCTCGCGGGGGGAGAGGAGGAGAAGAGCCTTGCGTGCAACGTCGTTGCGGCGGCGGGCAGCGGCGCCTGGAGGAAGGAGCTGGAAGCCCTGCTCAAGGACGGGCCGGACGGCGTGCGCATGAACGCCGCCTGCGCCTTGGTCGCGTGCCATGGAAAGGAGGCGCTGCCCGCTCTCCGGGAGGCGCTGCGGGTGGAATGGCATACCTGGATCGCGGGGCTTGCCGAGGAGCTGGACGAGGTCCGGGAGTGACGCTCCACGGGCCCGATGCGTCTCGCGCCGGGTCCTGATCCGCACCTGTCCACTCTCCCACCCGGCCGCTCTTCCGCTCTTGCATCGCCGCCCCGCCCGCGGTATCGAATGCCTCTCGCGCAGCACCAGAGCCCCATCCGCGATTCGACCCACGAGAAAGGAGGCATCGCCCGCCATGAAAGCCGTCTGGCTCGACAAGCACGGTGGTCCCGAGGTTCTGAGGGTGTCCGAGCGGCCCGAGCCCGCCCGCGGGCCGCGCGACGCGCTCGTCGAGGTGAGGGCCTGCGGCTTGAACCACCTCGACATCTGGGTCCGGAAGGGCGGGCCCCGCGGCTTCCCCATCCCGCTCGTCATGGGGAGCGACGCCGCGGGCGTCGTCCTCGAGGCGCCCGAGGGATCGAAGCTCTCCCCCGGCGACGAGGTGGTCATCTACCCCGCCGAGGGCTGCGGCTCCTGCCCCGCCTGCGAGCGCGGCGACGAGCAGCTCTGCCCCGACTTCAAGATCTTCGGAGCCTGGCGCGACGGCGGGCTGGCCGAGCGGGCCGTCTTCCCGGCGCGCTGCTGCCTCCCGAAGCCCAGGCGCCTCGACTGGGCGCAGGCGGCGGCCGTGGGGATCAACTACATCACGGCGTGGCACATGCTGGCGGCCCGAGCCTGCGTGCGCCCCGGGGAGCGGGTGGTCGTCCAGGCCGCGGGGAGCGGCGTCTCGACGGCGGCGATCCAGATCGCGCGGTTCCTCGGCGCGAGGGTGCTCGCCACCTCGAGCACGCCCGCGAAGCTCGAGCACGCGAAGCGCTGCGGGGCCGAGGCAGCCGTCGACTACAAGACCGCGGACGTCCTGGCCCGCATCCAGGAGTGGACGGGCGGGCACGGCGCCGACGTCGTCCTCGACCACGTGGGGGCGCCGAACTGGGAGACGGACACGAAGTGCCTCGCGAAGGGGGGCCGGCTCGTCTTCTGCGGCAACACGGGCGGCCCCGATGTGAAGCTCAACCTCGCCCATGTCTACTTCAAGGGCCAGTCGATCCTCGGCTCGACCATGGGGCGCTGCGATGAGCTCCGGGCGGTCCTGGACCTCATGGACCGGGGCTACTTCGCCCCCGTGGTGGACAAGGTGCTTCCCCTCGGGGAGATCAGTGAGGCCCACCGCTACCTCGAGAGCGGCTCGCAGACCGGGAAGGTCGTCATGAAGGTGCGGTGAGGCCTCGATGAGCCCCGCCTTCCTGAGCTGCGACTGGGGGACCTCGTCCTTCCGGCTCCGGCTCGTGGAGGCGGAGCCGTTCCGCGTCCTCGCCGAGGAGCGCTCGCAGGACGGCGCGGCGGCCGTGCGGGAGCGGGCCGAGGCGGCGGGCCTGCCCGCGGAACGCGCGTTCCGGGCCGCGCTGGCCGGCGCGGTCGCGAGGCTCCTCTCGGCGGCATGCGATCGCGCGCCCGGGGGCGGGGAGCCGCTCCCCGTCGTCGTCTCGGGGATGGCGAGCTCGTCCATCGGCTGGAGGGAGCTGCCCTACGCGCGCGTGCCCTTCCCCCTCGACGGGAGCCGCGTCGAGCGCGAGGAGCTCGACCTCGACGGCCGCCGCGTCGTCCTCTTGTCGGGCCTGAGGACGGAGACGGACGTCCTGCGGGGCGAGGAGACCGAGGTCCTCGGAGTCCTCTCCGAGCCTCGCCGCGAGCCGCTCCGGCGTGGCGCGCTCCTCGTCCTCCCGGGCACGCACTCGAAGCACGTCCTCGTCGAGGGGGGCCGCATCGCCGACTTCACGACCTACATGACCGGCGAGCTCTACTGCGTGCTCTCGCGGCAGAGCATCCTGCGGCACTCGGTCGATCTTGACGCCGTGGTCGGTCCCGGCGCCGCAGGCGGCGCGGCCGGGGACGAGGCCGGCGACGAGGTAGACACCCGGCGCGACGCGGCGTTCCTCGAGGGCGCTGCGGCGGCGCGGGCGCGCCCCCTCGCGGCGGCGCTCTTCTCGGTCCGCACGAACCAGCTCCTCCGGGGCCTCGACCCCCCGCTCAACGCGGCGTACCTGAGCGGGCTCCTCGTGGGGGCGGAGGCGGCGGCCGCCGCCTCGGCAGCTCCCGCCGGCGTCCCCGTCGCGCTCTGCGCGGGGCGCGGCCTCGCGCGGCCATACAGGCTCGCCTTCGAGGCCGCCGGCCTCGGCGCGCGGCTCGTCTGCCTGCCCCCCGAGGAGGTGG
>JACQVW010000181.1 GCA_016209535.1 Planctomycetota bacterium | reverse complement strand
GGCCATGGCGCTCCGGACCCTCCAGGCCGAGCGAGCCCCCGAGGAGGCGCCGGGCGCGGGCGCAGTCCCGGCGCCCCCACCTGCTCGGAGTCCGCCGCCCGCGCCCGTTCGGAGTCCCCTCCCCGCCCCGGTGCAGCTCCCCGGCGGCGACGGAGCGCCGTGGTCCCCCCGGGGTACGGGCCTGGGCCCGCCGGGCCACGGGAGCTCGGGGCTGGGCGTCCTGGTCTTCTTCGCCTTCGTGGTGGTGGCCTTCGCGGCCGTGGCCGCGGTCCTGCGCGGCCTTCTCCGCGTGTCGACAGGGGGCGGCTGGGCTGGAGGCGGACGGCTGGGCGGCTCGGGCTGGGGGGGCTGGGGCAGCCTCATCGTCGGTGGCCTCCTCGGCGTGCTGGGCTCGCGGGTCTACGACAGCGTCAGCGACCGGCGGAGGACGCGCCGCGGAGGCGGAAGCCTCTTCGGGAGCGGAGGGTTCTCCTCGTGGGGCGGATCCTCCTTCGACTCGAGCTCCAGCGCGTCCAGCGACTCGAGCTCGAGCTCGTCCTTCGGCGGCGGCTACTCGTCGGGGGGCGGCGCTTCGGGCTCCTGGTGACGCGGAGACACAGCGGAGGCGAGAGCGATGGCGAAGGCGAGCGCAAACCTGAGCGACGGCGACCGGCGGAGGGTCGAGGAGGCGGTGCGCGAGGCGGAATCGAGGACGGCCGCCGAGATCGTGCCGGTGGTGACCGCGGCCAGCAGCCGCTACCACCGCGCCGAGGACATCATGGCGCTCTGGTGCGGCCTCATCGCCTACGTCCTCCTGGGCGTCTTCTCGCCGGAGCACCTGATCGACTTCTGGGAGGGGCTGATCGTCCTCGGCCTGGCCGTGGCCCTCGGCGCCCTCCTCTCGAACCGCGTGCCGGCGTTGAAGCGGGCCCTCGCCGGCAAGACCGAGATGGCGGCCCAGGCCATGGACATGGCCTTCCGCCACTTCCGCACCTTCGGCGTCGGCGACACGGCGGGGCGCACGGGAGTCTTGATCTTCGTCTCCCTCTTCGAGCGGCAGGCCGTGGTGATCGGCGACCGAGCCCTCGCGGACAAACTCAAGCCCGAGGACTACGGGTCGATCCGGGACGCCCTCCTCGAGAAGCTCAAGGCGGGCGAGCTCGCCGCGGGCCTCGAGGCGGCCGTGCGGCGAGCCGGGGAGGTCTTGGCGCCGATCTGCCCCCGCGCCCCAGGCGACGTGGACGAGATCCCGAACGCGCTGAGGGTGCTGGAGTGATCGCGAAAGCGGTCCTTCTGAGCGGACGCCACGGGGATGCCCGTCACCGCCCACCCTGGTGGCGCAGTTGCTCTCGGAGCCGCTCGAGCAGCTCGCGCGGGGGGAGGATCTCGATGCCTCGAAAGCTCCGCAACGACAGCAGGTGCTGGTCGCCGGTCACCACGAAACCGCAGCGCGTCTCCACCGCCGCCGCGAGGACGTGATTGTCCTGCGGATCCTGGGGCACCGCATCGACGGTCACGACTCCAGGGGCCACGACGGCGAATTCCCTGAGCCCCGCCTCGAACTCGGCCGCTTCCGCTTCCGTGATGCCATACCGCCTGGCGATCCTGGGCTCGCGAAGCGTCCTTGCCAGCTCGCTGAGGGTTTCAGGAGAGACGATGACGTCGATCTTCTCGGCCCGCGCCAAGTCGAGGAGCTGGCGGGGGACTCCATGTCGGACGATGGCGGCGCTGATGAGAGGGTTCGTGTCCCAGCACACCCTCGCGATCATGTCCTCTTGGCTCGGACGTCATCTATCGCCTGCTGAACCGTGGACTCGACATCGCTTTCAGCTCGATCGAGGTTCCGCTCGCCGATGTGGTCCAAGACCGCGAAGAGGCGCCGGCCACGCTCCTGCCACCGCTGGTATGCCTCCGGCGAGACGATGACCGCCACCGGCCTTCCGTCCCGCTCGATGACGAGGGGCTGCTCTCCCGCGGTGAGCAACGCGGCCACGTCGGGGGGCAACTGGGTCACGTCAAGCTTCTTGGCCATCGTCATGATCTCTCGTCTTTCCATTGTATGCGCTCATGGCGAGAGACACCATGCAGAGCTTCCGCCGTCGAGGAAAGCGCCCCCTGCGCTACCTCAGCGACCCCAGGAGCTCGATCAGGTCCGAGAGATCCTCGCGCGCGGCGTGCCTCTCCGGCCCGACATCCCTCCAGTCCATGACCCAGGAGCTCTCACCCCGCGGGCTCCGGGTGGTCCGGTCTTGAACGACGGCCGAAACGGGGTTGTAGTGTCCGATCGAGGGCCCCTCCGGCAGCCAAGGCTGGGGTCCAGGCACTCTCGGAAGGCGCCCGGACGTCGGGAACAAGTGACGCTCGAGGGCCGTTCATGCAGTAAGAGAATCCCCGCGACGCGCAAGCTGTCCAGGGGTTTCCTGTCCAGGGGTGTCCGTCTTGACCGACCCGTACCTCGATTACGTCCGCACGCCCGACCGCGAGCGCTTTGCCCGCTTCGTGGCCGCTTACGCGGGCCCCGTGACGCGCCTCGCCCGAAGGCTCCTCGGAAGCTGGGACCTGGCGGAGGACGTGGCCCAGGAGGTGTTCGCGCGCCTGGGGAGGCCCGCGGTCTTGCCGGAGAAGCTCCGGAGCCCGAGGACCTATGTCCTTCGCGCCGCGATGCATGCGGCGCTCGACCGCCTGCGCAAGGAGGAGGTCCGGTCGCGGCACGAGCGAGAGTCCGCGCGGCGGCAAGCAGGCTTCGCGCGGTCCTGCGACGAGGACCTGGCTGCAAAGGAATGGGCGTGGCGCATCCACGAGGCCCTCGATTCCCTGCCGCAGGACTTCCGGCTGGCCATGCACCTCTTCGCCGTCGAGGGCTTGAGCTACCGCCAGATCGCCGAGGTGCTGAGCCTGAAGCCCGCGACCGTGGCCACACGGATCCACCGGGCGCGCCGCGCCCTCCGGCGGCTCCTGGGCGGCGCGCTTCCGCTGGCCGCCCTGCAAGGGCTCAAGGGCGCCGCAGGGCGGTCCTCCTGGGCGCTCGCAGGGCTCGAAGCACGGGTCGGTCGCCGGCTCGCCGCTCGGGCCCTCGCCGCAGCCGGCCCGACCCGCCTCGCCTTCGCCGCGACCGGGGGCGCGGTCGGCTTGCTGCTCCTGCTGGCGCTCCCTCCGGCTTGGGACACGTGGGCCGGAGCGCTCCGCGCCGGATCTGGAGGCGGGGCCGCCGGGCCGGAGGGCCTTCAGGGCCGCGACCACGTCGGGCCAGAAGCCCCCCGGCGCGGTCTCCTCGGGCAGGAGCGAGGCGCGATCGATCCAGAGCGCGCCCGGCCCGCCGTACTCGACGGTGAAGGTCGCGTCGCGGTACGACTCGGCGGGGACGAGGCGCGCCTCGTGGAGCTTCCACTCGCGCCCGACCTCGCCCAGGCTCGCCCTCGCGAGGACGCGGCCCCGGCCGCCAAGCCGCACCGAGGCCTCGATGCGCCCCCCCGCGAGCGGCTCCCCGCGCAGGTGGACCCGGGCGCGGAACGGCTGGCCCTTCTCGAAGAAGACGCCGTCCTGCGAGACCCCCAGCGTGCACGGCTCGCCGCCGGGGGCGCGGATGCGCATCGCGACGGCGCCGTTGAAGGGGCGCTCCCCGTCGAGCGCGTACTCGCCGCGGTGGGCGGCGCCCGAGGGGTACCAGGGCCGCGGGCGGCGATCGACCTCGCCGCGGTGCTTGACCTTCCACGGCACGGGCCCCTCGAAGCTGTCGTCATCGGGGCGCTCGGCGTGCATGCCCGGGACGAGGTCGCAGAGGAATTCCACGAACTGGCCGCACTGGTAGGGGCTGATCGGCGCCTCCTGGAGCCGCTCGGCCTTGACCGTGACCGCCTCGGCGTGCGGCAGCTCCACCCTCTCGAGGCGCACGTCGTCGAACCAGGCCGTCCCCGTTCCCTTCCCGAAGCCGACGAAGAAGACCGCGATGCGCGCCTGGCCGTCGCCGGCCACGCGGAAGAGGACCTCCTCCTCGAGCCAGTCGTTGGTGCCGAAGTGGCTCTTCCCCGAGACGCGGGTCGCGCCGCGGTGGTCCTGGACCTGGAAGGTGCCGCCCACGCGCACGCCGCTCTCGCCGGCCAGCTCCTGCGTCCTCACCCAGCCTCGAAGGCGGAACACGGCGCCCGACGGCAGCGTGAGGTTCTGCCCGAGGGCCGCGTCCGAGGGCTCCCGTGCCGAGATCCGGAGCGACCGCCGCCCCTCGCGACGCACCGCGTCATCGCAGGCGACCTCGGGCTTTGCGCCGTAGACGTGGAGCGTCCAGCCCACCTCGAGGGGCTCCTCGAAGCCTCCGTTGAGGATGACCTCGGCGGCCGAGGCGGCTTCGGCGCGGCCCGCGCCGGCGGCGAGGCTCAAGGCGAAGGTCGCTGCGAGGATCCAGGAAAGGTCCTTCATGGCCGTCCCGGATTCTACGCGGGGCGGGTCACGCCGGGAGCCCTCAGAAACTGACCTCGGGGGGCGTCGCGAGGAGGCGCCAGTAGTCCTGGTCGGTGCGGAAGACGTCGAGCGGGTCGTGCGCCGGATCGAAGGAGGCCGGGAGCGCGCCGTAGCGCTTCAGCTCGCGCACGTACTGAGCATTGGGCCGGAACCCCGGCGTGGCGTAGCGCGGCTCGACGTCCACCTGCTCCTTGGCCGCCTGGATCGCCGCGACGAGGCGCCGGCAGTCGGGGTCGTTCCGGTCGCGGAACACCTCGCCGCAGGACCCGAAGCCTCCGGCCTCGCGGGCGAGCGGCCCGAGGACGATCGGCGAGAGGTGCGGCCGGCTCAAGTTGAGGAGGATGGGGGCGCCGAACCTCGCCAGCGGGTCGTCCTCGAGAACGATGCGCTCGTGCACGGCCGTCGGGCGCCCGATCTTGCTGCGGTCCTGCTGCCACCGCCTCTCGGCGCTGCAGGGGATCGCCCTCTCGCTCCCGGGGGCATGGCACCCGCGGCACCGGCGCACGAGCACGTCCCCCGCGGCGCCGAGGATCCGCGCCGCCGCGCCGTGCTCCCGGCGCTGGGCGGCCTCGTTCCGCAGCGCGGCGTAGGTGCCCGCGTAGGGGGCGCCGCTCTCGATCCAGAGCCAGAGGGTGCGCCACTCGCGGGGCGAGACCCGGACGTCGTGGTGGCTCCCGTCCACCTTCTTCAAGAGCGGGCTCGCCGAGCTGCCGATGGTGCGCGGCGGCTGGTTCCCGAGGCCGTTCCGGCCGTCGGCGACCTGGCGGTGGGCAAAGAGGCTGTAGTAGCTCAGCGACCACTCGGCGCCGAGGTCGCCCTCGAGGAGGACGCGGCCGTCGCGCCGCTCGAAGCCGTGGCACTTGACGCACCGCGCGTCGAGGATGGGCTGGACGTCGCGGTGGAAGTCGAGGACGTCGGGGAAGCCCTCGAAGGGCTCGATCCTGCTCGGGCGCCGGCGGAGCGCCTGGAGCGTCCCCCGGTGGCGCGCCTCCGGGGCGAGCGTCCGGTGCTCGTGGCAGCCGCCGCAGCTCAGCGTCTCGCCGGGCATGACGCAGGTGAAGCTCTGCATGCGCTTGACCGAGAGGTCGTTCTCGTCGAGGGCGACGAAGAAGACCTGGCGGCCCGCGGGGACCTCGAAGCACGCGGAGCCGTCCTCCTCGACGGGCACTGTCCCGAGGACGCGCTCGAGGGTGAAGGTTCCGAGCCAGCTCGTGAGGTCGGGGCCGCCGCTGAAGTTGACCGGCTTCGGCAGGCTCTCGAGGACGAGGAGCTTCACGATCTCGCCGCGGCGCACCCCGGGCAAATTGCGCCCGTTGTAGGCGTCGGTGAGGACCATCGTCCCCGTGGCCTTGCCTTCGCGCCGCCGCTCCGGGATGACGCGCTCCCGCGGCCGCCGCTGGACCGGGCGCGGCTCGTGGGCGCCGGCCTTCGCCCCGTCCGGGTCGCGGTGCGTGTGGAGGACCTGGGCCTTCCCGGCGCCGTCCATGAGCAGCACCTCGTCCTCACGCGCCAGGAGGAAGCAGTCCTCCGAGAGCGGGTAGGGGTCGCGGGTGAGCCGCCCGCCGTGCAGCCTCCGCGCCGCGCCGCGGTCGTCGGGGCCCGTCTCGGGGGAGACGATCGTGGCGTGGCCTCCGTGCTCGTTGGCTCCGTGGCCGGGCGAGAAGGAGGCGACGATCTTGTTCGAGCCCGGGATCGGCTTCGCGTCGATCATGACGATGTGCGGGTGCTGGTTGCCGTAGAAGACCGTCTGCCCCGTGCCGTCGGGGTTCATGACCCAGAGGTGGTGGAACTCGACCTGGCTGCGGTCGACGTACTCCCACCGCGTGTAGAGGAGCCGGCCGTCGAGCATGGGCCACGGCGTGTTGTCGTGCTCCGTGTTCGCGGAGATCGGCCGGACGTTCCCGCCGTCGGGGTCCGAGCGGTAGAGGATTCCGACCTGCGTCATCCAGCAGTTGACCCACCGCCGGCAGCGCGTGGAGACGAAGGCGATGTCGCCGTCGGGCAGGTACGTGGGCTCGTAGTCGTCGTACTCGTCGCTCGTGATTTGGCGCAATCCCGCGCCGTCGAGCCGCACCTCGTAGAGGTGGAACGGGTCGCTCCCGGCCTTGCGCCACGAGAAGAGGACCTTCTCCGCGTCGTAGTCGACTTGCGGGTCCCGGACCGTCCCGCCCCCGGCGTCGAGGAGCTTCGAGGCCCGGCCGCTCCGCAGCTCGAGCCGCCAGAGCGCGCTCGCGTCGGGCTTCCCGTTCCCGTGGTAGGCCTTGCGGCGCTCGTCGTCGCAGTAGTAGCCGATGTTGGCGTACCAGTGCGGGTCGTCGTAGGCGCGGCGGGTGGCGAAGACGACCTCGCGTACGTCCGCGAGCGGCCCCTCGAGGGCCGCCTCGAGGAGGCTCTTCGGGCCCGCGCCGGCGGGCTCGGCGCCGGCCGCGTCGCCGGTCCCGGCAGCGGTCCCGGCCCCTCCGGCGGCGAGGACGATCGCGGCGGTGACGGCGAGGCCTGATGGACCGGCGAAGCGGAAGTGGTTCATGGGGGACGGAGGGAATGCCTCACGCACCCGAGGACTCGCTGCACCGGTAGCTTCTCCGAGGGCGGCGGGGGAGTCAAGGGCAAGTATCGGCAAGCGGGGGGGCAAGCCCGTTTCAGGTGAACATCATCCCCTTCAGCAACGCCCCCCAGCCCTGGAAAAAGCAGCTCCACCCCCTCAAGGGCGCGGGGCGGCAGGAGGCCATCGCGTTCGTCCGCGGGCTCACGACCTCCTTCGGAACGAACATCTACGACACCCTCGAGCTCGCCCTCAAGGACGAGCGGGCCGACACGCTCTACATGCTCACCGACGGCCAGCCCTACGGCGGGAAGTACACCGCCCCCGCCGACATCCTGCGCGAGATCAGCGCCATCAACCGCCTGCGCAACGCCAAGATCCACTGCATCGGCTTCGGGGTGGAAGCCACGTTCCTCAAGGACCTCGCGGAGAGGAACGGCGGCGACTTCCGCCTCGTCGACGGCGCGCCGAAGCAGGATCCTCCGGAGAAATCGAAGGTGTAGCGGGCGGCAGGGTGCCCGGCGAGAAGAAGGGGGTCCCTTGACGGCCTCCCGACAGGGACTGGACCTCCCCCGGCCCTGGGGCGAGCCAGCGATGATGCCGAGGGGGCAAGTGGGTGCCTCGGTGTGGGGTGGTCTCGCCGCACGTGCGGCCCAGGTATCACGCGAAGCGGGCCGAAGTCGGTGGGCAGGCTTCCTCGAGGGCCGAGAGCGCCCTCACGGCTATAATTGGCGGCGGAAGAAGCCCATGGCCTCACGACCCAAAACGATCGGACGGACCCTTCCGGATGCTGCCGAGCGCCTTTACCGGTACGCCGCCAGCATCCGCGCCGTCGAGGAGGGCGAGGTGAACCAGTTTACGGCCTGCTTGGAAGCCTTGGCGAAGGTGGCGGCGGCCCTCGATGCACCCCTGGCGATCGTGGGAGGGCTGGCGGCCATCCACCACGGTGCCCGCGTCACCACCCTGGACGTCGACGTCGCCGCCGGGAAAGGTCAGCTCCGCCGCCTCCTCGAGGAGGCCCCTAGGCACGGCTTCGCCCTCAAGGCCGCATCCGAACGAGGCTGGCACCGGTTCGTGTTCCGACACGGGTCAGGCGATGTCGATCTCCATATCGTCCCCGAGGGGGAGAACAGCCCGCGGGATCCGCCGCACGCACCGCCCAACCCGAGTCCTCAAGACCTCGGAGTCACTCGAGGCTTGGCGTACGCCGAGTTCGCTCCCTGGGTCGCCATGAAGATAGTCGCCGGACGCGAGAAGGACCGCTACCACCTGATCGAGGCTCTGAAGGGCAGCGACCAGACCAAGGTCGCCGCCGCCGTCGTCAAGCTCCGGGGCATGCACCCCTCGTACCTGCGTGAATTCGAGCGCCTCCTCCGCGCCGCGGAGGAGGAGAAGCAGGACCGCTGGTGAGGGCCTTTGAGCCGGAGCCATGCCCTGGAGGCCGTCCACGAAGCGGAGCGTCGCGCTGCTGACCCCGGGCCTCGGGCGCACCTCGAGCGCGAGCACGTCGTGCGGGCCGAGCGCCGGATCGAGCTCCCTTCGTTCCTCATCGAAGCACACGGGAGCAACGCGAGGGCAGCGGGGGACAGCTCTGAGATACGTCGCCGACGCCAGCATCTCCTGGGGCGAAACCGTCGTGCTGAAGGCCGACGGCACCTATACCTGGGACTTCGCCGCCGTGAGCGGAGCGCGGAGGATACGGACCCACGAGGCCGGCAAGTACAAGCTGGAGGATGACCTGCTGACGACGACCCCTTCGACCGGCGAGGGGAAACCCACGGTCCGGCGCGTCTGGGGGCTGCGGGCGACGGCCGACGGCCTGGGCCGGGTCCTCGCCGTATCGTCTTACGATGACGCCCTGGTCCCCTTCACGGCGAGGTCATCCAGCAAGTCCTCGGCCACCTGGTACCGGCTGGAATGACGGGCGAGGGGCGCGAGCTCTATCAGTGGGAAGTCAGGGCGTGGTTAAATAACCGGGGTTAACCCGTCATTAAACACACCCAAATAAAGC
>JACQVW010000002.1 GCA_016209535.1 Planctomycetota bacterium | reverse complement strand
CCCACGTCAACACAAATTTCACCCAACGGGTGAAAAATCGATGCCTCTCAGACCGCACGGGACGCCTTCTCCGCAGCCCTCAGGCTTGAGGCGGCCAGTTTTTAGCTACGGACGGGGGGCCGGCACGGGCGCGAAGGACGCGACAGGGGCTCGCGCGCGTGCTACCATGACGACCTTCAGGGCCGGGGTCGCACCGAACCGCTAAGGAGGTTGGCCATGAGATGCATCGAGACCCTTCGCGGGCGCGCCGCCCGGCTGTTCCCCTTCGTCCTCGCCGTCCTCGAGGCTCCGGGCCCGCTCGAGGCCCAGGCCTCCTGCAGGCCGCCGCGCGACCTCTTCGTCTGCCAGGATGTGTACGGCGCCTCCGGGCGCGCCTTCCTGGCCTGGACGAACGGCGAGACGACCTACAGCGAGGTCCGCGTCACCATGGACGGCGTCCTGCAGGGAACCGGGCCCGGGAGCCTGCGCTCCGGGTACATCAGCCAGGTGCCGCTGGGGCGCCACGTCTTCGCCGTCGAGGGGGTGTGCGGCGGCGCCCCCACCGCCCAGGCGACGGCCACCTTCGACTTCGTCGCGGCGACGCCTCACACGAGACCCGTGGAGTCCATCGACTGCTCCTTCGACGCCGCGCGCTCCCGGCTCACGGCGACCTGGGTCCTCTCCGCGAGGCGGTCGCTCTTCGTCGACGTCTACGTCCGGAGGGCTGGCCTCGCCACGCTCATCTACGTCGCGAGCTTGCGGGGCGACGCGAACAGCGTGTCCGTGGACGGGGCCCAGGCGACGGACCGATTCCGCCTCCAGTTCTTCGACGAGGCCTGCTACGGCTCGGCGCTCGTGGGCTGCGCGGCGGGCTGCGATGCGCCCGCTCGCCTCCGCGTCTGCCAGGACCTCTACGCGCCCCGGGCCCGCGTCTTCGTCGACTGGCTCCCCGGCGCCGCGGACTACACGGGCTACAAGGTCTACCTCGACGGGGCCGAGGTGGGCTCGACGGCCGCCGACACCACCATCGCCTACGTCGACCCCGTCTCGCCGGGGACCCACGTCTTCGCCGTGCGAGGGGTCTGCGGGGGCGAGCTCTCGCCGCCCGCCGAGGCGAGCTTCAAGGTGATCGAGGCGAGCCCTCACACCGAGCCCGCGAGGAACCTGCACTGCCAGCACGACGCGCCCCAGCGCACGATCACGGCGACGTGGCTGCCGGGGGCGAGGGCCTCGGACTTCATCGATGTCTACGTGTGGACCCCCGGCGCCCCCGTGCTCGACTTCGCGGGCACCATCGCCGGCGACGCGACGCGCGTCCGGGTCGCGAACGCCGGCGCGAACGACAAGCTGGTCCTCCAGTTCTTCGACGCTGGCTGCTACGGCTCGCCCCTCATCACCTGCGGCGAGAGCCCCGGGTCGCGGGACCTCCTGCGCGGCGACTCCAACGGGAGCGGGAGGGTCGACCTGAGCGACTCCGTCTTCAGCCTCGCGTTCCTGTTCCTCGGCGATCCCTCGCCCCTGTGCCTCGACGCCGCCGACTCCAACGACGACGCGAAGCTCGACATCGCGGACCCCATCTTCACACTCTCGTGGCTCTTCGCCTCGGGCCCGGAGCCCCCCGCCCCCGGCCCGCGGACCTGCGGGCCCGACCCCACGGCCGACGCCCTCGCCCCGTGCCTCACGGCCGCGTGCCCGTGAGTGCTCCGGCGTCCGGGGCTTGCCGCCCCGCGCGAGGACCGTAGAATTCTCCGATCCTCCACCGGACCAGGACGGCGAGACACCCATGCCCACCTTCCTCCTCACGAACGACGACGGCATCGATGCCCCCGGCATGCAGGCCCTGTACCAGGCTGCGGAAGGCCTCGGCGAGCGCGTCGTGATCGCGCCTAGGGAGCCCCAGTCGGGCTCGGGACACGCGGTGACGACGAAGGGCCCCATAACCGTCTCCTCGCTCCACGGCGACTGGTACGCCGTGGCGGGCACGCCGGCGGACTGCTCGCGCGTCGGCCTCACGCGCATCGCGCGGGGCGCCGACTGGGTCCTCGCCGGGATCAACCGCGGCGGCAACCTCGGCGTGGACACGTACACCTCGGGCACCGTCGCGGCGGCTCGAGAGGCCGCCTTCCTCGGGCACCGGGCCATGGCCCTCTCGCAGTACATCCGACCCGACCTCGAGATCGACTGGTCCTGGACCCTGCGCCAGGCGCAGCGCGCGATCCGTCTCCTCCTCGCGCGGCCCCTGCGGCCCGGCGCGTTCTGGAACGTGAACCTGCCCCACCTCGAGCCCGGCGCCGCGGACCCGAGGACGGTCTTCTGCGGGCTCGACCTGTGCCCGCTCGACGTGCGATTCGAGGCCGCCCCGGGCCCGGACGGCGCCTCGGTCCGATATGCGGGCAACTACCACGGCCGCGCCCGCAACCAGGGCCGGGACGTGGAGGTCTGCTTCGCCGGGTCCATCGCCGTGACCGAGATCCCCCTCGACATCACCGGCGACTGATCCGGCCGGTGCCGGCCTCGAGCCGGACCGACCGTCCGGTCCTCGTCGCGCCCACGAGCCACCGCGACGCCCAGGGGAGCGCCCTCGCGAGCGCGAACAGGGCTCCGCGCCCGGCTCGCGCGCCCAGGAGGCGGTGCAGGGCGAGGGCCAGCTCGAGCTTGCGCCCGAAGGCCGACCGCCACGCCGCGGTCCAATCGGCGGCGCGGAGCGGCGCGCCTCGCCTGCGCGCATCGAGGAGCTCCTCGGCGACGAGGGCTCCCGAGGCCAGGGCGTGGGTGATCCCGTCCCCCACGATGGGCGGCCAGACGGCGAGGGCGTCCCCCACCGCCAGGGCGCCGTCGGCGCGGGGCGGCGCCGCGAGACCGAGCCGGAAGCGCGCCACGGACAGCTCCGCCTCGACGGCCAGCCCGGCGAGCGCGGGGTGCCGGAGCCATGCGTCCCCGCCCTCGCGGACGAGGCCGCAGACGTTGAGCCGCCCCGTCTCGATGGGCGAGACCCCCGTGTAGCCGCCCCCCTCGAGGAGGAACATCTCGAGCTCCGCGCCGCGCCGCCCGGGCTCGCCGGCTTCCACGCTGCCCTTCCGGCCGATCCACCGGGGCCCGCGGCCCGCGGCCTCCACGGCCCGGCCCGTCGCGATGACGACGTGGTCCGTGACGACGGCCTCCTCGCCGCCTCCGCGGCGCACGAAGGCGCGGAAGCCTCCGCTCGCGAGCGCCTCGTGGCCGCCGAGCGCCGCCGGAGCGCGGACCTCGACCCCTTCGCGCGCCGCCGCCTCGAGGAGCGCGCCGTCGAGCGCCTCGCGCGAGAGGCCCATGGCCGGCGGGTCGATCGCGACCGCGGCGCGGGAGCCCCCCGCGGTGCAAAACGCCGCCGTGCCGATCGCCGGGGCCGAGACGGGAGGCTCGCGCCCGGTCAGCGCACGCCAGAGGCCGAGGCCCTCGGCCGAGAGGACCTCCCCGCAGACCTTGCGGGCCGGCGGGCTCCGGCGCTCGAGGAGGAGGACGCGGAGACCTCCCCGGGCGGCCGCGATGGCCGCCGCCGAGCCTGCGGGCCCGCCGCCCGCAACGATGAGGTTGTACCGGGACGCCACGGGGCCATCCTACCTCCACGCGGCACCACGTCACCGCCCCGCGAGGACCGCGCGGAGCTCGGCGAGCCTCTCCACCGCCCCCGGCGGGAGCACGCCCCCCTCGAGGTCCAGCGCGCGCTCGAGGCACCGGAGCGCCCGGGGCCTGTCGCCCAGCCTCGCGAGGAGCACCCCCGCGCCGAGGATCGCCTCGGCGTCGTCGCGCCTGCGCTCGAGCGCGGCGAGGTGGAGGGCGAGGGCCTGCTCGGTCCTGCCGCGGGCCTCCTCGAGCCTCCCGCGCTCGAGGAGGAGGCCGGCGTCGTCGGGGCGCTCGGCCAGGAGGCGGTCGAGCTCGCGCTCGCACCCGTCGAGGTCCCCATCCTCTCGAAGGCGCCTCGCGACGACGAGCCACGCCGGGACGAAGCCCGGGTCGATCCGCAGGATCGCGCGAGCCGTCTCGAGCTCCCACTCCGGGTCCCCGAGCCCGCGGTGCGCCAGGGCGAGGTTGAAGAGGTGCCTGGGCTCGCGGAGCCCGAGCCGCCCGGCCTCGGCCGCCTCGGCCGCGGCCTCGGCGTAGCGCCCGCGGGCCAGCATCTCCACCGAGAGCTGGTTGCGCGCAAAGGGGTTCCGCGCGTCCTGCCGGAGGGCGTCGGTCCAGAGCGCCTCGCCGTCGCGCCAGGCCTCGACGCGCGACGGCGTGAGGACGGCGCACCAGCCGAGGAAGAGGCACGCCGCGGCGAAGCCGGCGCGCCGCAGCGGGTCGATCCAGCGCCGGCCTCCGGGCGCCGCGCCCCCGAGCGCCGCGCCCAGGGCCAGGAACAGGCCGAAGGCGGGAAGGTACAGGTAGCGGTCCGCGGCGATGGTGCTCGAGGGCGCGATCCCCGAGACCGGCGCCCAGGCCGCGGCGAAGAGCCCGATCCCCAGGAACGCCTTGCGCTCCCGGCGGAGGCTCCCCCAGGCCGCCAGGGCGAGGACCGCCGCGATCCCGAGGCCCACGAGCACCCTCGGGTCGCCGGGGCCCGCGGCGGGCGCGAGGACGTAGCGCGGCGAGAGGACCACGGGCACCACGAGCTTCTCCGCGTAGAAGGCCAGGGCGGCGAAGGGCGTCAGGAGGTGCGAGCCCAGCGAGCCGCCGTGGAGCCCCTTCACGGCGCCGTCCGCCGCCTGGGCGAGGTATCCGATGGCGGCGAAGAGGGCCGCGAGGGCCGCGAAGGGGGCGAGGCCCAGGGCCGCGCGCCCCGTGAGCCCCTGCCGCGCGACGAGGAGGACGAGGAGAGCGGCCGGCAGGCTCACGGCGGACACTTTCGAGAGAAGGGCGAGGAGGAAGAGCGCGAGCGAGACCGCGTAGAGCCGCCCGCGGCGCCCCCCGGGGGCCGCATCGAGGTGCGCCGTGTACGCGAGGAGCGAGGCCAGGCAGAAGACCGCCGCGAGCAGGCCTTTCCGCTCGGCGACCCAGGCGACGGACTCGACGCGCAGCGGGTGCGCGAGGAAGAGGGCCGCGGCGAGGACCGCTCCGGCGCCGCTCCCGAGCCATCGCCTGGCGAGCTCGAAGGCGAGGAGCGCCGCCGCCAGGTGGAGCAGCACGTTGTCGACGTGGTAGAGCCACGGGTCGAACCCGACGGCCGCGTGCTCGAGGGTGAAGCTGAGGAGCGTCAGGGGGTGGTAGTTGCAGATGGACGGGGCCGCGAAGAGGCGGAAGACGCCGTCGATGCTCAGGTCCCGGATCGCCGGGTTCCTGGTGACGTAGAGGTCGTCGTCCCAGGACGTGAAGCCGTGGCCGGCGGCCGATCCGAAGAGCGCGAGCCCCGTCAGCGCGAGGGCCGCGGGCGCCACGCGCGGCCAGGCCCCGGCCCCGGCCCACCGAGTGCCCCGGAGGCTCGGCAGCGGGAGGCTCATGCGGAGGTATCGGCTCCGGCCGAGGCGGAAGTTGCGCGCCGCGCGGCGCCGCTCCGCTGCCCGGCGCGACGTTCCGGGAAGGCTCAAGTCGCCCCGGCGGCCCTGCCGATAACCTGGGCATGCAAGTCCTGAGAGGGTTCCTCGGCGTCGCGGTCATCCTCGGGATCTGCTACGCCCTGTCCCGGGACCGCCGCCGCATCCGGCTTCGCGTGGTCCTCTGGGGCCTCGGGCTCCAGCTCGCCCTCGCCCTCGTCCTCTTCAAGACCGAGGCCGGCATGGGCGCCTTCCAGGCCCTCACGGACCTCGCCGCCTGGTTCCTCTCCTTCTCCTACGAGGGCTCGGGGTTCGTCTTCGGCGAGATCGGGAGGCCCGGCGGCAGCTTCTCCCTGGCCTTCCAGGCGCTCCCCATGGTGATCTACTTCTCCGCCGCCATGGCCGTCCTCTACCACCTCGGGGTCATGCAGGTCGTGATCTACGGGCTGGGCCGCGCCCTCGGAAAGGTCCTGGGCGTGAGCGGGGCCGAGAGCATGTCCGTCGTGGCCGACATCTTCGTCGGCATGACCGAGGCCCCCCTCGTGATCCGCCCGTACATCGAGCGGATGACCCGCTCGGAGCTCATGGCGCTCCTCACGGGCGGCCTGGCCACGATCGCCGGGACGGTCCTCGGCCTCTACATGAGGTTCGTGGGGCCCGACTACGCGGCCTACCTCATCGCCGCGTCCTTCATGGCGGCCCCGGCCGCCTTCGTCGTCGCCAAGGTCATCGTCCCCGAGACCGAGGAGCCCGCCACGGGCAAGGCCATGCGCCTCGTGATCGAGCGCCCGGGCACGAACCTCCTCGACGCCATCGCCATCGGCGTGCGCGACGGCCTCGGGCTCGCGCTCAACATCGCCGCCATGCTCATCGCCTTCTACGCCCTCATCCACCTCGTCAACTGGCCCCTCGAGCGATGGCTGGGCGCGAGCCTCCAGGAGATCCTGGGCTGGGTCTTGAGCCCCTTCGCCTGGGCCCTGGGCGCCGACTGGGCCGATGCGCCCGAGCTCGGGAGCCTCCTGGGGACGAAGGTGGTCGCCAACGAGCTCATCGCCTACCAGGAGCTCCGGGGCATGATCCAGGGGGGCGCCGTGAGCGACCGGACGGTCAAGATCGCGACCTTCGCCCTCTGCGGCTTCGCCAACTTCGGGTCCATCGGCGTGGTCCTCGGCGGCGTGGGCCAGCTCGCGCCGTCGAGGAGGCCGGAGCTGGCGCGCCTGGCGCTTCTCGCCATGACCGCCGGCGCCCTCGCGACGTGCCTCACGGGGGCGATCGCGGGGATGTTCGCGTGAGGGCGCGCGGCGCCCGCCTCACCTCCCCGCGAGCTCCCTCCAGGCCCGGTACATCGTGTCGAAGACCTCCTCGATTTGCTCCACCTCGAGGCACGAGAAGGCGATCCTGATGTCCGCGGGGTCCGTGGCGATGACCCCCGTCTGGTACCGCTCGAGGAGGTGCACGCGCAGCTTCTCCGCGTCCACGCCCTTGAGCCTCACGCACATGAAGTAGCCCGAGTTGAACGGGTACGGCGTCCAGGCCTCCTCGTACTCCTTCTTCCCGAGGACCTCGTGCACCCTGGCGGCCCGTGCCCTCAGGACCTCCTTCTTCTCGGCGCGCTCGGCCTCGAAGGTGGGCGACCGGAGCGCCTTCAGGACCACGGTCTGGGACGGGTGCGGCGAGCTCGAGATCCCGCCCCGGATCGCTCCGATCGTCTTCTTCTCGAGGGCGGCATGCACCGCGTCGAGGCTCCCCTTGCCGGCCGCGCCGAAGGTGATGAACCCGACGCGGAAGCCCCAGGCGAACTCCTCCTTCGTCGCGCCGTCGAGCTTCACGGCGAGGACGTTCGGGTGCAGGCCCGCGAGGTAGCCGAAGATCGACTCCGGCAGGCACTCCTCGTCGTAGAAGAGCCCGAAGTACGCGTCGTCGCACAGGACGACTTGCCTGAGCCCCTTCTCCGCCGCCGCGAGGACGGCCTGGGCGATGGCGTCGGCGTCGGCGCGGCTCGGCGTGAAGCCCGTGGGGTTGTTGGGGAAGTTGAGGAGCACGATGGCCTTCTTCTCCCGGGCCGCCAGCTCCTCGAGCTTCGCCGCGAAGGCGGCCCGGTGAAACCTCGGGCCGTCGAAGAGCGGGAAGGTCTCGATGACCCCGCCCTGGCGCACCTCGAAGGTGAGGCGGTAGTTGCCCCAGAGCTTGTCCGCGAGGAGCACCCTGTCGCCGGGGTTCACGAAGAGCTCGCTCGCGAGCCCGAGCCCGTGGGTGAGGGCGGCCGTGACGATCGGCAGCCCCAGGGCCTTCCCCCGCATGCGCGGGTTCTCGCGGAGCTGCTTCTCGCGCCAGGCATCTCGGAGATCCTGCCGGCCGCCCGTGGGCGCGTAGGGGTAGAGGTCCTTCGGCTCGAGCTGGAAGTACCTCTGGAGCGATGCCAGGTGCATCGGCCCGCCCTTCTCGGTCGCGATCCCGATCGTCGCGTTGAACCGGTGGGCCTTCGCCTTGGCCTCGGCGGACTGGCTGATGATGCCCTTGGGGAAGTAGAGCCTGCGGCCGAGGTCGCTCAGCATCTCGAGGACGGCGGGGGCTTCCTTCTCCAGCGACGCGTTAAGCTCCGCGGCGAGCGGGAGGATCTTCATGGCAGGCGGGCCTTTCTGGGCGACGGTGTGGGTTCCAGCTCAGGGGAAAGGTGAGGATTTTACACGAAAGCGCGGCGCAGGAGCACCCCCCGATTGACGCCCCGCGTCAAACTGCGCATACTCGAGATGCCATGGGGCGCGAGCCCGCCTTCCGTCACCCGCGCTACGAGACGCTCCGGCTCCTCGCCGAGGGTGGGATGGGGAAGGTGCACCTCGCGCGGGACCTCCTCGAGGGGCGGGAGGTCGCCCTCAAGGTCTACCCGGCGCGGTACAACGACGAGAGGCTGCGCGCCGAGTTCCTGGCCCTCAAGGACCTGCACCACCCCGGCGTGGCGCGGGCCCTTCACTTCGGGGTCTCCGAGACCGACCGCGCGCCCTTCCTCACGCTGGAGCGGATCCGCGGCCAGCCCATCGACCGCCACCTGGCGTCCATCGACCCGTCCCTCCGAGCCCGCGAGACGGCGCGCCTCTTCGCCTCCACGGCCGCCGCCGTCGCCTACCTCCACCGCCGCGGGGTCCTCCACCTCGACCTGAAGCCCGACAACATCCTCGTCGTGGACGCAGGCCCCGGCGCCGCCCCGGAGCCGGTCCTCATCGACTTCGGGCTCGTGCGGGCCTCGGCGGACGCGGCCGGAGCGCTCGGGCACGCGACCCTCCCCTACGCTCCTCCCGAGGTCTTCCAGGGCGAGCCTCCGACGCCGGCCTCCGATGTCTACTCCCTCGCCGCGGCGTTCTATCGCCTCTTCTCGGGGCGCTACCCCGTCGAGGGGACAAGCTTCGGCTCTTTCGCCCGCGCTCACGCCTCGGAGGCCGCAAGGCCGATCCCCGAGGCGCCCCAGGCCATCGAGCGGCTCCTCCTCCGCGCCCTGGCGAAGGACCCGGCCCAGCGCTTCCGCGACGCGGGCGAGCTCCACCGCGCCCTGCTCGCCGCGGTCGCCGCAGTCGCTCCGGCGGAGGACGGCCGCCGCCAGGGGCCCGTGGCCTTCCACGAGCCGGACTTCGTCGGCCGGACGCGCGAGCTCGAGGCGTTCGCGCGGTGGGTGGAGGGCGACCGGGCCGACCGCCCAGCCTTCGAGGTCTGCGGCGGAGGCGGGTGGGGCAAGTCGCGCTTCCTCGAGAAGGTCGAGACCCTCCTCGAGGCCCGCGGGAAGAAGGCCTTCCTGGTGCGGCCCGCCGAGGGCGACCCGCTCGCTCTCCTCAAGACGCTCGAGCACATCGCCTCGGTCCTCGGGCCCCGCCGGGCGGCCGCGAGACAGCGCCGCGACGGCCTCGGCCCCGCCCCCGACGAGGCGGCGAGGGCCGCGGCTCGCGAGGCGGCCGCCCGCGTCCTTCCGCTCCTCGCCGAGGACGCGTTCCTCCTCGTCGACGACGCTCACCTCGCGAGCCCCCTCGAGGACGATGCGCTCCAGGGCCTCCTGAGGGCCCTGCGCGACTCCGGCGCCGCGGCGGGAGGGGGCATCGTGGCGGCGCGCAGGCGGCCCGAGCCCTCCGCCGACGCCGAGACGCCCTGGCAGCACGCCGGGCTCTCGACGGCCGTCGACCTGAGCCCCCTCGAGCTCGACGAGGCCCTGCGGATCGACCTCGAGGGGCTCGACGGCGCCCTCTCGGGCTGCGCCCCCGAGAAGGCGCGCGCCCTCAAGGCGAGGCTCCACGAGCAAGTGGGCGGCCACCCGCTCCTCTACGTCCGCGGCCTCCTCGACCTCGCCGGGGATCCCGAGGCAGCGACGCGCCTGGCGCCCACCGACCGGCTCCTCGCTCAGCTCGCCCGTCTCGAGCGCCGCGAGCGCGACGTGGCCCTGTGCCTCGCGGCCCTGGGCCGCGCCGCGGCGCCGCAGGAGGTCGCGGGCATCCTCTCCATGGGCTCCGCCGAGGCGGCGGCCGCCGCCGGAGCCCTGAGGCGCCTCGGGCTGGTGGCCGTCCGCGGCGAGGAGGCGCGCCCGGCCCACGAGTCCGTCACGACCGCGGTGCTGGAGGGCTCGGGCGAGGCCGCCCGCCGCGTCGTGCACGGGAGGGTCGCCGCGCACCTCGCGGCCGGAGGCCGCTCCGAGGGGCTCATCCAGGCCGCGTGGCACCTCGATGCGGCGGGAGAGCCCGTCCGGGCCCTGGAGCTGGCGGAGCGCTGGCTCCTTGGGGGCTCGCTCGAGCCCGGGGCGCCGCCCCAGCGGGCCGTCGAGGCGCTCGAGCGGGCCGCCGAGGCGGCCGGGAGGACCGCGCCGCGGGGCCGGGCCCTCCTCGAAGCCGCGAGCGACGTCCTCGAGTCCCTCGGGCGCTTCGAGGAGTGCCTGAGGCTGCGGCTCGAGATCGTGGACGCCCCCGGCGGAGGGGACCCGGAGCGCGCCCCGGACCTCGTGCGGCGGTGCCGCAAGCTCGGCACGGCGAGCCACCGCGCCGGCCGCGTGGACCTCGCGCTCCAGCACCTCGAGCGGTGCGTCGAGCCCTGGGCAGAGTCGGCGGCGCCCGTCGAGTCCCTCCGGGCGAGGTCCGACATCGCGCTCCTCCACCACTTCCGCGGAGAGCCCGACCGCGCGGTGGAGCACGCGCGGCGCGGCGTCGAGGCCTGGAGGGAGAGCCGGGCGGAGGCGCGACGCGCGACGCTCCAGAGTGCCGTCAACTTCCATTCCGTCCTGGGCCAGGTCCACCTGCGGCGCCTCGAGGTCGAGGAGGCCACGAAGGTGCTCGAGACCGGCGTGCGCCTGGCCCGCAAGGCCGGCTCCCCGTCCAACATGGCCCTCCTCCTCAACAACCTGGCCCTCGCCTACCACTTCGCGGGGAGGCTCGATGCCGCGCGCGCCACCTTCGGCGAGGCCGAGACCATCGCGAGGAGCCTCGGGGACCCGGCGGCCCTCGTGAGCGTGCGGGCTAACGTCGCGCAGATCCTGGCCCGCCAGGGCAAGCTCCGCGAGGCCCGGGGCATCCTCGACGAGATCGAGGAGTCGCCGGCCGTGCGCCAGTCGAAGCGGCTGCGCCTCTGGTGCCTGTACACCCGCGCCCTGCTCCTGCAGCTCCTGGGCGCCCCTTGCGGCGAGGCCTGGGACGACGTGGCGCGGATCGCCGGCGAGGCCGGCGACCCCTTCCTCGGCAAGTTCGCGAAGGCCTACAGGGCCGAGGAGCACATCCGAGAGGGCGAGATCTCCACGGCGCGGCGCCTCCTCGAGGCGGTCGACGAGCCCGTCCTCGCCGCGCCGAGGGCCGCGCGGCTGTCCCTCATCGAGGCGCTCGCGGGGCGCCCGGACCGGGCTCGCGAGCTACGCAAGGCCGCCGATCCGGACGGGGCCCCGCCGGCGATCCTGCGCGCCTGGAGCCTTTACTACGCCGCCGCCTCGGCCCTCGAGACGGCAGACCTGGATGAGGCTCGAGGCTGGCTCGCGAGATCGAGTCGCATCTTCCAGACGACGGGCTTCGCCGCGGGCCGGATCGAGTGCGCGCTCCTCGCCGCCGACCTCCACCTCCGGGCCAGGACGCCGGCCAAGGGAGCTCGCCGCGAGCTGGAGCTCGCCGAGCGCTCGATCCAGGAGGCGCGGAAGGTGAAGGTGACGGCGCCCGCCGGCGCCGCGCCGCGTTCGCGCGACCTGCGCTCGGCCCTCCTCGAAGCGCGGCTGCTCCTGCGGCGGATCGCCGGCGAGGACCTGGAAGGCCGCGCGGCCCGGAAAGCCGCCGCCGCCCTCGAGCCGGGGAGGCTGCGCAGATCCCTCGAGGACCTCCTCGCCCGCGCCGCCGGCGACCCGGACCTCGCCGCGGACCCCGGCGCGCGAATCCTCGTCGAGATCATCGCCTCGGCGTCCCTCCGGCTGGCGGGCGAGCCGGCTCGGGCCCAGGAGCGGGCCAGGAACGCCGCGACCCTGCACCGCGAGGCGGCGGCGAAGCTCGACGCCGGCGACCGCGAGGGTTTCCTCTCCCGCGACCCCTGGGAGCGCTTCGGGCTCGCGAGCCATCGGCCCCTCGAGGGGCCCTGGGAGCTGGACTCAACCCGGGCCGCGGCGCTCGTCGCGGTCCTCCGCGCCGCGGCGGGCCCCGGGAGCGATGCGGCGGGCGCGGCCGCGGCCGCCCTCGCCGACATCGGCCGCGCGACGGGCGCGAGCCGGGTCGAGGTCCTCATCGCGGGCCGCGTCGCGGCCGCCTGGAGCGCCGGGCCCCCGGTGCCGGAGGGACCGTGCCGCGTCCTCTCGGCTCCCCTCAAGCACCTCGGGACCCCCCACGGCCAGCTCCGCGCCGAGATCCCGCCGGGGAGCCCCGCCCTCGCCTCCGACGAGGCCCTCCTCGAGGCCGCGGCCCTCGCGCTGGCGCCGCGGTTCGCCGCGGAGGCTCCGGGCGCGGCCGCCGCTCCCCCGGGCGCTCCCGCGCCGGCCGCCGTCGAGACCGTGGCCTTGGGGCGCGCGACCGCGCGGCTCGAGGGGACGTCGGCCCTGCGCGGCCGGCGCATCCAGGCTCCGCGGGCCACCGCGACCGCCGACGTCCAGAGGACCTTCCGCGCCGAGGGCATGGTCCTCGCGGGAGCGAAGCTCCTTCAGGTCGCCCGCTCGGCCCTCAAGGTCGGCCCCTCGGAGATCCCCGTGCTGATCACGGGCGACTCGGGGACCGGGAAGAGCCTGCTCGCGCGCGTCCTCCACTGCCTCAGCACGCGGGCGGCGGGCCCCTTCGTCTCTCAGGACGCCGGCGCGGTGCCCCCGGAGCTCTTCGAGGCGGACTTCTTCGGCTACGAGCGCGGGGCCTTCACGGGCGCAGAGCGCACGCGGACGGGCTTCCTGTTCCAGGCCGCGGGCGGCACGTTCCACCTCGAGGAGGTCGGGGACATGAGCCCCTCCTTGCAGCAGAGCCTCCTGCGCGTGATCGAGGAGCGCGAGGTGCGGCCCCTCGGCTCGACGAGCCCGCGCCGTCTCGACGTGCGGTTCATGGCGAGCACCCAGCATGACCTCGAGGCGCTGGTCGCGCGCGGCGTCTTCCGCAGGGACCTCTACTACCGCCTGCGCGGCGCGCGCATCCACATCCCGCCGCTCCGGGAGGTCTCGGAGGTTCTGCCGGAGCTCGCCGCGCACCACTGGCGGGAGATCACGGGCTCGACCGCCCGGTTCCCCGCCGCGGCCCTCGAGGTCCTCAAGGCGCACGACTGGCCCGGGAACGTGCGGGAGCTCATCTCGGTCCTCCGGAGGCTCGCGATCGAGAGCCAGGGCCCCCCGGGCGCCGAGGCCGTCCGCGCTGCGATCGGCGAGAGCGCGCCGCGAGGCCCCTTCTCCTCGGACCTCTTCGAGTCGCGGACCTTCGACGAGGTCTCGCAGGCCCTCGAGGCGGCCTACCTCGGGCACCTCCTCGAGAAGCACGGAGGCGACCTCGATGCCATCGCCGCGGCCCTCGGGAAGACGACGCGCAGCGTCTACCGGAGGTTCGAGAGGCTCGGGTTGAGGCCGAAGGACCTGAAGGGGTGAGGGGGGCGCTGAGAGCTGCCTCACTTCGGGAGGTCCTTGAGCCTGGTGAACCCCTTCACCTGGCCCTCCCTGTGGGCCCGATCGAAGAGCTCCCAGAAGTCCTTGCGCTGGGCGAGGAGCAGGCTCTCGAGATCGGTCTCCTTCTCAACGGGCAGGAGGACTGCGCAGGGCCGCCCATTCTTGGTGATGACGACCGCGCGGTGCGTCTCCAGCTCCCTCACGAGCTGGCTAAGCTTCGCCTTGACTTCCCTGAGGCTCTCGATCTTCACAGCACGAACTCCTTTCCCTCGATCCAGAGGGTATTCCCACGTTTCTCGCCGATCAGCTCGACGAAGATGATGTCCTCGCCCACGCGGTAAAAGACACGCCACGACTCCACGCGAAGCTCGAAGTCGGCATGAGTGGACGGTCGGCGAAGTCGAAAACGATTGCGCGTCTCCTCGGCGGCGTCTTGGAGCTCCAGCAGCTCTCGCATCACGCTCCTGAGATGAGACCTGACACGAGCAGGGAGCCTCTTGAACTGGCGAACCGCCGCCGGGGCAAGGACCACCTCTCGCATGGGGCCAGTGTAGTCTCAATCGTGGTCACGTTCAAGCGTCCGGCCCCGGGCGACACCGGGAGCTCAGGGAGACCGCTGGCCCACGCGAGAAAGTCCTGCCCGATCGTGACGGAGGCGAGTATACCCTGTCTCATGAGTCAGCGCGCGCAGAGCGAGACGGCGCGACCGAAGCGCCGCGCCGTCCTCCTCGGGGCGAGCAACCTCGCCCTCGGCCTGCCGTCGGCGCTCGCCGCGGCGCGGGCGGTCCTCGGGGGGCCGATCGAGGCGCTCGCGGCGCCGGGGGCAGGCAGGTCCTACGGCCTGCGGAGCGCGGTCCTCGCGCGGAGCCTCCCGGGCATCCTCGAGTGCGGCCTCTGGGCGGCCCTGCGCTCCCGTCCCTGCACGGACACCTCCGCCCTCGTGACGGACATCGGGAACGACCTCCCCAACGGCGTCCCCGTCGCCACGCTCGCGGGCTGGGTCAAGCGGTGCCTCGAGGAGCTCGCGGCCGCGGGCGCGAGGACCGTCGTGACGCTCCTCCCCGAGCGGAACATCGAGGCCCTGGGCCCGGCGCGGTACTACCTCTTCCGGACCGTCCTCTTCCCCCGAAGCTGCCTCGGCCTCGAGGAGGCGCGCGAGCGGGCCCGCGAGCTCAACGCGCGCCTGCGGGAGGCCGCCGGACGCCACGGGGCGCACGCCACGGAGCTCGACCCCCGCTGGTACGGGATCGACCCCTTGCATTTCCTGCCGTGGCGACGCACCGAGGCGTGGCTCGCGCTGCTCGAGCCCTGGCGGGGCGGGGCTCCAGGGTCCGCGCCGGCGCGCGAGATCGCGACCGCATCCCTCGGTGACGCGGTCAAGCTCCTCCTCGCCCGCCCCGAACGCTGGTGGATCGCCGGCATCCCGAGGTCGCGGCGCCAGCCGTGCGCCGTGCTCGGGGACGGGACCACGCTGGAGCTGTACTGAGAGCTCCGAACGCCCGGCCGGTCGCCGTCAGGGTCTCTGCCCCTCGAGCGACAGGACCAGGATCCCGTGCCCGATGCCCGCGGCCTCGTTCGAGCGCGCCTCCTGGAAGGCGATCCAGCGGCCGTCGGGGCTCACCACGGGGTTCGAGGCCTTGTACGTGGGCTGGTCGTTGAACGAGGTCAGCCTCTCCGTCTTCCCCGAGCCGTCGAGGGCCAGCTTGTAGACGTCGATGTGCCCCGAGCCCTTCCCGCTGTGCCGGTCGCACTCGACGAGCGTGTGCTTGCCGTCGGGGAAGATCCCCTCGGGCTCGTCGTACTGGCCCGGCGCGTTCGAGTAGTTCGTGACCTTCCCCGTCTCGAGGTCCACTCCCATGACTTCGGTCCCCTGGTGCCCGTAGGCGCTGAAGGTCAGCTCCTTCTCGTCGGGCGGCCGGAAGTCCTGCGTCTCGAGGGAGCACTTGAATTGCAGGTCCCGCGAGTCGAGGACCTTGCGGCGGTTCACGAGGCGCGGCTTGCCGGCCTCGGTCTCGATGTCCCCCACCCACATCTGGGAGACGCCCTCGGGCAGCTTGTCCGGGTAGTCCCCGTGGTCGATCGTCCAGGCGATGCGGAGGCGCGTCCGCGACACCGCGGGGCCCTCGGAGCACCTCGTCCCGAGGGGCACCGGAGGCCCGTCGAGCTTCCGCGAGAGGACCCAGAGCTCCGCCGTCTCGTTCCGGCTTCGCCACGGGCGCTTCGCGTCGAACTCGGGCGCTCCCGAGAGGAGGATGTCGCCGCTCGGGAGGTGGAGGGCGCGAGTGTAGCCCTCGTGGAAGTAGTGGTGGGTGAGCGGCGTGAGGGCCCGCGTCGCGACGTCGACCTCGTAGACGTCGCCGAAGGTCTTCTCGAGGAAGACGAGGCGCTTCCCGTCGGGCGACCAGTCGGCCCGCTCGCCGAACGTCGTGAGGCGCGTCATGCCGGGCGGGAGCGGCGCGTAGAGCGGGACGAGCTTCCCCGACTGGGCGACGAGGACGGACGGGGCGCAGGCGATGGCGCAGGTGACGAGGCAGCGGGCGAGCGCGGCAGACTTCATGCGACCTCCTTTCGGTCTCTCCAAAGGGAACGCAGGGCCCAGCCGGCGATCACGGCGCCGGCCGCGCCGACGAGCAGCCACAGGACCCACCCCGGCAGGCGGCCGTCCACGAGCCGTCCGCCGATCGTCGAGTAGACGAAGGTGGCCGGTACCTGCCCCACGAGGTTTGCGGCGACGAAGCGGGCCCGCGTCGTGGTCGTGAGCCCCGCGGCGTAGGAGATGGGGTCGAAGGGCACGAAGGGCAGGAGCCGCGCCACGAGGACCGCCCAGACGCCGTGGCGCTCGAAGAAGCCGTCGGCCCACTCGAGGACGGCCCCACCGAGCCAGCGCTCGAGGATGGGCCGGCCGAGGGCCCGCGCCACCTCGAAGCAGACCTGGGCCGCGAGCGTCGCCGAGAGGAGCGCGAGGACGCCGCCCCAGAAGGGGCCGAAGACGTAGCCGTTCGCGATGGTGACGACGAAGGCCGGGAGCGGGCTCGCCAGGGCCTGGAGGACCATGAGCGCCGTGGAGAGGAGCCAGGCCCAGGGGCCCATGCGGAGGAGCGCGTCCCGCACCGAGGACACGCTCCAGCTCCCGATCAGCTCCCGGCCCGCGGGGGCGAGGAGGAGGGCCGCCGCGAGGGCCAGGGCCGCGGCGGCCGCGAGGGCTGCCGCGACGCGCCGCCCCGTGCGCCGCGCCGCGCGCCGCGCCGCGCGACCGCTGGCCGACACCGACTCGGCGACCCGCACGGGAGCTCCGCCCTACTTCGCCGGCTCCACCGGGCCCGGCGCAGGCGGCCTCCGCGGCGGACGGACCTCGAAGTCGAGCCTCGGGTCCGTCTCGCCCGGCGGGAGCTCGGGCGCCTCGGCCACCACACCCTCGGGCGGTCCGGGCGATTCGGCGCGGAAGAGGCTCGCGACCCAGTCGAAGGGCGCCCCCAGGACGAGAGCTCCGGCGCCGCTCCCGTACTCCTGGGGCGCCAGCACGAGGGGGAGCCGGATGTCGCCGCGGTCCCGCTGCGGCCCGTGGCCGTCGGAGGACTCGACGGTGGCGCCCGCGAAGGCATAGCTCGGCAGGAGGAGCCCGGTGAAGGGGATCGCGATGGCGTGCCCCACCAGGGCCCCGAGGCCCGCGGGCAGGCGCACCGCCGCCGATCGGCCCGGGTTCTCCACGAGGTCGTGGCCCCGGTTCGCGAGGCGCCGGAACGCGGAGCACGAGGGGAGGCAGAGCATCGCAGCGAGGCAGAGGAGCAGGCTCGACGCGTGGGTACGCTTCATGGGCCTATAGGTTAGCCAGCCGGAGCGGCCGCGGGTAAGCTTTTCTCTCCCATGGATCCCGGCGCCGCCTTTCTCGTCGTCACCGCCGAGCGCGGGCTCGGCCAGGCCATCGCGGAGGCGCTGCGGGCGAAGGGCCTGGCCGCGGCGGTCGTCGGCCCCGCGGCCCTCCCGGACGGCCCGCGCCTCGAGGCCTTCCGCGCGGCCATCGTGGACTCCCGGGCCGGCGAGGAGACCCTGCGCCGGGTCGCGCGGGCGGTGGCCCACGTGGTCCTCGCCGGCGCCCGGCAAGGCTTCGAGGACGCCTTGCGGGCCCTCAGGGCCGGCGCGCGGGACTACCTGCCTTTCGACTTCCGGCCGGAGGAGCTCGATGCCGCGACGGCCCGAGCCATGGAGCGCACGGGTGCCGCGGCGCCGGTCCTCGAGCTCCAGGACCCTGCCGGCGAGGTGCTCCGGGTCCGGCTCGACGGGCCGAGCCTCACCATCGGCCGGGACCCCTCGAACGACCTGAGGCTCGACGCGGCCGTGGTGTCGCGGTTCCACGCCCGGATCCTGCGGCGCGGCGACGGCTTCGTGGTCGTGGACAACGCGAGCCACCACGGGACGTACGTCGACGAGGCGCGGGTCACCGAGGCCCCGCTCGAGGACGGCGCCCGGGTCCGCCTCGGCACGCTCGAGGCGCCCGTGCTCACGTTCCGCGCCGCTCCCGGTCCCGCCGCGCCCACCCTCGCCGAGCGGGCCGCGGAGCCGCCGCCGGGCCCCGGCCAGGAGATCCGCGACATCGCGGGCCTCGTGGACACGTTCCTGAAGCTCAACGGCGACCTGCTCCTCGAGGACGTCCTCGGGATCGTCGTGGCGCGCTCGATCGAGCTCGCCGGCGCGGACCGCGGCATGATCCTGCTCGCCGACGGTGATCGCGACCGAGGAGGCGGAGGCGACCGAGGAGGGAGCCTCCGCGGCCGCGGCTCGCCCGGAGGCGGCTCGCCCGGAGCTGGCGGCGCCTCGCCGGGCGGCGCCCCCGGGACCGGCGAGCCCGCCGCGCTGCGCCTCGCCATGGCGCGCGGCCGCGGCGGGGAGCCCCTCGAGGGCGAGGGGCTCCTCATCAGCCGCAAGATCCCCGAGGAGGTCCTGCGGACGGGGACGGGCGTGATCCGCGAGGACCTGCTCGCGCCCGAGGCCGGCGAGCACCCGGCGACGATCCAGCTCGGGGTGCGGAGCGTCCTGTGCGTGCCCCTCCGCGTCCGTCCCGCGGGGCCCGGGCCCCGCGAGCCGCAGGTCCTGGGCGTCCTCTACGTCGACAGTTCGAGCCGCGCCCGCCCCTTCCCGCGGCGCCACCTCCACGCGCTGGAGTCCCTGGCGGCCGAGGCAGCCCACGCGATCTTCAGCTCCCGCCTCTACGAGGAGTGCCTCGCGGCCCGCGAGCTCGATGCGGAGATGCGGATCGCGCGGGACATCCAGCGGCACATCCTACCGGCGGGCGCCTACGCGAATCCCTGGGTGGAGCTCCACGGCTCCTACCAGTCGGCGAAGGAGGTCGGCGGGGACCTCCTGGACTACTACCCCTTCGGCGAGGAACGGGTGACGGTCGTCGTGGGCGACGTCTCCGGCAAGGGCGCCTCGGCGGCGATCTTCGCTTCCATGCTCGATGGCCTCTGCTACGGCCTGGCGGCGCGGGCGGGCCAGGGGCAGGACCTCGGGGCGGCGGCGGCCGACCTCAACCGCTACCTGGTCACGAAGTCGGGCCTCCAGAAGTTCGCGACGCTCGTCTTCGCGACGCTGTGGGCCGACGGGAGGCTCGCCTACCTCAACGCGGGACACGACCGGCCCCTCATCGTCCGCGCGGGCGGTCCGCTCGAGATCCTGAGCTCCGGCGGCACGATCATGGGCATGCTCGAGGAGGCGACCTACCGCCCCGGCGAGGCCCGCCTCGAGCCCGGCGACCTGCTCGTCGTCTTCTCCGACGGCCTCACGGACGCCCGCGCCCCCTCGGGGGAGCGCTTCGGTGCCGGGCGCCTCCTCGAGGCCGCGGCGGCCCATCGCGGCCGCAGCGCTCGCGAGACCCACGACGGCATCCTGGCCGCGGTCAGCCGCTTCGGCGCGGGGGTCCCCGCCGCGGACGACGTGACGCTGCTCGTGGTGCGCAAGCTGCGGTGAGCGGGCGGGTCACCGCGCCCCGGCGCGGGTCAAGCTCAGCACCACGGCCCCCTTCTTGAACACCGTGACCTCGCCCGTGGACTGGGAGAGGGCCACGGCCACGCAGCTCACGGCGTCGGTGATGGCGCACGCCACGCGGTGGCGGCTGCCGTACCCACCGGGGAGGTCCGCATCGCGGCTCACCTTGAGGTAGGTCCCGGCCGAGACGACGACGCCGTCGCCGCGCACGACGAAAGCCCCGTCGATGGCGGCGAACTCCTTCACGGTCTCCTTCAGCGTGGGGTCCAGGATGTTCCGCTCCTCCTCGGGATAGCCCCGGAAGGGGTTCATGACCATCTGCTGGCAGTAGGGCCCGAGCGTGTCCGGGTCCCCCACCACGAAGATCGTGCCCACGGGCCTCCCCTCGCGGCCCTCGCCGGAGAGCTCCGTGGCGATGGTGATGACCCGTTCGAGGACCCCCGGCAGGAGCCCGGGCGCCATCTCCCCCGAGGGCGACACGAAGCGCCCGAACTCGCGCCCGATCTCGAGGATCGTCATGCTGTCGAGGCCGCCCGCCGGGTCGCCGGCGAGGAACGCCACGACGTCCCCGCGCTGGATCAGGCCCTTCGTGAGCGCCATGAGCGCCGCGAGGCGCAGGCGCGCCTCGCGGCGGAAGGGCATCTGCGGGAGCAGGATCGCGTTCGCGACGACATTCTCCGCCTCCTCGAGGACCCGGCGCGAGCTCGTGGCCACGAGCACGCTCCTCCTCCCGGGCAAGCGCTTCAGGAGCGCGACGTCGTCGGCGTTCTCGAGGAGGACCATGCTCGCGCCGACGCCCATCTCGCGCCCGAGCTTCCGGGCATAGCTCAGGAGGAGCTGCGAGAGCGGCCGCGCCTTGCGGCGCGGAGCGCTCCGGTCCGGGGAGTCGAGGGCCTTGATGACCGCCTGGACGTCGGGGGCCTGGAGGACCTTCCGGCGCAGCTCCTCGCTCTTGAGCGCGTTCGCGATCTCCCCCAGGACGCGCACGTGCTCGTCCGTCAGCGCCTCGTGCCCCACCACGAGGACCACGATCCGCACGGGCTGGTCCGTCTCCACGCCGTACGGGAACCCTGACGCGTTGCGCGCCAGCGCCAGGCGGATGCCCTCGACGCAGTCCACGCGCGCGTGCGGGATCGCGACGCCCTCGCCGACGTAGGTGTTCACGGCCGACTCCCGCTCCTGGATGGCCCCGTAGATCTTCTGGATCACGTCCGGCGAGGCGTCCGGCAGGACGACCTCGGCGAGCGACTGGAGCAGCTCGTCCTTCGAGCCGGCGGTCAGGTCGAGGACGGCGGCAGGCCGCAGGTAGCGCGAGAGACGTTCGTCCTGGCCCGCCGGCTTCTCCCGCGCGCTCATGCGACGAACCCCCCGTCCACGACCCAGAGGGCTCCCGTGATCCAGGCGGCCGCCGGCGAGGCGAGGTGCCCCACGGCGGCGGCCACCTCCTCGCAAGTGCCGAGGCGTCCAAGGGGCGTACGTTCCTCGACCCCGGCCCGCACCGCGGGATCGGCCAGCTCGGCGCGGTTCATCTCCGTGGGCACGGTGCCCGGGAGCACGGCGTTCACCGTGATCCCCTGCGGCGCCAGGATCAAGGCGAGGCTCCTCGTGAGCATGTTCGCCGCGGCCTTCGACGCGCAGTAGGCGACCTGGAGGGGGCTCGTGGGCTCGAGGCCCGAGATCGACGTGACGTTGATGATCCTGCCCCACCGGTGGAGCCTCATGATGGCGGCGGCCTCCCGCGCCAGGAGGAACGGGCCGCGGGCGTTGACGGCGAAGGTCCTGTCCCACTCCTCGACGCCGAGAGAGCCCACGTCGTGGAAGGTGCAAGTCCCGGCGTTGTTCACGAGGACATCGAGGCGCCCCCAGCGGGCCTCCACGGCCCGGACTCCCCGCCGGGCCGCCTCCGGATCGGAGACGTCGAAGGGCACCTCGAGCGCCTCCGCGCCGCTCCGGCGCGCCTCCTCGAGCACCTCGAGGGCGCGGGCCCCGTCGTCGCCCGGGTGGTTCACGGCCACGGCGGAGCCGCGGCGCGCCAGCTCGAGGGCGATCGCGCGCCCGATCCCGCGGGAGCTCCCGGTCACGAGGGACACGCGCCCCTCGAGGTCACGAACCGCGCATGGCTCCACGCTCGTCAATCGATGCCCTCAGGCCCCCGTGATCAGCTTGCGCAGGAGCTGGATCCCGCCGCGGATGTCCTCGACGCGCGCCGCCTGGTCCCCCACCTCGCGCTCCACGACGAGGGGACCCGAGTAGTCGATGGCGGCGAGGGCCTCGAGGAACTCCGACATCCCGACCTCTCCCTGGCCGAGGGGCACCTCCTCGCCCCAGGTCCCCGGCGCCTTGGGTGCCAGGGCGTCCATCACGTGGACGTGGGCGATGTCGGGGCCGAGGATCTCCACCGCGTGGATCGGGTCCCCCATGTCGTAGAGGATCATGTTGGCGGGGTCGAAGTTCACCTTGAGGCTCTCGAGCGCCAGCTCATCCAGGGTCCGCCGGAGGAGTTCGGCCGCCTCCTGGCCCGTCTCCAGGGCGAAGGTGATGCCCTTCCTGGCCGCGGCCTCCGCGGCCTCGTAGAGGCAGTCGAGGAAGCTCCCCCGGTCCGGGTGCCCCGGCTCCGGGATGAACCCCGCGTGGCTCGCCAGGACCTTGACGCCCAGCTCCGCGGTCATGTCCACGGCCCGCCGGAACATCTCCAGGCGCTCCTTGCGCGTGGCCGGATCGCCGAAGCCCCCGGTGCGCCGGATCGTCTCCGGGGTGGCGTAGTCCTCGCCGGGGTACCCGATCATGGTGGCGGAGATCTCGAGGTGCGATGCCCGCAGCGCCTTGACGATGCCGGGCCCCTCCTTCCACGTCGCGTGGTTCGGGTCGCCGAGCGCGACCTGGGTCACCGCCGCCCCCACATCCTTCATGAGCCTCCGGAGCTCCGGAACGCTCGTGACCTTCAAGGACCAGCTACAGACGCCTATCTCCGGAATACCCATGCGACCGTTCGATACCGTGGCGCCTCGATCCCGTGGCGGTTCGCTCCGTGGAAGGCATCACTTCAGTTGTCGCGGAACTTCTCGTGGCATGCGTCGCAGGCCTTCTCGACGGCCGCGTGCTGGGTCTTCACGCCGTTCTCGTCCTTCTTCTCCGCCGCCTCGGCCATCTTGAGCGCGCCCGCCCTCATGGCCTCGATGAGGCCCTGCCACTCCTTGTTGCCGTGGTTGTCCTTCTCGTGGCCCGCGAGGTTCGCGATCTCCGCGACGAAGAACGACTCTCGCTTCACCTCCTTGAACTTCCCCGCCTTGGCCTTGTCGGGGATCTTCTCGAAGACACTCTCCATGACCTCCATGACGGCGCTCAGGGGCGCGACGAGCTTGTAGCAGTCGCCCTTGCCCTCGGCGCTCTTCGCCTCGTCGGCGAGGCTCGCGGTCCCGCCGCCGGGGAGGCTCAACGCGCCGAGGGTCACGAGGAGGACGGCTCCGCCAGCGACACAGAATCGAAGGATCATCAGGACACCTGGGTCTTCGTTGGGGTGAGCCCGCGCAAGCCTGCACGGGAGAACGAGATCGTTTATTGTGTCCATGGACCTCGAAGCGTCAAGAGGGAGGTGGCGCCGCGGCCCTCGAGCCCGCCGCGAGCCCCCTTGACCCTGCCCGCGTCTCGAGCGAGATTGCTCCCCCATGCAAGGCGACCGCACCGTGCGCATGGCGCTCCTCGGGGGCGGGATGTTCGGCGGGGACGTGGTCCTGCGGACCCTCGAGGACCTCGAGCGGTGCGGTATCGCCCCGTACCTCGGGCGGGTGGGCCTCGACCACCGAGCCCGCGACGTGGCCCGCGTGGCCTTTCGGCTCGAGGCGGTGGGGACGAGGACCCAGGGCACCGCCGAGCGCGTCGCGCGCCAGTACCGCGACAGGGTCCCGGGCTCGGCCCCGGCGCCCTACTGGGGCGAGCGGCCCTGGGAGGACATCTTCGCGCGCCACGCGATCGACGTGGCCTTCGTCGCCACCCCCGACCCTCTCCACGCCGAGCCAGCGGTCTGCGCGCTCCGCAACGGCGCGCACGTCATGGTCGAGAAGCCTCTCGCCCTCCACCTCCGCGAGGCCGACGAGGTCCTCCGCCTCTCGCGCGAGCGGAACCTCGTCGTCGGCGTCGACATGCACAAGCGGTACGACCCCTGCCACGCCTTCCTCTTCCGCGAGCTCGTCCCGCGGATCGGGAAGCCCCTCTACGGCAGGGCCGTCCTCGAGGAGCCCCTCGAGGTCTCGACGAAGACGTTCCGCTGGGCGAGCCAGTCGAACCCCTTCAGCTACGTGGGCGTCCACTGGACGGACCTCTTCGGGCACTGCCTCGGGCTCACGCCGGCCTCGCTCCACGCGGTGGGCCAGAAGGAGCTCCTCGCGAGCTGGCGGGCCGAGGGCGCCGCGGCGCCCATCGACGCCTTCGACTCCATGCAGGTGTCCGTGGACTACGCGGGGGGGTTCCGCGCCTACTACGTGAACAACTGGATCAACCCCAGGGAGTTCGAGGGGCCCGTGAACCAGGAGATGGAGCTCGTGGGCACCCTGGGCAAGATCGAGCTCGACCAGCAGTACAGGGGCCTCCGCGCGACGATCGCGGGAGTCGGCTCGAGGACCTACAACCCCCACTTCACCTCCGACGTCCCCAGGATCGGAGTCCCGGAGCCCTCGAGCGCCTACGACGGCTACGGGAAGGACTCCATCGTGGTCATCGTCGAGCGCGCCCTGGAGGTGCTCCTCGGCCACGCGACGCGGGACGAGCTCCGCGGGACCTATCCGGACGTGGAGTCCGCCCGCCCCACGGTGGCGATCCTCGAGGCGGCGGCGGTGGTGGCCGCCCGCAACCTCGCGTTCCTCCGCGCCGGCCAGGGCGCGCCCTTCACGGCCCGGTTCTCCGAGGAGGGCGTCGAGCTCGTGGGGCCCGAGGGCGAGGGAGGCGTCCTCTACCGGGGGAAGCCGTACTGAGCCGTAGTGAGGCGTAGTGAGCCGTACTGGGCGGTCGCGGCCCTGCCTTACGGCTTTCCCTTCTTGCCGTCCGCCGGCTTCTCGGCCCCGTCGCCCTTCGGCTCCGGCGCCTTCTTCGCCCCGCCCTTCTTCGCCGGCTTCTCCGGGGGCCTCAGCGATGGCTTCGCGGGAGCGCGCGCCTCGCGCGCGGCGTTCGCGTCGATGAGGAAGTTGAGGAGCAGGTTCTGGATCGACATCTCGTCCTCGCTCGAGCCCTGGTGGCCGAAGTGGCTCAGAACCACCGCCACCACGCCGCTGGCGCCCTTCCCGGCCCCCTTGTGTCCGGGGGGGGGGCCAGCACCGGGCCGGAACGCGACGGCCACGGCTCCGTCGCCGCCCGTGGCCTTCGCGAGCACGCTGCTCGTGAGGATCGTCACCACTCGGGCCCTGTCCACGACCTTCAAGGCATAGCTCTCGTTGTCCACCGTCCAGGTGTGCTTGACGGTGACGGGCTCCGGCTTCTCCGGATGGTCGGGGGTCTCCTCGGGTCTGGGCGGGTTGACGACCACCGTCTTCCCGACGTCGTCCGGCTCCTCCTCGCCCTCCGGCTCCCCTGCGGGCCCGGCCGCGACGGCCTGGGGATCGGGAGTGCTGATCACCTTGGGCACGAAGACCCCCCTGAGGTACGGGTGCGTCCCCATCCCGCGGGCGGGCATGACGTCCACCGCGCCGTTCTCCAGCGTCAGCTTCACGATCTTCTCCGGGTTCTCGCCGGGGTTGGGCTTCCGGGGCTGGCTCTTCGGGTCCGTCCAGAGCTTGGCCCCCACGCTCAGGAGCTTCCCGTACGCCTTGTCGACGAGCTCCTTGGCGACCCAGTCCTCGCAGAAGAGGAAGCCGCCCTCGGCGACGAAGGCCTTGATCTTCTCGATCTGGGCCCTCGTGAGCTGGGCCGAGAAGTCCACGTGCTTGTTGCAGCCCGTGCACGGGTGGAGCCGGTTGAGCTGCCCAGCGCCCGGCGTGCAGGTCGGGCACACGCACTGCTTGCGGAACTGGGCGCAGTTGATGATGAGCGCCCCGGCACCCGTGAGGTCATGCTTGAGGAAGCCCTCGCGCCGCACCACGATGTGCGGGATCTCCATACGCTCGAGAGTCTTCTCGATGTGGTCGTTATCGAAGTTGCGCTTGAGCTTCTCGTATTCCGCGCTCAAGACCACCACGGTCTTCGGCGGTGCCTGCTCGAGGCCCACGAAGGCCTGGCGCCGCTCGCGGTCGACCCGGACGAAGTCCACGGCCGTGCCCGTCGAGCGCGCTCGCTCCTCGATGTCCCTCGTCGAGGGGAGCGGACTCCGCTTGTTCTTGTCCCACCAGCCTTCCCAGTTGAGGGAGCTCGGGCCGAAATTCTGGCCCGTCATGGCCGTCAGGCCTTCGACGGCGATCCAGGCGAGCTCGTTGGGCCCGCCGTCCTTGGCCCGCTCCTCGGACTGCAGGAGATCGATCAGGGCCTCGACGGCCTCGTGGCTGCGGACGCGGCTCACGCGCTGCGCGATGAGGAGCCGGATGTCGGCCGGCCCGTCCTTCAAGAGGCCGCGGAAGGCCGCGACGACGTGGATCGAGGCGTTCTTCGCGAGGCCGTAGAGGACGTCGCGCGCCAGCGCCTGCTCCTTGTGCCTCGAGACGAACGACCCGAGCTCTTGCATCGCCGCGCGGTCCAGGAACGACACGGCGCCGCCGATGAGGGACCAGTAGAGGCCGTCCTCCGTGCCCGGCGTGCGCTCGAGGTACCCCAGGACGAGCTTCATGCCCGAGGCGCCGCCGGACTGGGCCAGCGCCGCGAGGGCGTCGTCCACCTTGCCGATGTCTCCCTCGGCGATGGCGCGCTTGAGCTCCTGCCGGTCGGCCCTGGAGTCGGCCTTCGCGTCGTCCTTCGCCTCCTCGGCCCTGGCGCCCGCGCCTGCGGTCCAGGCCAGCGCCGCGAGGAACGCCAGGAGATGGACTCGAGACCCCTGCCTGCCGGAGGGAAGCCGCGCCATGGTCACCTTCTTTCGTGGGAGGAGGAGCGCCACCTTGGGGCCAATCGTATCGCGGGGGGCGGGGATGGCAAGCTTGGCGCCGCCCGCCTGCCCGTTTTCTTGAACTCAGCGACCGGCGCCTCAAGCGCGAGCAGACCGTGCCGGGTGCGGACAAGGTCCTGCGCGCCGGGCCGGCGCCGCCAGGGCATCCCGCCGACTCGAGCGCGGCGCGCGCAGCGGAACTGCGAGTCAGCACGACCGAAGCCGATCCACCAGGGGCAGGACCTCCGGGAGTTGCTTGCCCATCTTCAGGATCCGGTCGCGAATGTTCTTTCTGGTCGCCCCGATCACAAGCTCATCGTTGTGGATCCGGACCTGCTCTTCCAAGACGGCCAGCAGGCTGAGCTCCTGGACTGGCCTCGTCGACAGGAAGTGATCCAAGCGCTCAGCCTGCGCCATCTCGGTCAGGAAGAGGTCGTGGTGAGCGTTCGCGACGAGCGGCGGGAGCGTCCCCTCGGTGTTGGGGGCGTGCCTCGGGCCAGGAAGCCCCAAGCCCTCCAGCTCCCGCAGGGTGATGCTCCGATACGCGAAGGGACCGGCCTGCTTTCCACGTCGCATGCCAAAAAAGGCCCCGAGGATGCGGACAGGTGGGACCTCGTCAGAGGTCGCGAAGAGGGACCACCCCTCAGGATCCAACATGTCTTGAAGCCGGTTCGCTCGCGCCTCCGGAGTGCCGTCCAGGTCGGACGCGGTCAGGATGCGAACGAAGGTCGGCACACCACGGATCCCTCACCTCAGCTTCCCCCGAGCGCCGTCTCCGCGGAACGCCGAACCCACTCGTTGCCGTCGCGCAAGGCGATGCGGATGTACTCCGTCGCTTCCGTGGTTCCGATGTTCCACAGCGACTCCACGACCGCGATGCGAACCTCAGGGCACGGGTGTCCAAGGAACAAGGGCAAGGTTCGGACCACCAGGGGTCGATGCGACGCCACCTTCTCTCCTGCAAGGCCCAGAGTCCTCACGAGAGCCTCGGCTCGCGGCCAATTCGCGTCTTGAGTGTGCTCCAAGGCGAAGAAGCGAAGGAAGAGGACGTCGACTTCTTGGATCTCCTCGCAGCCGGCTTCGACTTCACGCAGGAGCTTCTCACATCGCTTGCGGCTCCGGTCCTCCCCCAGATCCTCGAACTTGCGCTCCATCCAGGAAGTCTCGAATTCAGTATTTTCCGTGACGGCAAGCCCGACCGCGTCGGCGTCGATGATCAAGCTCCCGCCAGGCACCAGGGCACTCAGCGCCTGCGGCTCAAGCCTCTTGAGCTCGTTCCACGCCGTGGTCCGCCAAACGATCCGCTGCTCGGGAGGGCCCGATGGAAACACCACCAAACGGAGTTGGACCTGGTAATGCGGAGGAGAGACCCCCACCGAGGGCTGTGAAGATGACATCGGGTCGCCCTTCCCCGCGGCACGCTGGTTTATACCCTCGGCACTTGACGCCGCGCGTCGGACGCGCAGAGGCTCCAAGGTCGTGCCACGACTCATGGCCCGCTCCGGTCCAACATCTCCTTCACTGCTTGGAGGAGACGCTCTGCGTGCTGCTTCGTGATGACGACCCGTATCTGGAGGGCGGCCTCAGCCTGTTTGACCGGCCCCACGTCCTCGGAACGTTGAGGCTCGATCGAGCAGAAGTCCAAGTAAACCTCCTCGTTGAGGGCATAGACGTTGACGTGGTTCGAGTAGACGCGCGGCAGGGTGCGGGGGTCGGTGGGATACAGGATCCTGATCTCGGTCCGTTGCTCTGACATAGTGGTCGAACCTTACAGGTGGACCTTGGCAGCTCCGAGGCACGCTGATCGAGTATACCCGGAGCAGGTGGGTTATCCAGGCGCGTCATCGGCGCGGATGGGCCTGCGATGACTGGGAGCCTCCAGGCACGACCACGCGGCGAAGGGCAGGCAGGAGTGAAGAGGTTACCGGGGTGGCCCTCGGAGGGCAAGAGCCACCCGGGGAGGCGATGCTGGTATGCGGTCGGGGCCTGCGGGTACAATGTGCTCGCCTCAGTTTCCTGGAGGAGTCTTCTTGGGGGCGCACGCATTCCTGGTCAGGCAGAGCAGACGGCGGTGGAGAGGGATGAGCTCGTCATCGGAGAGTTGCCCTTGAGCTTCATCCCCCTCCCGCCCGCCCCGGGCCAGGT